>DASXCC010000024.1:0-2815 GCA_036491415.1 Terriglobales bacterium | reverse complement strand
TGCAAAAAACCGGCAAGCCCCTATTTTTAGCCGTCAATAAAGTGGACTCCGATAAGCAGGAAGGGCTGGCGGATGAATTTCATGGGCTGGGAATTAGAAACATTTTCCCCATCTCTGCCGAGCATGGCCGTGGTCTGGATGATCTGCTCGACGCGATCATTGAGAAACTGCGACTTCCTGTTACTGAAACTGCTCCGCTGGAAGATGCCGCTCCGGAAGTTCCCGAGAGCGCCGATGAGCAAGAAGAAAAAGATGGGACGGAAAAAGATGGGACGACAGAAGACCCGGAAAATGCCGAGGAGCAAACGCCGGAGCCTGATCGCAAAGAAGCGAGGGAAGTGAAGGTCGCGATCATAGGCCACCCGAACGTAGGCAAATCCACGCTGCTCAATTGCTTGACCGGAACGGACCGCGCCATCGTGTCGCCCATCCCGGGAACTACCCGCGACGCCGTGGATGAAGTCTTCGAGCACAATGGAAGGAAGTTTCGCTTTATTGATACAGCCGGCATCCGCCGTAAAGGTAAAACCAATTTAATGGCGGAAAAGCTTTCGGTTGTAATGGCCCGCAAGCACCTTGAAGCCGCCGACATTGCGCTGATGGTGATTGATGCTACCGAAGGCGTAAGCCAGCTCGATGCATCCATTGCGGGATACGCGCATGAAAGCGGGCGTTCAGTCATTATCGTCATTAACAAATGGGACCTGGTGATGAGCGGCGAGAAAAAGGCCGTCAGCCGGTCAAAAGCCGCACGAATCCGCGAGAGCAAGCGGCCCGCCGAACGCATCGCCTATGAACAGAGGCTTCGCCACGGATTGAAGTTTCTAAGTTACGCTCCGCTGGTATTCATTTCCGCCGCGACGGGTAAAGGCACGGAAAAGATTTTTCCAATGCTCGAGCTAGTAGCCACGGAACGCCGCAAGAGAATTTCAACTTCAGAGATGAATCGCTTTTTGAAGTATGTGGACTTCGAACGCGCAGGCGTTCCCGCCCGCCAGCAAGTGCGGATCTATTACATGACGCAAGCGGCCGTCGCGCCGCCAACGTTTATTTTGTTCACGGATCGAAAAGTAAAACTGCATTTTTCCTACCAGCGATTTTTGGAAAACCAGATCCGCCACGCCTTCGGCTTTGTGGGAACACCGATATGGATTAAGAATCGCGCGAGTGAGTGAATTAGTTTTGGTTTCTCGGCATCAATGCCACCTGATATACTCCGGCGCTTTTTGCGATATCAATCACGTCTGCGACGTACTGAAAATCCACGTCGTCGTCTCCACGCACGAAGGCCACACGCTCCACGCGCGAGGTGTAGATCTTCTGTAATCGCGCCTGAAGATCATTCCAGGCAATGTCCTCATTGTTGATTTTTAGAAGTGGTGTGGATCTCGCCGTGTTCGAATAGATTTGAATCACAATGGAGCTCTCTTTTTCGGGAGAGGAATCTTTCGCGGGCTGAGGGATGCGAGCTTCCAGCCCCTGCGGCCGTGACATTACCACGAGAAAAATGAAAATGATGATCAATACCAGCAAAACGTCGATGAATGGCGTGACGTTAATCTGAGGACGCGAAGGATCGCCAGTCGAGAAGGCCATGAATTTCTACCTCCTCCACATAGACACCTGTGAACGAAGAAAGTTCCTGGCTGATGATCTCTAAACGGGACAGTCTCGAATCACCCAATCGGTTCGGGTGGTGGCAGAAACGGCGGCGGCAACGCAGGTGGCTCTTGAGGTGGCGCGGGAAGCGGATACAGCACATTTCGCAGAGGCGAATATCGCGCGGCGAAGAAGTACATCGAGTAAGCCGGAAAGAAAACAATCGTGGGCACAGAAATCAAACAGACCAAATACATAATGATTACAAAGGCGATGCTGGCGGCGACTACTACTAAAGCGATCGTCACAACGTCCCACTGCATGCCAGCGGCTTTGCCGCCGAGAACGGCGACGATTCCCAAACCGCTGATCGGAATCGCCAGGATCAAAATGACAATCAGCGAGACGATCGCCACCAAAATTCCCGCAGCAATCGCCAGGACAATTTTCATCCCGATGTAGCCTGCATAGCTCAATTTTTCAGTTTTCATCATCTGCAGAAGGCGGCGCCATCCTTCGACCGCGCTGATTTCTTCCAGCGCCATTTGCGGAACGATAAAGTCTTTAGTCATGACAGTCGCAGTCACCAGCAAGATGAAGTAAGCAAAAAAGACAAAGAACAAGCCAATCCCGCCTAATATGAGCGCGACCAGATGCTGGTCCGGGTTGTGAAACCAGCCCAGCAGGTAGGCAATGCCGATGGGGCCGCCGAAGATGATTGCGGCAACGATCCAAGCAACGAATGCGAAACCAAGCTGCCAAAGGAAATATCGGAAGCCGGGCCGTATTCGCCGCCGCCAGCTTTCGCGGATCCTGCACTCGCGGTTGACAACGCTATCAAAAAGCACGAAGCGCATCATGCTCTTCAAGTAAATGAAAAGAACAATCAGGATGAGTCCTGCGGCGACGAACAACGCGATTAAGGCCGCCAACGCTCCGGCGTGCAACGGAGATGATGCTAAGAGTGATGGCGCGAAATGGTTTGATCTATTGGTATGCCGCGGGAAGTTTGGAACCTGAAAGTTGCAACCACCGCCGGAACTGAGCTCACCCGCAAGCAAGCCTACGAAAGCGAGCCTTGTCCACTGCTTAAGGCGGAAGGGCTTAAATAATTGCTGCTTGGTGTGTTCGATTGCAGGGCTGATCACGTCCGTAGCAGAATTTGACAAGCATCACCTCAACGGCAGCAATGCGCGAACGTACAGCGAATCTTCTT
>DASXCC010000023.1:0-13864 GCA_036491415.1 Terriglobales bacterium | reverse complement strand
CCGCTACTTTACCTGAAAAAGACGCTATTCAAGCGGACCTGCAAAGTTCTCCAGCAATCCGTGGACCTGCAAAGTTCTCCAGCAATCCGTGGAAGCGAACACCTCGCCGCTGGGAACATCCGCCTAGCCGCAAACGGCCATTTGCCACGATTTGCATCCATCTCTAAAATAGAACATCCAACTTTTATGATTCACTTTCCCGTACCTGAAGCGCTTACATTCGACGACGTGTTACTGCTGCCTGCGCGTTCGGACGTGGTTCCGGCGAATGCCAACACGCAAACGCAATTCACGCGCAATATTCGTCTGAACATTCCCGTCATCAGTGCGGCCATGGACACAGTCACTGAGTCCCATATGGCAATTGCGCTGGCGCAACAGGGCGGATTGGGAATCATTCATCGCAACCTGAAAATCGATCAGCAGTCCGAAGAAGTGGACAAGGTAAAGCGCTCGGAAAGCGGCATGATCGTAGATCCCGTTACGATGTCGCCCGATGAGAAAGTTTCCGACGCGCTGGAAATGATGCGGAAGTATAAGATTTCCGGCGTGCCCATCACCAAGAATGGCCGGCTGGTGGGCATTCTCACCAATCGCGACCTGCGTTTTGAAACACGCTTCGATGTGCCGATCAGCAGCGTGATGACCAAAGATAATCTCATCACGGTGCCCGTGGGAACAACGCTGACGGAAGCGGAAAAAATTCTGCACGAACACCGCGTCGAAAAGCTTCTAGTCGTGGACGACAAGTACAATCTCAAAGGCCTGATCACGGTCAAAGACATCCAGAAAAAATTGAAATATCCGAACGCCGCGAAAGATACTCACGGACGACTTCGGGTCGGCGCGGCCATCGGTGCGACGGGCGACTTTCTGGAACGCGCGCAAGAAATGGCCAGGAACAAAGCCGATGTTCTCGCCATCGACAGCGCTCACGGCCACTCCAGCCGAGTGCTTGATGCAATCAAAGCCATTAAAGCTAAACTGCCGGAAATTGATTTGATCGCCGGAAATGTCGCCACATTCGACGGCACCTGCGAGTTGATTCGTGCGGGGGCAGACGCGATCAAAGTCGGTATTGGTCCGGGTTCGATTTGTACAACGCGTATTGTGACCGGAGCAGGCGTGCCGCAAATGACCGCCATTGCGGAAGCCTATCGCGCAGCGAAAGATTCCGATGTTCCCATCATTGCGGATGGCGGCATTAAATTTTCTGGCGATATCACGAAGGCTTTGGCGGCAGGCGCCAACGCAGTCATGATCGGTTCTCTATTCGCCGGAACTGACGAAAGCCCGGGCGAGCTGATTCTTTATCAAGGCCGCACCTTCAAGTCTTACCGTGGAATGGGTTCCATCGGCGCAATGGCCTCGGGCTCCAGCGAAAGATACTTCCAGAGCGTGGATGATTCTTCCATCGCCAATTCAGGATCAGGGGATGAATCCAATCGCTTAGCGAAGCTGGTGCCGGAAGGAATCGAAGGACGCGTTCCCTACCGCGGATCCGTCTCCATGATCCTCAGCCAGATGGTAGGCGGGCTGAAATCTGGCATGGGATACTGCGGCTGCTCCACGATTCCCGAGTTGTTGCAGAAAACTCGCTTTGTCCGCATCAGTGTCGCCGGTTTGCGCGAAAGTCACGTGCATGACGTTGTGATCACGCGCGAAGCGCCGAACTATGCGCGGGAGTAATCGAGCGATTGAATAGTCCTGCTTCCGCTGCCGCGCAAGGTTCCGTGCATGATCACTCTTTCGAAGAAATTCTGAAGGGATGGATCGCCGCTGGGCTGTGGATCGGCATTATCGTCGTCGAATCCACAAGCTATCTTTCTTCTGATAACACTGGACATATTCTTTTCGGCATCTTCCACCATTTGTTCGGGATCAGTCCCGAGCATTTTCATCCGCTTCACGTTTTCATCCGCAAAGGCGGTCACTTCGTCGGCTATGCGATGTTAAGCTTTCTACTCTTTCGCGCATGGAAGGCGACCTTACCCAGCATTCATCGCTGGGCTTTGAAGTGGTCAGCTATCGCTTTTTTCATGACCGCGCTCGTGGCCAGTCTGGACGAATGGCACCAGACTTACATCCCTTCCCGCACTGGAACATTGCACGACGTATTTCTGGACAGCTTTGCAGCCCTGACCATGCAGGTCGTGATTGCCTGGTTTCTACTTCGCCCTCGCAAAAGCTAAACGGGTTTATGGCTGGATTTGACGGCCGAATTTGATGGACGGATTCGATGGTCGAATTAATGGAGTTGTTGGTTAGTTGACGTCTGTCTGGTTTTAAACGAAATCAGCAATATCGCGGAAACAAGAGCAAGCCCCGCCGCCAGCAAAAACGGTACTCGGGCGCCGAAATACTTCCACAATTGTCCCGCAAGAATGCTGGCGCATAATGTTGCGATGCTGGTGATAAAAGCATAAATACCCAGCGCTCGTCCGCGAACTTCTTTCGGCACGGAATCGATGACAAGGGCTTTTAACACCGGATTGGTGAGCGCATAAAAAAGCCCGTAAGTGCTCATCGCAATCCAGATGGACGTTTTTGAAGACGCCATCCCGAAAGTGAAATACACAGCGGCAAACACCAGATAGCCCAGTGCCGCGATTGCCCGCCGGGAAAAGCGATCGCTCAAATCGCCCGCCGGCCAGGAAAACAAAGTGTAAGTCACATTGAAAACCAAGCCCAGCAAAGGCGCATGCGCAGCGGGTATACCGATATTTTCCGCGCGCAGCACAAGGAACATATCGCTGAAGTTGCCCAACGAAAAAAGGGTGACGATAAAGACGACTAAATAAAAAGCCGCGGGCAAAGGAATTTTTGTTTCGGATTTCTCAGTTGTTCGAACTTTTTGTTTCTCATTCGAGCGCGCTTTGATCTCCCGAATCCCGACCAGCGCGACGACAAAACACAAGAATCCCGGAACGGCGGCTGCCCAGAAGACCGAGCGCAATCCGTAGCGCGGCACCAGCAACAATGCGATGAGCGGTCCGAGAACTGCTCCCGCAGAATCCATGGATTGAATCAGCCCGTAAGCCGAACCTACTCTCTGCGTGGATTCCGCTACCATCACATCGCGCGGCGTGCTGCGAATTCCCTTCGAAAAACGGTCAGCAAAGCGGACCGCCAGCACCTGCCACCACGACGAAACCAAAGCCAGAAGCGGCTTCACGGCATTTGCGACGAAATATCCGCCGACGACGATCGGCTTGCGGCGGGGTATGCGGTCTGCAAGATATCCCGAAAATAGTTGGACCAACGACGCAACGCTTTCCGCGATTCCCTCAATCACCCCAAGTTGTGCAGGTCCGGCCCCAATGGAGACAAGAAACGCGGGCAGCACCCAGTAGGCCATCTCCGTGGCGACATCGTTGAAGAACGAGGTCAGACCGAACGCAACAATGTTGCGCCGCCCTGAATTGCCTTCGTCTGTTGCTTCAGGCATGGGAGTGTTGTATCACGCAACAATGGCGATTTTCTGAAAGGTATTCGCCGGAAACCATACATCTTTACGAAGATTTACCCGCCTTTGCACATTCTAAAGAGGATTTTTACGTGGGACGGGGTTAAGGTATTTGCCATAGGGGGCAATGTTCACATGCTCAACCAAAAATCCAATCAGAAGTCATCCAATCAGAAATCAATGATCCGCCTTTCAGCGGTTATCGTTCTTTTGTTGACCGGTTTTTCAGCTTACGCAAAAGACACAAAAATAACTCCTGCCGCACCGGTTCCTCCGCAGATCGCGACCGCTACCAAGGTTTTCATCGCAAACACGGGTGGAGACAATCTCGGGGCGATCACGGGTGGGACGGTCTTAAGCGGGTTACCGTCCCGCTTTTATGACGAGTTCTACGCAGCCATGAAAGATTGGGGACGTTACGAAATTGTCTCTACACCCGCGAACGCCGATCTGATTCTCGAAATCAATTGGTCGCTGCTCGATATACAGGAACCGCTGAATGCCGTTAGCAAAACTCCAGCAGATTTGGGGCGCCTCAGCCTCACCATCGTGGACCGTGAAACTCGGATCACCTTGTGGGCCTTCCATGAACATGTGCGGAATGGCGTATTGCTGTCCAATCGCGACAAGAATTTTGAGCTTACAATGTCGGACCTGGTGAACGATATGAAGAATCTGGCCCCAGCGGCGGGTGCGGCAAACAAGAGTTCGAATTAATTCAGCGGAGTGTACTTGATCACTACCCATTGGCCATTCTGATTTTCAAGCGCAATGGTGAAGAGTCCGGTATAAGTATCGCTTTGTCCTGCACCGCTCAAGCGCTTGGAACGATACTCCAGAAAGCGCCGCGGCGGTTCATCATTCCAGTCCGCCAGTTTCCAGGCCAACAATGGATGTTGCGCCTCCGAGGTACAGATGAAGTTCGCATATTTCTTGCGGTAATCTTTTTTCCAGTCGGCAAGCTCTTCGCCGCATTTGCCATCGCGCATGCCACGAATGAATTCGGTCGCCGCGTGTTCTGAAGACCGGTCACGCAAGGGATTCAGCGAAATATCGTTGGGGATACCCGAAAGCGGATCGCGATCTTCGGACCGCGAAAGCACCGGAGGCTGGCTGTTCAGCCAGCTCAAATAGCCGAAGAATACAATCAGCAACAACACGCCCGCGCCTACGGCTATGCAGATTTGTGTGCGGGAAAACTCCATGCTGGCGAGTCTAGCCGCCTACTGCCAAGCCAACAAGGTTACCGCCGTCAGCTGCGAACGTACATGTACGAACGCGCGGACAAAAAAGGCACGGCAGTGATGCCGTGCCCTTTTGAAAGGAAATAAGGAATGAGCTTACTTTTCTTCGCCGCCGGCTTCTTTGCTTTGCGCTTCGGCCTCATCCATGGCTTTCTTCACATCTGCAGAGCGCTTAGCGCGAGTTTCAACCCGCTTCTGGCGCTTTTCTTCCTGCAATTTCTCGCTGCCTAAAAGCTCAATGAATGCGGTTTCTGTGCCATCGCCCTTGCGCCATCCAGTGCGGACAATACGCACATAGCCGCCATTGCGGTCGCCAAAACGCGGCCCAATGGTATCGAACAGTTTGGTGAGCGCCTCGCGGCCCTTTACGAAGGAAGCGGCTTGACGGCGCGCAGCCAGATCGCCACGCTTGCCCAGCGTAATCATCTTTTCGATGGTCGGGCGCAGCGCTTTAGCTTTGACTATGGTGGTTTCGACCCGCTCTTCCATAATCAAGGAAGTGGTCATGTTCCGCAGCAATGAGCGGCGGTGGGCGGTGGTACGTCCGAGTTTATATCCAGCTACTTTGTGACGCATGGAAATTGTCCTTATCAGTTGTAAACGGCTGATAGTTCGTTTTGCGAACTACCAGCCGCTGATCACTTTTAGAAATCGTCCGGTCCGTAGGCTGACGCTGGTAGAACCTGGTTGGAAGTCGGTCCGGGCACGGCATTTCCGTGCTCGTCGATCTTCATACCCAGGCTCAGCCCCATAGAAGAAAGAATTTCTTTGATCTCGTTCAGCGACTTGCGGCCGAAGTTTTTGGTCTTCAGCATTTCCGCTTCAGTCTTCTGAACAAGCTCTCCAATGGTTTGAATATTTGCGTTCTTGAGGCAGTTGTAGCTGCGCACGGAAAGCTCCAGCTCTTCAACGGAACGGTTCAGGTTCTCGTTCTTGATCTCCGGCTTGCGCTCTTCCGACGACGAGGAGGTTTCAATGTCTTCCTCGAAGTTGATGAAGATGTTCATGTGGTCTTTCAGCAGCTTCGCCGCAAGACCAATCGAATCGGCGGGAAGAATCGAACCGTTGGTCCAGACTTCGATCGTAAGCTTGTCGTAGTCAGTGATCTGACCCAGACGCGCTGCTTCGACTGTGTAGTTCACTTTGCGGACCGGCGAATGGACGGAATCGATCGGAATAAAGCCGATGCCGAGATCTTCGTCGAAGTTTTTATCGGCGGAGACGTAGCCACGGCCGCGCTTTAAGCGCATTTCCATATCCAGCTTGCCGCCTTCGCTGACGGTCGCGATGTAAACATCTTTATCGAGAATTTCGACATCGCCATCGGCTTCGATCATGCCGCTGGTAACGACGCCAGGCTGATCAGCACGCAGGTAGATCGCCTTGGGCGCATCCCCGCTCAACTTGAACGGCACCTGCTTCAGGTTCAGGATAATGTCAGTCGCATCTTCCACAACGCCAGGGATCGACTGAAATTCGTGCAGTACGCCTTCAATTTTCACAGCAGTCACGGCTGCGCCTTCGATGGACGAGAGCAGCACGCGGCGAAGCGCATTGCCCACGGTGGTGCCGAAGCCGCGTTCAAAAGGCTGCGCCCAGAAGATGCCGTACTTATCGGTTAAAGAGGAAGTATCAACTGCAAGACGTTTCGGTTTTTGAAAACCTCTCCAAAGCATTTGTTTCTCCTTCGGCCGTTTGGCTCAGGATTCACTTCTGGAACCGGTCCGGGGCTCCAGTCAAATGTGAATCGCCGGCTGATCTGGCACGAAATGGACCTTTCATACTGTGTAGGGTCGGGTCTTTGATCCGGTCCTACACAAACTCTTACTTGCTATAAAGTTCGACGATCAACTGTTCGTTGACCGGCATCTGAATGTCTTCGCGCTTCGGCAGAGCGGTCACGCGTCCCTTCAGATTGTCGCGGTCAATATCCAGCCAGTTTGGTGCATTCTGGTGGCTGGAGAATTCTTTGGTGGATTGCAGAATCGCCAGGTTGCGGCTGCCTTCGCGAATGGCGATTTCTTCGCCTACGCTGACCTGATAAGAAGGAATATTGACCTTCTTGCCGTTCACCTGGATATGACCGTGGCGCACCAACTGGCGCGATTGACGGCGTGAAATGCCAAAGCCGAGGCGGTGCACAACGCTGTCCAGACGGCGCTCGAGCTGCTGCAATAGCAATTCACCGGTAACGCCCTTGGAACGCGCGGCTTTTTCGAAGTAGCTGCGGAACTGGCCTTCCTGAGTAAAGTACATGCGCTTCGCCTTCTGCTTTTCGCGAAGTTGCAGACCGTAGCCTACAATTTTGGTTTTGCGGTCCTTGCCATGCTGGCCAGGAGCAAAATTGCGCTTTTCAATGGGACACTTGTCGGTGAAGCATTTGGTGCCTTTGAGGAACAACTTCACGCCCTCGCGGCGGCATAGACGACAGACAGGATCGGTATAACGGGCCAAGTTTCTTCTCCTTGTTAGATGACCGGTTTACAGGTTTGGCTTCACCCTTCATTCCCGGACAGAAATACAGTTCTCAGTTGTCAGTTCCTGGTTCCAGTCTTAACTCGATTCTCTTTGAGAACAGCGAACAGAGAACCGACAAACGGTATCTGGGAACCGGTCTTAATTACATTCTTCTTATACTCTTACTCTTCTTAATACTCTGCGGCTTATACTCTGCGGCGCTTCGGCGGACGGCAGCCGTTGTGCGGAATCGGCGTCGCATCCCGAATGGCGCGCACTTCAATTCCCGCTGCGGACAAAGCACGAATCGCCGATTCACGACCCGAGCCTGGACCGCTTACGCGGACTTCCACAGTGCGAACGCCGTGATCGCGCGCCATATTGGCCGCATTCGAGGCCGCCTGTTGCGCGGCGAACGGAGTTCCCTTGCGCGATCCGCGGAATCCCAGCGAACCTGAACTCTTCCACGACAACACATTGCCGGCAGGATCGGCAATGGTCACGATCGTGTTATTGAACGAGGCCTGAATGTGCACGATTCCAAATGGAACGTGTTTGCGTTCCTTCTTTTTGAAGGTTTTCTTTTTGCCCTTTTTTTCCGGTGTACCTGGGCCGGCTGCAGCTACGGGTTTTGCCATTTTCAGTTCTCAGTTCTCTGTTCTCAGTTCCCGAACCAGTTTCGACTAACTGGCCACTGGGAACCGAGAACTGAAGTCTAGGTTTTTGACGCGGCTTTCTTCTTGTTGGCCACGGTGCCTTTGCGCGGGCCTTTGCGGGTACGCGCATTGGTATGCGTGCGTTGTCCGCGGACAGGCAAATTGCGGCGATGACGGTATCCGCGATAGGAACCGATTTCGATGAGGCGCTTTACATTCATCGAAACTTCCTTGCGCAGATCGCCTTCCACCAGACCTTCCGCTTCAATCACTTGGCGGATGCGGTTGACTTCCTCTTCGCTCAGGTCCTGGATCTTTTTCATGGGGTCCACATTGGCCTGATCAAGAATACGGGCCGAACGCGGATTGCCGATGCCGTAGATATAAGTGAGCGCGATATTCGTGCGTTTGTTGCGCGGAAGATCGACGCCTGCAATACGAGCCATATTTTTCCTTATCCTTGCCGCTGTTTATGTTTCGAATTTTCGCAGATCACACGGACTACACCCTTACGGTGAATGACCTTGCACTTATCGCAAATTTTCTTTACTGATGCTCTGACCTTCATAAGCCTTTATTCCTTTAACTGCCGCGTACCCGCGCGGCCTGACGGGCGAGACGCCCGTCGCTACATGATTTATTTGTAGCGGTACACAATTCTTCCGCGATTCAAGTCGTACGGTGAAAGTTCCACCGCGACTTTATCTCCAGGCAGGATACGGATGAAATTCTTGCGCATCTTCCCGGAAACGTGCGCCAGTACCTGATGTTTATTTTCCAACTCAACCCGGAACAGGGCATTGGGCAGCGGTTCTAGCACCGTTGCCATTACTTCAATCGCGTCTTCTTTGCTCATTATCTCCTTAAAACCAGTTCCCGGTTGTCAGTTACTGGTTTCCAGTTTCTGAGAACCCTGCACTGAGAACCGACAACTGCTTCATTACTGCGTCAAAATCAGCGGACCGTTTTTTGTGACGGCCACGCAATGTTCAAAATGCGCGCTGTAGCTTCCGTCCACGGTCACAGCCGTCCATTTATCGTCGAGCACCCGGGTTCCGGGCTTGCCCGAGTTGACCATCGGCTCGATGGCCAGGACCATGCCTTCTTTCAACTTTGGCCCGTACCCTTTCATGCCAAAGTTTGGTACTTGCGGCTCTTCATGCAACCGCGTCCCAATACCATGTCCTACAAATTCTCTGACGACGCTGAAGCCATTGGCTTCCACATGCTGCTGGACTGCGGCGCCTACATCGCCCACCGCATTGCCAATCCGCGCCTGTTCAATGCCCTTGTACAACGAAGCTTCGGTCACTTCGAGCAGCTTGCGTAACTCCGAGGACAACGTACCATCCACCGGAACCGTGATCGCGGCGTCCCCGTAATAACCGTCCAGTACCACTCCGCAGTCGATCGAAACAATGTCGCCTGCTTTCAAAACCCGCTTCGCCGACGGGATGCCGTGAACAATCTCATCGTTGATGGAGGTGCACAGCACACAGGGATAATCGTAGTAGCCTTTGAAAGCCGGCTTCGCTCCCAAATCTTTGATCTTCTCTTCAGCGGCGCGCTCCAAATCCATGGTGCTTGCGCCGGGTGCGACGACCGTGCGCAGATGATCCAGCACCTCGCGCACAATGCGGCCACTTCTCCGCATCCTTTCGATTTCTGTCGCCGACTTCAACACAATTGCCATCCGGTCTTCACAGACCCCACGGTATGGTCCGCGTGTCTGGAGGATGAATGATGATGGCGAAAATATCGCGCGTCACCTGATCCACCGCCCGCTCTCCATTCACCACGTAAAGCTTTCCTTTACTCTTGTAATAAGTTGCCACAGGCCGCGTTTGCTGGTCATAGGCCTTCAAACGTGCCGCAATCACATCCTCGCGGTCATCGTTACGGACTACCAGCTTGGTGCTGTCCACATCGCACAGTTCATCCACGCGGGGCGGTTGAAGATAGACGTTGTAGATCCGTCCACAGGAAGGACAAGTCCTACGTCCGGTGAGACGACGCAATAATTCAGTATAATCCACGTCGATCTGGATCACAATCGGCAGGGCCGTGTCCCGCCGCAGGTTGTCAAATATCTTATCTTCCAGTAAAGCATCCAGCCAGCCGGCTTGTGCCGGAGTCCGGGGAAATCCGTCTAAAATGAAGCCTCTTCGGCAATCTGGCTGGCGCAATCGCAGTGCGACCAGGCCGCAAACCAGGGTGTCCGGAGCCAGTTCTCCGCGCGACATGTAGGAGTGCGCTTCCACTCCAAGCTCGCTGCCGTGCCGGAAACTCTCCCGAAGAATATCTCCCGTGGAGATCTGCGGCGCACCGAAATAAGAGGAGATTCTTTTTGCCTGTGTGCCCTTGCCCGCGCCGGGCGGGCCGAACAAGACAATCGCTCCAATATTGCGCGACGAACCTAACGCCATTTTCTGCCTCAGATTCCAGCCCCACCGCTTCCTGCCGGAAGGCGCCGGAACATTCGCTTACGACCAGTTTCGCCGTCCGCGGATGCGCCCGCTTCGCGGGGTGAAGCCGTCATAATGGCGCATAATCAACTGCGCTTCCACTTGCGTGACAGTATCCATGGCCACACCGATAACGATGAGCAACGAGGTACCGCCGAAGTAGAAGTTCACTCCTAAACCATTCGTCATGAATGTCGGCAGCGTTTCAAAGAAGCGGCCGATGGGGCCCCACAAATGGTTCAAGTGGATGCCGGAAATCATCCATTCAGGAATGAAGGAAATCAAAATCAGGTAAAGAGCGCCCACCAGCGTGATGCGTGTCAGCACTGCATTCACGTAATCCGCGGTGCGCGCGCCGGGACGAATGCCCGGGATAAATCCGCCATACTTCCGCATGTTGTCGGCAACTTCATTCGGATTGAAAATGATCGACACATAGAAGTACGCGAAGAAAATGATACCCACGGCATAGAGCAGGGTATAAAGCGGTTCGCCCCAACCCAGCAACTGAATCACGCCGCCAAAGTACCGGTTTTCCTTCAAACCATAACCCAGCATCTGCGGCATGGTGAGAATCGATGACGCGAAGATGACCGGCATGACGCCGCCGGCGTTTACGCGCAAAGGAAGGTGCGTAGACTGACCGCCCATCACTTTTCGTCCAATGACGCGCTTCGCATACTGCACTGGAATCCGCCGTTCGCTGCGCTCCACCCATACGATGAAGGCCACGACCACGACCATGAAAACCATCAAAAGAACAATTGCCGGGAAAGTGAATCCGCCCCATGCATTGTTCTTTACTTTGTCGTACAGGTCCGCGATACCGCGCGGCAGTCCCACCACGATGTTGGCAAAAATCAGGATGGACATGCCATTGCCCACGCCGCGTTCGGTGATCTGTTCACCGAGCCACATGATGAACACGCTGCCTGTGGTAAGCGTGAGTACGGTCATTACCGTGAATCCCCAACCCGGGGTCACGACGAAATCGCCACCGCCCAGACTGTGAGCAATGGCCAGTGACTGCACTGCGCTCAACAGAAGAGTCAGGTAGCGCGTCCACTGCGTAATCTTTTTGCGTCCCAGTTCGCCTTCTTTTTGCAGCTTCGCTAGGGGTTCATAGACGACGCCGAGCAACTGCAAAATGATGGATGCCGTAATGTACGGCATAATGCCGAGCGCGAAGATCGTCAAACGGCGAAGCTGGCCGCCGGAAAACAAATCGATGAATCCCAGGAAGGATCCCTGGTTCTGCTGGAAAAATTGCTGGAGTTTGTCAGCATTCACGCCGGGAGTTGGAATATGGCTGCCCAGGCGATACACGGCGAGCAGCGCCAGCGTGAAAAAGATCCGCTTGCGCAGATCAGGAACGCGAAAAATATTAGCAAACTTGTCCCACATTACTGCAAAACCTCAAATTTCCCGCCAGCTTTAGTGATCTTTTCCTGCGCTGATTTCGAGAACTTGTGCGCCTGCACGGTCAACGCGCCTTTGAGTTCACCGTCGCCCAGGACTTTAATCTGGTTCTTGCCTTGCACCAGACGGGCCGCGCGAAGTACCTCAGGCGTGATGTTGGTTTCACCCAACGCCGTCAGCGCTTCCAGGTTCACGATGTCGTATTCCTTGCGGAAGATGTTGGTGAAGCCGCGTTTCGGCACACGGCGATGCAATGGCATCTGGCCGCCTTCAAAGCCGCGCATCATGCGCGAACCGCTGCGCGAACGTTGACCTTTGTGGCCCCGCGTGGAGGTCTTTCCCATGCCGGAACCCATACCGCGGCCGACGCGCTTCTTGTTCTCGTTTGCCTTTTTCGGTGCTCGAACGTTGGACAGATTCATTGTTTCTTCAACCTTAATTTTTGACGATCTCGACCAGGTGCGGAACCTTGGCCACCATGCCGCGGATGGCCGGCGTGTCAGGGCGTTCAATCACCTGATACAGGCGCGTGAATCCAAGCCCTTTAATCACCAGCTTGTGTTTCACTGGAGTGCAGATTTTTGAACGCACATATTTCAGTTGCAGAGTGCCGCCGCTTTTCGTTGTTTTGGCCGTCATCGTAAAATCCTGATCTTTTATCGAAATTCTTGAAATCGAAATTCTTACAACTCTTCCGACGTTTTGCCGCGCAACGCAGCCACGTCTTGCCGGTTCTTCAACTGCTTCAGCGCCTCGAAAGTCGCCTTGATCACGTTGTGCGGGTTCGTCGTGCCAATGGACTTGGTCAGCACATTTTGCACGCCGGCCGAAGTCATAACCGCACGGACTGCGCCGCCAGCGATGACCCCCGTTCCTTCGGGAGCCGGCTTCAGCAGGACCCGTCCGGAGCCGTAACGCCCCAGCACCAGATGGGGAATGCTGGTTTGTGTCAGGTTGACTTTCACCAGATTTTTCTTCGCCGATTCAATCCCTTTGCGGATGGCCTGCGGAACTTCCTTGGCCTTTCCTGACCCGAAACCGACAACGGCTGCGGACGGATCTCCAACCACCACCAGCGCCGCAAACGACATGTTCTTGCCGCCTTTGACGACCTTGGTGACGCGGTTAATGGCAACGACCTGATCTTTGAGCTGGAACGAGCCAGCATCGAGTTTTTTATTCACTGTTCGCATTCAATTCCTTAGAATTCCAGTCCTGCTTCGCGGGCCGCATCCGCAAGCGCTTTCACGCGCCCGTGGTAGATGTAGCCTCCGCGGTCAAAAACCACCTTCTTGATTCCTTTTGCCTTGGCGCGCTCGGCGATGCTCTTACCGACTGTCTTGGCTGAAGCCACGTTTCCGCCGTTTTTGTTGTTGCCCTCGCTGGAATTCGCAGCCACCAGCGTCACGCCCTTTAAATCGTCGATGACCTGCACATAAATGTTGTTTACCGAACGATAAACATTCAGCCGCGGGCGCTCTGCGGTGCCATGCATCTTTTTGCGGATGCGGTTGTGCGCAAATCGCCGCGTCGTATTTTTCGAGTTTCTTGTAAGCATTTCTTTTCTTCTTTCGTTCGTTCGTTCCCGGATTTCTATACCGGGGCGGCATTGCATGCCGAAATCATTGCATATCGAAATCTAGGCTTGCTAAACGCGATTACTTCGCGCCGGTCTTACCGACCTTCTTCTTCAAGCGCTCGCCCACGTACCGCACGCCCTTGTTCTTGTACGGATCAGGCGGACGCAGCGCGCGCATTTCCGCGGCAACCTGTCCCACCTTCTGGCGGTCAATGCCACTAATGGTCAACCGAGTTTGCTTGGGATCGACTGCAGCTTCAACCCCGGCCGGCAACGGATACTCGATCGGATGCGAGTAGCCTAGCGTAAACACAACCATGCCTTTACCCTTAAGCTCGGCACGGTAACCGATCCCCACAATCTCCAGTTCGCGGGTCCAGCCCTTGGTCACGCCTTCGACAGCGTTGTTCACCAGTGCGCGCGCGAGTCCATGCACCGCGGCCTGCGAATCGTTCTCGCGCAGCGCAACCAAGTTGCCATCCTGCTGCTCGAAACGGATGCCATAGGGCACCAGCGCGCTAACCTCGCCCTTTGGACCCTTCACGGCAATTGTGGCGTTTTCTACCTTGAACGTCACT
>DASXCC010000022.1:0-6115 GCA_036491415.1 Terriglobales bacterium | reverse complement strand
GATGGAATCAGCATTCGCCCCTCAAGAGAATCCCCTCGACTCGCTTTTTGAGGAACTTGCTCTAGCATGCGCCATTATCTTTTGACGCAGCGCAAGATCGCAAGGCGTCTCAAGGCTGATGTAATTCTCGCCGAGGCGGCGAACCAGCTTTATCGCGACACCGATTATCATGATTTGATAACATTCGAAGAAGACATCGCAAGGATTTCTGCGATGGTTTTAGTTGTCGCGGAAAGCGCAGGTTCGTTGGCCGAACTCGGAGCCTTCGCATCGAATGAGATAACGAGACAGTCGCTAACAATTATTATGCAAGAAGAATTCGCCGACTCGGAATCGTTCATTCGATTCGGCCCGGTGCAACGAATAAAAAAAGATGACGACGCTAGAGTTGGATTCTATCCTTGGAAAACAAATCAAAAAGGAGACCTAATCAAAGGTTCAGCAAAACCTCACGTAAAGGCAATTGTTGATTTCATAAACGCTGGATTGAAACGAATACCAGCAACGTTTCTTTATTCATCGGCCTCGACTATCCGAGACTACATCGTCGTATATTGGGTTATTTATCTAAGTCTTGCGGTTCCTCTCGGGAAACTAACGACTTTTTTGGCGACTATCCTTCCTGGTGAGACGGTAGCAACCGTTCGACGTAAGCTCTACTGCATGGAATTGGCGGGCTGGATTAAAGTCAAGCATTACTCCGGCACTGACTTTTACTACGTTACGTGCGACGAAGATCCATTTAAATACGCCTTCAACGTTGGGGTGGTTGAGAAAGACACCGCAAGGAGGAAAACCGACGTTGCATTATCCATTAGGAAGGAACTCTCGCTAACAAAACATGTTCGTGAGGTTGCATTGCAAGCCAGACGGGGGAAGAAATGACCCTCGTCGAGTCAATCTCGATTGATACTGGAATTAGCGTATCCGACATTGAACGGATTATTCGGACAGCCCCTGCACGGTATAAGCACTATCAAATTCCTAAGCGAAACGGCGGCACACGGGTGATAGCGCAACCGTCGAGAGAACTCAAAGTTCTCCAGCGCTACCTGATGGAAAATTGGCTAGCTTCTCTGCCCGTACATCCTTCGGCGATGGCATACGTGAAGCGCAAGAATATTCATGATAATGCCCATGCTCACCGAATGAATCCGGTGATCTTAAAGCTGGACTTCGAAAGTTTCTTTCCCAGCATTCAAGTCAGTGACTGGCGCAGGTTTAGCAGGCAGCATCCTTCACCTTGGACAGGTGAAGGCGACGCGGCGCGAATCGTCAAAATTCTTTTTTGGGGCCAAAGAAGCGTAACGCCGGTATGTCTTTCGATAGGAGCTCCAACCTCCCCGATGATTTCGAATCTAATGATGTTTAGGCTCGATACAGAATTTGATGCTAAAGCTAAGCAGCAAGGGCTCGTTTATACCCGTTACGCCGATGACATAACAATTTCAGGAAATTCAGTTGAAGAGCTAGTTAAGTTCGAAGCCTTTATACGCCAGGGAATAACTCGCTCTCCGACGCCCAAGCTCAAGGTCAATGAAGACAAACGCGGGGTATTCACATCCGGTCGCAAGAGGCTGGTAACAGGGCTCGTACTCACCCCGACAGGTAAAGTCTCTATCGGGCGTGATCGCAAGCGGATGATTTCTGCCATGATCCACAAGTACACACTTCAGCAATTGAACATCGGTCAGGTAGGTTATCTAAAAGGGATGTTGGGATTCGCCGTCGCTAACGAGCCAGAGGTTCTTAATCGGATGAAGACAAAATATGGGCACGCAGTTGTAGATCAAATTCTAAAGACTCATATTCCGCGAAAACCTTAGAGGCCGTAGTCGAAATCGTTCCGCGGTGTCAATAACACACGGTTGTTGCGGTACTCCGTGGTTAGTTAGAGCAGATTCGAAACGTCGGATGACGATTTGTGAGAAAAGGTGGTTCAACCGTGAACGAAGATGTCGAAAAACGTATCGCTGACATACACGGAATAATTGAGCGCGAGCGTGAGGCGCTGGCTGATCTATTCCACAAGTCGTCGGCACTAAAACCGCAACTCCGCGATATCACAGCCATGATAAACCTTGTTGAAGGAGGCTGTCTGGACCTGGAAATCTTAGCCGAACCGCGAACAGCTGCTCAATGGAAATATTGGCTCGATAGCGCAATGGCCTTACTTGATCCTGCCATCAAGCAACGAGAATATCTTGCCGACTGTTTGTGAAATTTGGTCCGGACATCAAGTTCATTCCTTAGGGCGCGGTTGGTAGACCAACATAGCCACCCGCCGTTCACATCAACGCGCCGAGACACGATGTCAGTCGAGTTCAATCTTTCGAACAAGCCCACTTTCTATTAGCGAGGAAATTTCCTTGCTTTGACCTTTCGAGCCGCAAGCAAGAAAGAGCGCATGCTTCGCTCGGCTTATTGCAACATACAGCCGATTTCGGCCAATCTCGCTTTCCAGCGTGAATGCCTCAAGATCGGGAATAATGACGACGTCAAATTCTAAGCCCTTCGTCTCGAAGACAGGGGTGAAATGAATATCAAATCGGCCTATCAAATCTTCGCGGCGGGAAAGCGAGGCTGGCCGTCGACCGGTCGCCAATTCCCCGGACAGGCGGCCATGCCACTTTGCAGCGTCCTGCTCATTTGCGAATATAACTGCGACGGTGGCATATTCATTAACAGACGCTATGCGCTCCAAGATCGCCTTTTCGATGACAGCCATCGATGTGTAACAATGCAAAAGCACTGGATCGCCATCGGTGACATTCTTCAGACGTCTGTCGCCTTGCACTAGGCTTCGATATCCTGCACTCAACCGTGCTAACGGTGCGCGCTGTCTAAAATTTCGATCCAAGAAGACTGCTTCATTTACACTGCTTCGAGGTACGGACGGAAAAAGATCGTCATAAGTCTTTGCGCCACTCCGGTGAAGCCGCTGGCATAAGTCTCCAGACAACGTGATTTGATGATACTGCTTGGAAGCTGACATACCCATTAAGAATACTTCGATCTCGGTAAAGTCCTGGACTTCGTCAATGAAAATAGCGGTATATCTTCGGACTCGATAGATGTGATTTGGAGCGTTTGGATACTCGAAACCATCTGCTATCATCGCGGCACACGTGACCAGCACAAGGAGATCAGGGTCCGTCAAAGCCTTACGATCCGTGTCTTTTTTTGAGCTGAAGACCTTGCGAATTTCGTCAATTGATTGAGCTACATCTGCTCTAGGCTCATCTCCGAATGCAGCCCCGACCACGTCAGCAAACTCAGGCAAATTCACAGCGTCAGAAAATAAATTTTCTATGGCCAAGGAACCAAGTAGTTGACGTACGAAGGGAGTTATGACGCCCCGCTCCTCTTCCTCTCTTGCCTGACGCAACTCTCGTTCTAAATCAAATCGATCCTCGAATTCCTTGCTACTCGATCTCTCACGAATGTTATCCTCTCGGCCACGATATTCTGCTTGTAGAACGTTGTTTACGAGTCTCTGAGCCATTCCAGCTAAATAGAAAATCGCCGTCCTTGGCTGTGGGACGGCCGCTCTCAATTCCGAAGAAAAGCGACACGCTGCTCGCCTCGCAGAAGAGGGGGCTCGAGGATTGCTCGCGATGACCTCGTCAAATTTCGAGGCCACTGATCGGGCAACCGCGACATCAACCGCACGTAGCCATTCAAGCTGAGTACGGCAGTCAGGAACTACTGCCTCACTTCGCCTAAAGGAGCGAGTTAGGCCAAAGCGATTGGACAAATGAATCCGATGTTCTTGGAAATCTCTTATGGGGAGGTTGTCTAACTCTAATTCACCAGCTGTATCTTCGAGGTAGCGCCGCAAGCTGCGGCTCAAAACGAATCCGATCATGCCGGCCGCCGAGAAATCGGCAGTTGGAGCATTTTCCAAGCCATAAGGCTCCTTGTTCTCTCCCGTCGAGAAATTGGAGAAGAACTTTAGCCGGCCCAGTGCGACAGACGTTTTACCTGCACCCGCGATACCTTCTACGACAGTAAGGCCGCGCGGCTTGTTCAAACCTTCTTCCTGTGACTTAGTTGTTCGAGTAAAAAACTCCGGGTTAAGGGACTGGCTATCCGAATCGCCCAAATTGATGGAGGACCAGTCGGCTATCCAACTAGGATCCGAGATGCCCTTGGATGTCACGCTCGGTCGAACATCGCTCGGCGATCTGGCGGTGGAAAGTCCTTCAACGAATGCGCGTAATCCCGAAATCACAAGCGAGCTATCCAAGCGCCTGCCGAGGATCGTCATTCTTCGGAAATCTGGATGCTCACCAGCTAAGTGAAGGCTCGTTGGGCCTTCAAATGTCCGAGCTTCAGTTACTTTTAGGTACTGCGTCCCTTCGGAGTTGATTTCTCGTTCATCCCCAACATCAGCCGAGACCAACTTAGTGGCAATAGGTGAGTTTCGACCGATGATTCCGCAGTCAACTTCACTGACATTTGCTTGAGTAATGCGAAACTTAAACGGCTTGATCGTATTCTGCTCTTCGTCGATCCTATCGCCAGCTACCGTTCGCCCGTAGACGTGATGAGCTAACTCCTTATAGCCCTTGAGTTGGTTCTGCCGCGAGTCGTGGATTCCGAGTTCGACTTCACCCGTGTCACGATCAAAGCTTGGTCGTTTGCTATATTCGGATATGGCCGCCCATACGCGGTGAGCCAATCTCCCTAGGATGGCGAGTTCCTCTTTTGCTTCCGAGAGACCGGGACGAACTGCGTCGTTATCACTGGACCTCGGCATCATGGTGGGGCCTCCTGATCACGTGTCGGGTGGGCAAAACACTGCCATGCTTTGGATGCTGGCAGAAAGTCATTGGTCAGGATTTGGGACTCTTGAGCCTCACCCCTTCACCCTTCTGGTCCGCTGCAAGAAACTCGATCCCAGCCTTAACTAATGCTTTTTGCACGGCAAGGACGGTGGAAATTCGACTGTCCACTATTCCCTTTTCGAGCCTGGCGACCGCGTTGAGCGAGACAATAGCCTTGTCTGCCAGTTGCTGCTGAGACCAGCCCAAAAGAGCCATGGCGGCGCGAATCTGTCGTGCGGTGATCATGAAGATCACCATCGACGCCTCTGGAATTCATGCCACCATAAGGGTATAAATACACCTCATAAGGTGTATCTGGCAGGAGGTTGCGATGCGGAAGGTTTGGGGTTGGATGTTACTTCTCCTTTCGGCTACGGCAGCCCCCGTCCAAGCGGCATCACTTTCCGGCACATATGTCGGGACCGGTCCTGATATAGCCGTTCTGCTACAGTTGGTGGATTCAGGTGGTCAACTCACCGGTCGTTATGAACAGGTCAAGCTTTCCTCCTCAGAACCAACGCTGAATCGACTCGACGCTGGTATCAAAGGAAACGTCGATGGCGATACAATCGTATTTGAGATGAAGCCGACAGAGCTGCTTTCGAGCAATTCGATCATCTCGGGCACGGTTGCATCCAACGTACTTCGGTTGACCGGCGGAGGAAATGGAGCGACTTTTAATTTGAATTTGGTACGCTCGTCAGAAGATGCATTCAATTCGCAAGTTGCCACCCTCGCAAATCAGGTATCACAGATCGGCGCCACGCGTACCTTGACTACGGATGTGAAAGCACTGGAAGCAATTTCCCAAAGAATGGTGGCATTCGGTGTTCGAGCCGAAAGTGAACTGAAAAAAATTAAACCATTCGAGGATCGCTTCCAACTGCAAACTAATGCAATGCAATCTGCGTTGACGCAGCAGCGAACTTTAATGCAGGGAGGCGACAGCGTTGCGATCCGGAGTCAAATTAACGGTGCCATCTACCGGGCGGGGGGAGAATCTTTTCAACTTCACGCTGCGCTGCAATCGGCGCATGCGGAATTTGAGAGTAAGAGCATTGCGATTTTAAACGACACCAACGCACTACTAAAGAAATGCCAGTCGCCAATTTCAATCGCCACAAACAGCGATCTTTTAAGCACGTGGAAGTCACGGTGTGAACAGCTTCCCCCCGTCGCGACGAATTTCAGAAATCGGGCAACGCAGATGCTAACGTCCTTCGCGCATGCGGAAGCCGTTTGGCAAGATGAAGATCGCAAACAACAGACAATTATGAAATTGTCGG
>DASXCC010000021.1:0-4143 GCA_036491415.1 Terriglobales bacterium | reverse complement strand
ATTCATTCCGGGCTACAGTCAGAGTGGACAGAATGGCTTTATTGATATCAGCATTTTGTTTTTCATCCGAACCGGGATGCGAGAACTCTTTCATCGCTTGAACAATTTTTGTGACCCGGCCAATGCCGTCCAGAGACTCTTCTAGTGCCCGAGGAACTTCTTCCCGCAGATAATCGAAGTCGGCGTCGGCAAGAATCGTGCGTAGCTGATCGTGCTCCGTTCTCGTGCAATCCGAAGTTGAAAGTGATTGTAAAAGGCACATTGCCGGACCAAGATCTGCCCAGGATTGTTTGACAAAGCGAGTGTTGTCCCCGATGAACTGCATGGGCGTATTAATTTCGTGCGCAATGCCTGCGGCCAATTGTCCAATCGCTTCCAATTTCTGGACTTGCTGGAGTTGAGCCTCGAGCAGTTTGCGCGACGTTACATCTTCCTTTACCGCTAAAAAATGTGTCGTTCTACCTTGGCTGTCTAAAATGGGACTAATGACTACAGAGTCCCAATAGAGATCTCCATTTTTTTTGCGGTTTTGCAACTCACCACGCCACTCACGTCCTTGCGTAATCTCGGTCCACAATCGCTCATACACCTCCTGAGGAGTATTGCCTGACTTGAGAATACGGGGGTTTTGTCCTACCACCTCTTCGCGAACATAGCCACTGCATTCAGAAAACCTGCGATTCACATAAGTGATCTCACCCCGCACGTCCGTAATGATGACCGATACAGGACTCTGGTCCAGGGCTGTCGAAAGCTGCTTGAGCGCCTCTTCATTACGCTTGCGCTCGGTAATGTCCCTGAATGCCCAGATTCTGCCGTAGTACTTACCCTCCTTTCCGATCACTGGCGAGGAATATCTGTCCAGCACCTTTCCATTCTGAAGTTGGATCTCATCTCGGCTTGTCAGTTCCTTATTGTCGTAAAGATAGGTTACTCGGTCCATAAATTGTTCAGGGTTCTTGACCATCTTGAGCACATGTCCGAGCAAAGGCCGGTCATCCTTGCACTCCCGAATCTCTTGAGTCACATCGAACATCTCAGCAACTTGTTTGTTTTGCAGGATCTTTTTGTTGTTTTCATCCACCACGAGGATTCCGTCCAGAGTTGCATTCGTTTGTGCCTCCAGGAATGCAGTCTTGGAATGGAGATCTTCTTCAGCCTTGCGCCGTTCCGTAACATCGGTACCTATGACAAGAAGTTCGTGTTGTTGGTTGTTTCCTACTACAATCCGCGTTACGGTCAGGCCGAGAAGGCATCTCTGTTCTTCTTTTTCGAACCATATTCCGTCCCAGCGAATTTGATTCGTCAGCAACTTGACGGCGGCTATCTTCTCTTCCATGTCGGGCGCGAGCCATTTGATTCCACAAGAAAGAAAGGATTTCCCCACGACCGCAGACTTCTCGAGACCAAAAGTGCGATGTGCCGCCGAATTCCAGCGCTTTATATTGCAGTTTTCATCCAGACCAATGAGAATCGATGGAACTGAGTTAATGAAAAGTTCAGCTTCCTCATGATCATCAGATACATCCGATATTTCATGCTTTTGATCCAATTGCCCAATCACAAGTATCTGTTTGACCTCGGTCGAGGTAGGAAGTGGAAAAATGCGAACTTCGGCGCGTCGATAGCATGGCTGGGCCGATTTCAGACGGACCTTGTGGCTTCTTCCTTCTATTGTAGATTTCAGGCTGCTTTCAATAAATTGTTGGATGGCACAATGGTCGTCGGGATCGATGAAGTTTACCCAATTGTGGCCGATTAGTGCGGACTGCGTAAAACCTGTAAATGATCTGAAAGCCCGGTTAGCATACTCAATCACCAATTCTGGAAGAGTAACAATCAGGATAAGGTCGCTTCCATTGTCAGCAACAGTTCGGAACAGCATGTCGGTCTCGAGATATGTCTGCGGCATTTGTCGTTGAGGGATTCGCTTCAGCAACGCGCTAATCCAATGGTGCCAAATGTCCAGAGGGCGAAGGGTAAATCCAATACCGGCTTCTGGCACTTGGCTTCCGCCATCCTGAATGTTTTCGGCAGTTCTTTTGGCGATTGTTTATAGCGTTTGCCTTGCGCCCATTACGGAAGTAACTCTACCGTGATCGATAGCTCTGAACGATTGCCGATAAGTAAAGGGCTGGATGAGATTCCACTAACTTAAGCGAAGGATGTGAGCTTACTAATGAATGTAGAGAGCCCTATGACTACGGCGGTGACTGCCCCAGCCAACGTGCCTGACGTAAATGTACTTTTTGTTGATGATGAACCGCTCGTTCTTGAAGCAGTGAAACGAGGCTTGCGCCGGGAATTCAACATTCATGTTGCCAGAAACGGAGAGGAAGGCCTGGAGCGGCTAACCGAAGATGGTCCCTACGCCGTGATTGTGTCGGATATGAGAATGCCAGGAATGGACGGCGCTCAGTTTCTCGCTCGGGTGCGCAGCGTGTCTCCCGATTCTATCCGCGTCCTTTTGACCGGGTTCTCTGATATGCCCGCAGCTACCCGTGCTGTAAACGAAGGTCGAATCTATAGATTTCTTAGTAAACCAGCAACCACAGAAGAGTTAAGACAGATACTTCGCGAGTGCATGGCACAATATTGCGTCGCAAAAAATGAGAAAGACTTGCTTGAAAAGACTCTAACCGGTGCCGTTAGCGTATTAAGCGAGGTTCTCAACTTAACGACCCCATTAGCGTTTAACAAAGGTGTTCGGGTTCGGCAGTATGTAAAGCACATGGCTGAGCGGCTTCAATTAGAAGGTGCATGGCAGTATGAAATTGCCGCGTTGCTCTCTGAACTGGGTTGCGTAACATTGACGCCCGATATCCTCGAGGCTGTGTATGCCGGACAAAAGTTAGATTCTCAGGACCAAGAGCGCTATGACAAACGGCGAATTGTGGGAAGGGACCTTTTGGCCCGCATCCCGCGTCTGGAACTTGTTGCCGAAATGATCCTGAATCAGGAGGAGCCCCATTCAAAACCGAAGGCATCGCAAAGTCCTGATGAAGAGATCATTCTCAATGGAACGCAAATGCTGAAAATCGCCATGGAATTTGATTCACTTCTAAATGGCGGCACAGGCCGAGACGAGGCTCTTAGGATTTTGAGAAGCCATCCGAAAGGGTACGGTGTCCGGTTTCTTCATGCCTTGGCAGATGTTGAAACTGTTAAGGATCCAACAGAGCTGCGCCTAGTTGATGTTCGTGATATCCGGCCCGGTATGGTTTTGAAAGAGGACTTACGCTCGGTCACTGGAATACTCGTCGCTGCAAACGGCCATGCGGCAACGCAAGCTTTTGTAAACACGATCCACAACTTCGCTGAAAAAGGTAGCGTAAAAGGTAAAATCCGCGTACTGGTGGGCACTAAGCCCTGCTAATGCCTCCTGACCTGGCCCCATCTTTAGTCCAGGGAATAATAAGACATCTCCTGGGTTTGTGGTTTCGAGAAGAGCACCTTAAAGTCGAGAACCGCAGCCGTTCGAGGCTGTGGGAAAGAGAAATGCAGCGTTTTCCACGGCAGCGCCGCCACCGTGTTTCCCCAGTCCTCCTCCGCCGCAGATTTTGCGAGCTCGTCCGGCGTGCGATAGCCAACCATGGATTTTAGGCCCGATAAGGCAAGTTGCCGTTTTTCAAACGGACTTATGCTGCCAACGACCTGCAAACTTGTGCTTTCTTCATGCTGGGATTGGGCACCAAGCCGCTGTACTTGCCATCACTCCAGCGCGCTCTCCCCGCACGTTCGTTTGGATCACCAAAGATAGCTTTCCCGTCGGTTCATGAGTGATAAGCTCATCGTAGTCCCAGCGATCTGTCGGGTTAGGCACACGGGCTTTCCGGGTACCACGCGTCTGATTTGTTCCCCGATCCGAAACGAATGCGCTCTTCGTTAATTACCGCATCGTCAAGCGCAAGAAGGCAAAAAGCTTGATTTCTAGGCGAGAACTGGCTGAAATTTAGAGATTTTAACTCGTTTCTAATCGAAGAGTGGGGAAACAGCGCTTAGTTTTAATTTACGGCTGCAATAATTAGCAGAGCGGCGGTGTGAATGATCTCGTTCGTGTGCTTGAGAAATGAATCGTCCCGTTCGCCCGTCGAACCGTTCGGGTCTGGCTATCACATCTATGAAGCTTTCACCGTTTCAGAG
>DASXCC010000020.1:0-13173 GCA_036491415.1 Terriglobales bacterium | reverse complement strand
CTACCACGCGAACACGCATTACGCCGAACCAAAGCTGATGTTTCGCAATATTGGCAAAGGCATTTTCGAAAACGTCAGCGATCGCTTGGGGCCGGATTTTCAATTGCCGCGCGTGAGCCGGGGTGCCGCGATTTGCGATTTCGACAACGACGGCGATCTCGACATCCTCATCAGTAACAATGGGCAAACGCCACAACTGCTGCGGAACGAAGGCGGGAATGCCACCATTGGTTGGAAGTTTTTTTGATTGGCACGAAATCGAATAGGGATGGAGTTGGCGCGCGGGTTCGAATCTCTGCGGGCGATCTCATTCTATATGACCAGCGGAAAGGTGGTATGAGCTATCAGTCCGCGCAAGATCCGCGGCTTCATTTCGGTTTGGGACGGCATACTAAAATTGACTCGATGGAAATTCGCTGGCCCAGCGGAACGGTCACGAAACTGGAAAATATGAAAGCCGATCAGATTGTTACCGTGAAGGAAGGAGCAGGAATTGTGGACCGTCCATTCCCGCGAGTCAGGCAAAAATAATTATTTTTCCTTGCCGGCTGTAACGTAACTGGCTTTGCTGTCGCCTGGCGCTCCAGCGATCCGCTCCGCCTGTTCGCGGTTCATAGCACTCAAAATTTTCAGCATCTCCTGCGCTTGCGCGGTTTCTCCGCGCCTGCGATAGGCCCTGGCTAAATTGGAATAAGGAGATGGATTGCCGGGCTCGAGCCGACGCGCGATTTCCAGATGCGCAATGGCATTGTCCAGGCGATTCTCCATCAGATAAAGTTTCCCAAGATCAATCTGCGCACTGGTATCGTTGGGCCGCGCCGCCACTGATTTTTCGAATGCAGTTCTCGCTTCCGCGAATTCAGGTTGGCCGGGAGCGATGCCGGAACGAACCAGCGCTTCGCCGAAAATTGTCAGCAAAGCAGTGGTTGCAGGTTGTTTCGCAATCCCTGTTCGTGCGGCTTGAATAGCTCCGCTGGTATCTCCCGCAAATAAACTTTCCTCCGCCTGCGCGATGTAAGCGATATCGCTCTCGGGCTCGAGTGTTTGCACAAGATCAAAATCTTTTCGTGCGAGGTCGAGTTGGTCCAGGTGCGCAAAGAATGTGCCACGCTGATAATGCAAGCGCGCCGATTGCGGAAGGTTCTGTAGTCCACGGTCCGCAACCTTCAGGCCGAGACTGTAATTCTGGCTGTCCATACAGGCGTCAGCGACAAAAAGATAAAGCTTTTCGTTTGCGGGAGTGAGAGCAGCAGCTTTACCAAAACTATCGAGAGCCAGTTGCTCTTGATTATTTCCGATGTAAGCCTGCGCGAGCAGGTTATATACGCTGGCATCATGCGAACCGCCAAGTAAGCTGGTGAGCACGGCGATCGCATCTTTAAATTGTCCGGTGGCTACGTAGCACAAAGCCAGATCGAAACCCGCCGCATATTCATCAGTCACATGCCCGCGAGCGCCGAGAAGATGGGGAATTGCCGCGGAGAAACTCCCGCTGCTCGTCAGTTTGATTCCCGTCTGCAATTCCGTCTCGGCTTCCGGGGTGGGTGTACCGTTAGACACTAAAGATGAAGACATTAAAGATGAATCCTGTTGCGCAGCACAGCCGGCAACGACAAAAACAAATAGCAAAATGGATAGCGCGAGTTTCATCTGCTCAAACTTACTTCCAAGTCTTTTGGCCTTCAATAATCGTGATGTAACGATCGATCGGTAAATCGCTGAAGCGTTCCACCTTGCCGCTCGATTGCGGCCATTGCACTTCGACCCAGTCCATTTTTGTGCGCTGGCCAATTCCTAAAATCATTCGCGGATCGTGTGCCGAAAGATAACTGCCGCCGCCTACCTTATATTGATGCCGCTGAAGTTCGCCGGATTGGTACGTGACTTTTGCGCCGATAGCATCAATGTTGGCCTTTGTTCCGATCAGGCGAATCCCCAGCCAATGATTCTGGCGTCCGATATTGTTGCGGAGAAGAACCGGCGCATCATTATTCTGCGCGATCAAGACATCGAGCGCACCATCATTGTTGAAATCACCAACCGCCAAGCCTCGTCCGGACAGTGGAGTTGAAAAAATCGGACCGCTCTGAAGGCTGACATTTTGAAACCCATTCCCCGTATTGCGATACAGCAGCATGGGCTCGCGGAATTTTACGTTGGCCATCCGTTCTTCCACTTTGTCATCGGGATGACCATTGCATAAAAGAAGATCAATGTTGCCATCGTTGTCATAGTCAAAGAACTTCAATCCCCATCCACTCAGCAAACGCGTGGCCGGGCCGATGCCCGTAGGATTGGCGATATCGCTGAAGACTTCATTCTTGTCGTTGCGATATAAGGAAAACATTTCCTGGTCCACATTCGCTTCGAAAAGGTCGATCCATCCGTCCTGGTTGTAATCGGCCGCATCCACACCCATGCCCGAGCGCGGATGTCCGAAAACATTCACGCCAACTCCTGCCAGCAGTCCAATCTCTTCGAATTTCCCTTTGCGATTTGCAAAAAGAAAATTTGCGACTGTGTCATTGGTCACATACAGGTCCATCCATCCGTCATTATTAATGTCGGCAGCGACAACTCCCCATGCTTTGGCAAGAGAATGCGCAATGCCGGATTCTTTGCTGACATCGCGAAAAGTGCCATCGCCGTTATTGTGAAAGAGACGGCAAGGCATCGGATCATAAATGGAAGGAATGCAGTAGTGGCGTTCACCCGTCACAGTGTTGCCGCAGAATTTCAACTTCTCTTTGCTGTAGTCCACAAAGCGGCAGACGAAGAGATCAAGCCGGCCATCGTTATCATAGTCAAACCACACCGCGCTCGTTGCCCATCCCGGAGCTTCAACGCCAGCTTTAGCGGTCACATCGGTAAAAGTGCCGTCGCCATTGTTGTGATAAAGAATGCTGCCCGGATATTGCGTGACGTATAGATCGGCAAAGCCGTCGCCGTCGTAATCACCAACAGCCACGCCCATGCCGTAGGCATTTCCCGGCACGCCTGCTTTACGAGTGACGTCGGTAAAAGTTCCATCGCGATTGTTGTGATACAGCGCGTTGCTTAACGGTTGCGAGGGTTGATAAAAATCGCAAGGCCCGCTGTTCACCAGATAAATGTCCATCCAGCCATCGTTGTCGTAATCGAAGAACGCACAACCGGGGCCGACAGTTTCCGGAAGGTGGGCCATGGGGGAACGTCCATTGACATGAACCCATGAGATGCCGCTGACGGATGCAGGAATCCGTTCAAATGCAGGCGAGGAATTTGCGGGAGAAGCGAATGCAGGTGGAGTGAATGCCGAAGGAAGCTGCGACGCAATTCCAGTGGCCGCGCACAACCGAAGAAAACGACGCCGGGAAATTGCGTTCTGCAAAAAGTCGCGCGAGCTCTGCACTCAGTCTGCCTCCACAGCAATTGGTTCGTTCAGAATTTGCAAAGCCTCAAAGCTTTCTACGAACACGGCTCTCTATGAACAAAGCTTTATACGAACGCGCAAAATCAAGGCCGGCAGAACTACTGCTGCGCCGAATTTTCGGGCGCTGCTTCGCCTGAAGCTTTTGTCAGTTCGGTTTGCCGCGCCATCTCGCGTTGGGCGCCTTCTTTATTTCCAGTGCGCGCGTAGGCGATGGCAAGCTGATAGTGTCCCGCGGGATCGCGATCTTCCATGCGAACATATTTTTCCAGTGGAGAGATGGCCTGCGAAAAGCTTCCCGCAGAGCACAGCGACATCCCCAGAGCTAAATATGCCTCGGAGAATCCTGCATCGAGTTGGGTTGAGCGCGAAAAGTGCTGCGTCGCAGTGTCCCAGTTGCCAGCCTGGCGGGCAATTTCGCCCAGCATAAATTCGGCCGAAGCGTTATTGGGATCAACTTTGAGTTCTTCCTGAAATTCTTTGGTTGCATCGTCGCCGCTGAGGACCGAACCAGGTTGAGCGAGATAAATTCGCCCGATGCGGTAATGAATTTCCGGCACATCAGGATTCTGTTCAAGAATCTTGCGATACTCCGCGATGGCTTCATCCCACTTACCCTGTGACTCAAGCCCTTCCGCATTTAGTTTGTGAACCTGATAAGAAGATGGCGCAGTCGCGAGAAGTTCCTGCGATGCGCGCGATGCCAGTTCCGAATAAAAATGCGTGGTGACGTAGAGGGTTTCAGGATCGTGAGGGAATTCGCGGTTCAGAGTAAGCAGCGCATTGACGGCAACGTCATCCTGGCCAACGCTCATGGCGCAACGCGAGAGGGCCATCAGCGCGTGATACTTCATTTGTTTGTCGGCAACGCGCGCTGCATTTCTGGTTAAAAGCGGCAAGGCATTTTTGCAATCGCCTTTTTCCGTAAGCTTGATTCCGCGTTCCATTGAACTCTGCGCATCGGGAGTCGAAGATTTTTGTGCGACTTGAGCGTCAACCGAGATCAATAAACATGCACAACAACATGCACAATAAAAAGCGCCTACCAAACAGGAAGTTTTCAGCATGGGAAAGTTTGGACCTCGATTACGCGAATTATAGCCCTCGAATACAGAGAGGCTCTTTTGCTTCTCGGTGTACGCCGCTGTCTTTATTTTTTAATATTTTTAAACCCAAAAATATTATTTAAACTCCAAAACTCCCACCGTGAATTTCACTGGTTTTTACCTGCTCTATTTTAGGATATAATATCCATAATCGTGGCAGCGTTCTATCATTCTTACTATCTATGAGTTAATGCCGGACTCCGACCGCACCCACGATGCTCATGGACTTGGAGGAGTATGAAGACCCTAGATCATTTGTCACGCAGAAAATTCATGGCGTCCGCCGCAGTAGCCGGTGGGACAGCACTGTTGCCAAAGAAACTATTCGGAAGTCCGATACAAGATCCCGTTGTGGATGCCATTGCGAAAAATGGCAAGACGGAGAACTACGAAAAAATGCCATGGAAGGTGCGGCCGTTTCCCCTGTCGCAAGTGCGGCTCGGAGATGGTCCGTTCAAACAAGCGATGGAAGCCGACCGCGCATATTTGCGTTCGCTTCCTCCCGATCGGCTTCTGCACACATTCCGTTTGAATGCGAATCTGCCGTCTTCCGCGCAACCGCTCGGCGGATGGGAAGCTCCGGACTGCGAACTTCGTGGACACTATGCAGGTGGACATTATCTTTCCGCGTGTGCGCTGATGTATGCCAGCACGGGCGACGAGACCCTGAAGAACAACGGCAACACCGTCGTTGCCGAATTGGCGAAATGCCAGGATGCTCTGAAGGGCGGATACCTGAGCGCTTTTCCCGAAGACTTTTTCGACCGGCTTCGCGATCGTGAACGGGTGTGGGCGCCGTTCTACACCATTCACAAGATCATGGCGGGCTTGCTCGACATTTATGTGTATTGTGGCAATCAGCAAGCGCTCGACGTCGCCGAAAAAATGGCCGGATGGACGGCAGGCTATATGGGATCGCTGAGCTATGACCACACGCAGCGCGTGCTTGGTACGGAATACGGCGGTATGGGCGAGACACTTACGAATTTGTACGCCGTTACCGGCAAGCGTTATTACCTGCACGTTGCCCAGCGCTTCGACAAGAAGCGATTCTTTGATCCGCTCGCGGAACATCGCGATGAACTGAAAGGTCTGCACGCGAACACGCATATTCCCCAGGTAATCGCAGCGGCGCGCTATTACGAACTGACTGGTGATCAATGCTATCGCGACATTGCAGAATATTTCTGGGATGAAGTTGTAAGCGAGCGCTCCTATGCCACAGGGGGCACAAGCAATCACGAATCATGGAACACTGATCCGGGAATTTTGGCCGCCGAACTCAGCTCGAATACAACCGAAGACTGCTGCGCATACAACATGATGAAGCTGACGCGTCACGTGTTCGGATGGACCGCTGACGCCCGGCTCATGGACTACTACGAACGGGCATTGTTCAACCATCGTCTGGGCACGATTAATCCTGATGATGGAACCATGATGTATTATTTGCCGCTGGCTTCGGGTTCCTGGAAGACTTTCGGCAAACCCTTCGACGCATTCTGGTGCTGCACGGGAACGGGCTCCGAAGAATATGCAAAGCTCACGGACACCATCTACTTCCACAACGACAATTCGCTTTATGTGAATCTTTATATCGATTCTCAACTGGACTGGCCAGAAAAGGAATTGCAATTTAAGCAGGAAACAAAATTCCCCGTACAGCAGGGAACGAAGCTCGTTATTTCCGCGAAAGAACCAGTGCAGATGGAAATCAATCTGCGCATTCCTTACTGGGCGCGCGGGGGCAGCGTGAAAATTAACGGTGCCACGCTTCCGGCATTTTCAAGTCTAAGCAGCTATCTCGCATTGAATCGCAGCTGGAAAAACGGCGACACCATTGAGCTGTCACTACCCATGGATCTGCATATCGACAGCATGCCTGACGACGAAAGCGTGCAGGCCGTGATGTATGGCCCGCTCGTGTTGGCGGGACGGCATGAAGAAGTCACCAAAGAAATGATGTACGGGGACACTGAGCCGGACCCCAAGAGCATGATGAAGATTGCTGAAATTACCGCCGACGGCAGCAAGCCGACAGGCTGGATTGAAGCTGACGCAAAAGAACCACTCACGTTCCATACGGTTGGTCAGAGTACGCAAACGACTTTTGTTCCACTGAACTCGATCTTTAAAGACCGCTATTCCGTGTATTGGAAGGTGAAAAACAAAAACAAAGATCGCGGTTCGCAAGAAGAAGCTTAACCCAAATAAAAATCAGGTCCGACAGGTGCAAAGTTTTCCCAAGGACTTTGCACCTTCATGATTTTGTGTCCGGCCCTGTCGGAGATGACTATGCCGGTAAGTCAGCGTAAAGCGGTTTGGATTTGCATCGCTTCTGCGGTAATTTTTTGTTCCGCCAGTTTGGCCGCTCCCATTCCAGGCCCATCGAATGCGCCCAAAATGCCAGCCGTGATTGAGCAGGCCCGGGCTGACGAAATGAGTCTGGACCGGACTTATACCGTCGAGATTTCTCCCATCCGCATTGCTCGCATGGAAAAGTTCTACAACGACCAGTTGGTCATGCTGGCTGCCATGGATTTTAATCAACTCTCGGAAGACGATCGCGTGGACTATTTGTTGTTGAAGAATCGTGCTACATCCCGTCTTCATGAGTTAACTATTGAGAAAAAGCATATAGAAGAGATGCAGCCTTTGCTGCCATTTGCGCCCACAATCGAAAATCTTTTGGATGAATTGCGTCTGAAGGAGCGTCCTGATGCTGAGAAAACCGCCGCCACCCTCACCGAGATGGTGAAGCGGATGAGTGCGACGCAAAAACAACTCGATCCGAAATCACACGATGCGCAATCCGGGTCCAGCGAGAATCCCAAAAAGATTGATCGCATTGTTGCCAATCGGGCTGCTCTCACAGCGCAAGAACTTAACGAAGCTCTGGCCGATTGGTTTAAGCAAAATAATGGCTACGATCCCGACTTCACCTGGTGGGTCGCGCAGCCTTACAAAGACGCGCATAAAGCCCTTGAAGATTACGTCAGTTTCATCAAGGAAAAGCTAGTCGGCATTCCTGCGGATGACAAAACCACTGTTATCGGCAATCCGGTCGGGCGCGAAGCGCTCATGAATGAATTGGCAGACAATATGATTCCGTACACGCCGGAAGAACTGATTGCCATTGCGCAGACAGAATATGACTGGTGTATGCGCGAAATGTTGAAAGCGTCGCATGACATGGGTTATGGCGACGATTGGCATGCGGCTGTCGAAAAAGTGAAGCAGATGCATGTGCCGCCGGGCGAGCAGCCCGAACTCATCCGTAAGTTGGTGGTCGAAGGCAGCGACTTCGTCAAGAAAAATGACCTGGTAACGGTGCCGCCGTTGGCGGACGAAACCTGGAACATGATCATGATGACGCCGCAGCGGCAACTCGTGAATCCGTTCTTTACCGGAGGCAACGAGATCAGCGTTTCTTATCCCACGGACACAATGACGTTCGAACAGCGCGAGATGAGCATGCGCGGCAATAATATTCCCTTCGCGCACGCGACGGCATTTCATGAAATGATCCCGGGACATTTTTTGCAGTTCTACATGTCCGCCCGCTATCGCCCGTATCGACGGATGTTCTCCACTCCGTTTTGGGGGGAAGGGAACGCGCTGTGGTGGGAGATGCTTTTCTGGGACAAGGGTTTTGATAAAACTCCGGAAGAGAGGGTTGGCGCGCTGGTGTGGCGCATGCATCGTTCCGCTCGCGTATTGTTCACCATGAATTTCCATCTCGGCAATTGGACGCCGCAAAAGTGCGTGGATTTCCTCATCAACAACGTTGGTTTCGATTCTGAGAATGCCATCGCGGAAGTGCGCCGCTCGTTTAATGGGTCGGTGAGCCCGCTTTATCAGTCGGCATATTTGATGGGAGCATTGCAGTTTCGAGCCCTGCATCACGAACTTGTCGACTCAAAGAAGATGACCGATCGCCAGTTCCACGACGCCATTCTTCATGAGAATGAAATGCCGATTGAGATGCTTCGTTCGGATTTAGAGCGCCTTCCGCTCACCAGCGACTTCAAAACCAGTTGGAAGTTCTACGGAGAACATCCAACGCCCCCATAAGCGCGTAGCCGCCGGAGCGCTCTTTAGCTCGTACCGGAGTGCTCTCAGCTCGTAAAAATATTTTTGTTTAGAAACTCATTGCGAAATTTGCCCTGCGGATCAAACTGTTTTGCCAGTTTGATGAAGTCGGGCATTTTTTCGTATTCCGCATGCAGTTGCGATGGCGGAATGGTAAAAAGCTTTCCCCAATGCGGCCGAGGATGATAGGGCGCCAATGCCTGTTCAATCAACGGGAGTACTTTGCTGACGTTCGGCCAATCCGGCTTCCAGGTGAAGTGAATCGTGATGGAAGATTGCCGGTAGCAAGGGCTCATCCACAGATCATCGGCGGCGATCGCGCGGATTTCCATAATCAAAAGCAGCGGACTGACGTGCTCATTGAGTCGTTCCACCGCGAGAATTGCCTCGACCGCGTGCTGACGAGGAACATAAAATTCCGATTGCAATTCTGCGCCGGCGCTCGGAGTGAATCCCATTTTGAAGTGTGGCAATCGTTCATACCACGGTCCGACAACGCCCATTTGCTCGGTGCAGTTCTCCGCGGAAATTCCAGAAATAGGATGGAGATTTTTCGTAGCTTTCTTGGCCCCAAAAAAGTCCGGCTTGTTTTCGTAGTCTTTGCCTTGGTTCATGGTGCACTTCAGCCAGACTTCATTGATGTTTTTATTCTTCCAGTCGGTGAAAAGGCTCACGCTATAGGCTGCGGATTGAATCGCATCAAAATGGTTCTTCATCTCGCTGAACGGCAGGTTCTCATAAACATATTGCTGCATCTGGAAAGTCGGCACTACGTCGAGCGTCACTCTTGTGATTACGCCCAAAGCCCCGAGCGCGACCACAGTTCCGGGGAAAATATCGGGATTATCTTTTCGCGAAAGTTGAACCACGTCGCCCGATGCATTCACAAATTCAAGCGCCGAAACAGAAGTGGAAAGGTTACCGTTCTTCTCGCCCGATCCGTGGGTTCCCGTGCTGCACGCTCCGGCCACGGAAATGTGGGGAAGGGAAGCGAGATTGTGCAATGCAAATCCTTGCTGGTCGAGGTAAGGGGCAAGAGCGCCATAGGTCATGCGTCCCGCGACGGTCACGGTACGGGCTTTTGCATTTAACGCGACGATCTTATCCATCTCCTGCAGGGACAAAAATTGATCGCGGCTGTCCGCGATATTGTTGAAGCAATGCCGGGTGCCGAGCACTTTGAACCTGCCGGTTTTCTTCACGAAATTCTGTACCTGCTCGAGCGAAGCGGCATCGAACAATTGCCGGGTACTGTAATCAATATTGCCTGCCCAGTTCTTCAGATTTCCTCCAGACGCCCAAGCTATGAGAGGCGAAATAAAATTCGCCATGGCGGATGCACAACCCAATTTTAAAAATGACCGTTTGTTCATGGATAGCCCGCCAGCCGCTCGATGGTACGGGCAAAATTGTACACAGTTCTTTGTCTCGGCGGCGATGGATTCGGAGCCGAACGACGTTTGCGTTCCACATGCAATTTGGTGCTAAACTTTCTGTTCTCTTCTAAATCATGAGGTGGAAATTTCATGCCTGAAAAAGCTGAAGTGCGACACACCTTGAGTGAACGTCAAGCCCGCCAGTTAGCGAATGTAACCAAAACAGTTCCCATGATGACGGAGATTTCTCCGCGCTGGTTGGTTCCGTTCCTGCAATGGGTTCCCGTCGAGGCAGGTACGTATCGCGTAAACAAAGTCGTTCCCTCGCGTCCCGCCACGCGCACTGTGGAATGCAGTCCCGGGGAAGAAGTTGAATTGCCAGAAATCTGCGTCGATTATGAAGAGAAGCCACGCGAGTACACGCTGTGCGCAGTGACCACGGTACTGGATCTTCAGACGAGAATTTCCGATTTGTACCGCAGCCCGCACGATCAGATTAAAGAGCAATTGCGCCTGATCATCGAGAAGATCAAGGAGCGTCAGGAAAGCGAGTTGATTAACAACTCGGGTTATGGGCTTTTAAGCAATGTGGATTCTTCGATGCGTTTGAAAACCAAGAAAGGGCCGCCCACGCCGGACGATTTGGACGAACTCCTGGCGAGAGTGTGGAAAGAACCGTCGTTCTTTCTCGCGCACCCGCGGGCAATCGCAGCCTTCGGACGAGAGTGCACGCGCCGTGGCGTTCCGCCGCCGACCATCAATCTTTTTGGCACGCCGTTTTTAACCTGGCGGGGAATACCTCTTGTGCCTTCGGACAAATTGCCGATTAAAGGAGAGAAGAGCAATATCCTTCTGGTCCGCACGGGCGAAAAGAAACAAGGTGTCATCGGCCTGTTTCAGTCGGGCATTCCCGGCGAAGTTTCGCCGAGCTTGTCGGTGCGCTTTATGGGCATCAACGACCGCGCGATCGCCTCTTATTTAATTTCTTTGTATTGCTCGGTTGCCGTTCTTACAGAAGACGCGCTGGGCGTTCTCGATAATGTGAGTCTCGATCACTACTATGAGTACAAGTGATCCATCTGCGGAGACCGTCCTGCAAGATGCAGAGGACGTGCAGGGAAAACCTGCGGGCAGCGGTGTGTCGCTTCCTGATCTGGAAGTAATCACTCGTCTTGCGAACGAGTTTTTCGCGGCCGTGCCGTCGCAGCCATCGGCGTCCGGAATTATGCCCGTATCGCCCGTCGCGCCTTCAGAGGCAAAATCGCCTGTCACCAGCGATGTGGCGGGATTGAGTTCTGCGACTGCACCATCGGCGGCTACGAATGTTCCACCGTCCATTCCAGGCACTCCGGCTCAGGTTGATCAGCAGAAAGCTAATTCACCGGGGACAGCCCGGACGTATCCTTCCGGGACAGAATTATTTACTTTCTCCGGCGTTCCGGGATTTTCCGCCGCGAATCTTTCTTCTACTTCTCCGTTAACGGAAACGGAGTTGAGTTCAATCCCATCTTCGCTGACTGACGCGCCACTTCGGCCGAGCGCCTTTACATCGGCCGCCCCGCCATCTGTTCCGTGCGCGCCAGCATATTTTTCCGATGTCCCCAAGGCTTCGCCGTTTGGGGTTGCGCCAACGTTTCCGGATGATGTGTTTTCATTTGCGAACGTGCCGCCGCCGGCTTCTTCCATATCGAGTCCGCAATCTTCTTCGTCGACAGATCCTCACGGAAGGATCCCCGCGCAATCCGTCCCGGATTATTCGCAGCCGCGCCGAAAAGGCGTGAGAGAAGAAGCTAGTCAGACAAATCCGAACGCCGCGGAACCTAAACTCGACTCATTCGAATTTCGCCCGGAACTGGTTCCGAATATCGGTCTCGCGAAACGGACGTTTGATCCGTACATGATTAAGCGCGACTTCCCCATATTGCAGGAGCAGATTCACGGACGTTCCTTGGTCTGGCTGGATAACGGCGCAACTACGCAGAAACCGAATGCAGTGATTGATCGCATCAATCACTTCTATCGCCACGAAAATTCCAACATTCATCGCGCCGCCCACACGTTAGCTGCACGTTCTACGGATGCCTACGAAGGCGCGCGTGATAAAGTCCGCCGCTTTCTGAATGCCTCTTCTTCACGCGAGATTATTTTCGTTCGCGGTGCGACCGAGGGCATCAATCTCATCGCAAAAAGCTGGGGCCATCGCAACGTTCAAAAAGATGACGAGATCGTCATCACCTGGCTGGAGCATCATGCCAACATCGTTCCCTGGCAGCAGCTGGCGGCGGAAAAAGGCGCGCGGTTGCGCGTAGCTCCGGTGGACAATACCGGACAAATTATTCTTGAGGAATACGAAAAGCTGCTCGGTCCAAAAATCAGAATCGTCGCGTTCAGTCAGGTTTCAAATGCGCTGGGCACGATCACCCCGGCGAAAGAAATGATCGAAATGGCGCATCGTCATGGCGCATGTGTTCTGCTGGACGCCGCCCAGTCCGTCGCGCACATGACAACGGATGTGCAGGCACTCGATTGCGACTTCCTGGTTTTCTCTGGACATAAAATTTTCGCGCCGACCGGGGTTGGCGCGGTTTTTGGAAAAGCTGATTTGCTGCAGCACATGCCGCCATGGCAAGGTGGGGGCAACATGATTGCCGACGTCACTTTCGAAAAGACGATTTATAGCGAACCGCCGGGGCGTTTTGAAGCAGGCACGGGTACCATTGCTGACGCCGTCGGGCTGGGCGCCGCTCTCGATTATCTTGAAGAGATCGGCATGGAAAATATCTCAGAGCACGAGCATCAGCTTCTTGCTTACGGCACGGCCGGACTTCTTTCGGTCCCCGGATTGCGCATTATCGGAAATGCGAAAGAAAAAGCTGGGGTGCTTTCTTTCGTGCTCGACAGCCTGCCACCGGAAGAAATTGGCAAAGAGCTCGACCAGGAAGGCATTGCAGTGCGCGCTGGGCATCATTGTGCACAGCCAATTCTGCGCCGATTCGGTCTCGAAAAAACCGTCCGCGCGACGCTCGCGCTTTACAACACGCGTGAAGATCTCGACGCACTCGTTGCCGCTCTGCAACGTATACAGGCAGGCCGGACCAATTCTTAATCCACCCCTTGCTCTCCTATCCCGCAGGCCGTACAATAAATTGTAGTAAATTAGTCCTATTTAGCCAAAGCTTAATAGAAGCTC
>DASXCC010000019.1:0-26026 GCA_036491415.1 Terriglobales bacterium | reverse complement strand
TCCCTGCTGGTTTCCAGCGTAGCGAATTTCTGCTGGAGCACGGCATGCTCGACGCTGTGGTCCCACGCAAGCAGATGAAGTCTTACATCTCCCGGGCGCTGGATTTCATGGACCAATCGCAAGTCACCCGTCAGGCTACGGCATAATTCTTAATTCATGTCATCCCGAAGGACTTTGGTCCTGAGGGACCTTACGGCAGCACAAGCTGTCGATGCTGTTAACAGGACTTGCGCGCCCTCCCATGACTTCACTAGTTTTTCATCTCTCGTAAGATCCCTCCGCCTTCGCGTGCTCAGCATCGGGATGACATTTGAGAGAGTTAGAATGTATTCGAACGCACATGTCCTACGAAAACGCCATCGCGCGGATGTACGCTCTGGGCCACGAACTCGCCCAAACTCCTTCGCACAAGTTTGACTTGAAGCACATGCAGGTGTTGTTGGGCGCGCTGGAACATCCGGAACGCCGCATTCCTGGAGTTCTGATCGCGGGTACCAACGGCAAAGGTTCTACGGCAGCGACATTGGCATCGATTCTTCAGGCTTCCGGCCTTCGCACCGGGCTTTATACCTCTCCGCATCTGATTCGCATCAATGAACGGATTCGCATCAATGGGGAGGTCATCAGCGACGACGAGTTTGCGCTCTTGCACGATATGGTGGACCGCACCGCCGAGCGTCTTGTGGCTGAGGGCGAATTGCCCTGGCATCCGAGTTTTTTTGAAATGCTCACTGCCATGGCCTTCGAATATTTCGCGCGCAAGAAGGTGGACATCACCGTTCTCGAGGTCGGCATGGGCGGACGCCTCGATGCCACGAATGTGATCGAGCCGCGACTGAGCATCATCACCGACATTTCTCTCGACCACCAGAAATTTCTGGGCAACACCGTCGCAGAAATCGCCAAAGAAAAAGCCGGCATTCTTCGCGCGAACGGAGTGGCCGTGCTATTGCCCCAACAAAGAGAGGTCAATGACATTATCGGCAACGCAGTCATGGACCTTGGGTCCCGCGCTGTAAGCGCCGTGCCTTATGTGCCGCCGGTAAGTCCGGGAAGCGATGATTATCTGGTTGCCGCATCCTCGAAGAAGTCTGCTTTTCCGTTTTCCGCTCCTGCCTATCGTTATCCGCTGCAAGTGTTAGGCGAAGAGATCACCGTGGAAACGCCGCTTATCGGGCGTCATCAATTAAGGAATATCGCTCTCGCCGTCGCCGCGGCTGAAGAACTCGCAGGCCAGGGATTCCCCGTCACCCCAAAAAGCATTGAAACTGGCATACGCAATACGCGCTGGCCGGGACGCTTTCAGGTTCTGCCCGCAACATCTGACAGGCCGGAAATCATTTTCGATGTTGCCCACAACCCTGCCGGAGCATGGGCCCTCCGCTCGGCGCTTTCTACTTTGTATGAAGATCGCCCGCTGACGTTTATTTTCGGCGCCATGCAGGACAAAGCCATTCGCGAAATTGCCGAGATTCTTTTTCCGCTTGCCGCGCAGGTCATTGTGACTCCCGCTGATAATCCGCGTACCGCAACGCCTGCCGATATCCGCGAAGCGTCAAAACGAATCAGCGCCGAAATCGAAGACGCTCCCAACGTCTCCTCCGCCATTACTCGCGCCATCGCCATAGCAGGAACCAGGGGAACGGTAGTGGTGACCGGCTCCATTTACGTCGTGGGCGAAGCCATGCGCAGCCTGGGTGTGAGTGCGTAACATGCTGGAACGTTCTTCTTTAGTGGACAAGCCGGATGTGGACAAGCAAGCGCCGGGAAACTCGCAGGGCGCTCCGGAGCGAAAACCATTCAGCGATCGGCACAATTTTCTCAGTCGACTGCGGTCGTATTTCTTTCTCGATCTTCTTTTGTGGCTCTACACCATCGTTTTCGGAGTAGCTTCCATTCCCTTCGGATTCTTCGATCGCGACGGCCGCATTCTGCACTGGTTTGCCCGCGCCTGGGCGATGTGCATTGTGAAGTCGATTTTTTCGCCGATGCGGATCACCGGCCTCGATAAAATTGATACGACCAAGCCGAAAGTTTATGCGGTGAATCACGCTTCCGCGCTCGACATACCAATTCTGTACGCGTTTCTTCCATTTCAATTCCGCATCCTGTTCAAAAGCGAACTGCTCGCCTATCCCATCATCGGATGGCACCTCAAACGCTCCGGACAAATTTGCATCAACCAGCAGCAGCCCGCGCGTTCGGTGGGGAACATCCGTACGGCGTTGAAGGCTTTGAAAGCGGGCGCGCCGCTGGTCATTTTTCCGGAAGGTGGCCGCACGCCCGACGGCGAAATCAAGGCGTTCCTGCCCGGCGCGTTTTTTTTCGCCATCAAAGCTCAAGTGGACATCGTTCCCGTTGCGCTGGTCGGGACCTATGAACTGCTTCCCATGAACACCTATCACATTAAATGCCGCCCACTGGAGATGCGTTTTGGCGATCCGATCCCCACCGCCGGGCTGACGTTAAGAGACATGGAGCAAGTCTCTGCCAAAGTGCAGAAAGAATTGGAAGCTTTGTATAGGAAATCTAATTCCGCGACTGTGTAGTGCGAATCTCAAATCCCGCGTCGCCGAGTCAAAGATTCGGCGCTAACTCTTCAGAAGCTTTCCGAACTAAAAAAAGGGAGCCTTTTCGGCTCCCCTCTTTACTAGGTACGATACAAAACTAGGTACGACGCAAACAGCCCAACGACTTAGTTCTTACCTGAGTTGCTTCCGTTCCCTTCAATCCGCCGGGCGACCATATTGAACTGAGTCCCGGTAGAGAACAGAAGTCCGCGAACCGTGATCGTGTCGCCTACCTGCAACGCATTGATTTTGTGATGGTCCGTCTTCGGCTGGTCGAACACCGTAATGCTGAGTGTTCCGCCTCCCGACAACATCGCAAGCGCTGAATCCGCAGGCAGTGCAATTGTGATGGTGCGTGGAACCGATGAAGAGCTTACGGCTGTAATCATGCCCGTAAGACTTTGCTGTTGCAGCTTCACGCTTTCCGCGGTAAACGTGCCGGCGGTAGCCATGCCTTCCTGGCTTTCCACTTCCACGTTCTGTCCTGCATGGATCGTCGTTGCGTCGAACGGGAACATCGGTCCCGGAACGCTCAGGCCGCTGAAGTCCGCGCCACCATCGTCAATGCGATACTTGCTGGCCTGCACTCCGCTCACATCCACCGTGAACATCGAGCCGCCCATCGCGTCATCCATGCCTTTGCCCATGCCGTCGTGCGCGACAAGAGTTAAAGACGTAACAGGGTTTCCCGTCACTGCGGTGATTTGTCCTTCTATCTCCGCGCCGTTTTCATTTTCGACGCCTTCTACTTCTTTTGCGTAGAGAGTGCCATCGGCTTTAGTTTCGCCTTCCACCTTCACAATCGTGTTCATCAGCGTGGCCAGCGCTGCGCCATCTTTGAACTCAGTGTTGCTGTCGGTGGTGAAGTTCAGCGGCATTCCCGTCTGGCTCACCATCAACGTGAAGTTCGAACCAGAAACATTGGTCACTGTTCCGACAATATTTTCGAGTTCACCATCGTCGTCATCTTCATCGCCATCTTTGCCGACGGCGCTTGCAGCCACCGTCACCGATGAACCCGTAAAGTTGAAGCCGGACACGTTGCCCTGAGCATCAAAGGTCAGCGAGTTGGCAACGTTGAAGTCCAAGTCCACAACACTGGCGTTTGCGCCAATCGTAACGGCGGGGCTGAGCGTGATCGTAATTGGCGTGCTAGCTTTGCCTTCCAGCTTCTGCGTGACGCCGGAGCTGTTAATAAACACAACTTCCGGATTGGTCACCGTCAAATCAATGCTGCTGTAAGTGCCGGCCGGAACGCCCATCACCGCCAGCGGCTCCATGTCTCCAGCCATATGTGTGAGTTCAAAACGGTTTTTTCTCAGCGTCACCGTGACCGCAGCGCTACCGTCTGCGGGATGCAAAGTGATAGGGCTGGCAATGCTGACTTCAAAGGAAATTACGCTGTCGGCGGGTGCGTCGCCCACGCGGAATTGGACCTGTGTGGTGCCCGGCGCAGCCGGGCCAACGGCCATGGATCCGCTACCACCGCCGCATCCCGTCAATAGGAACAGAGCAGCAAGCAGGGCCACAGCAACGAGCAGTCGTGCGCTTCGATTTGTAGGTACGTGTGCTTTTAACATTTATTTACTCCCGAAAAGTTTTCGACGAAGTGACAGGGGAGAGCTGTAATGACTGAGTGGATCTTAATGGGGAAAGTCCCAATCTCAGCCAGGACTGACAGGCAAATGACAGTCAATTTACAGGGAGGTTACAAACAGGCTGACTATGCTGGAAATGCTGATATCTGGCGGGCGTGCAGGAACAATGCAATTGGTCGTAAAAATGAAAATTTGCAGGATTTTGGGAATAGATAGCCTCAACCTGGAACCTGGCTTACAGAGCCACGCAATTTATTCTTCCGTAACCTTTTGCCCCTCTGAACCGTTATCCTTAATGACAGCGAAGTGCGGCGGAGAGTCCGTTGAAGGCTCTAAGGAAAGAAACTGACGAGCAGAAATTGGTGGAAGCGGCGCAGCGCGATCCGCGCTGCTTTGCCGAGCTCTACGAGCTCCACTTCCATCGTGTGTACGCCTATGCCGCCGGGCGGTTGCACACGCGTGAAGAAGCCGAAGATGTGACCTCAGCCGTCTTTCATCAGGCCCTCGCGAAGATTAAAAGTTTTGAGTGGCGCGGCGCGCCATTCTCTGCGTGGCTGATCCGCATCGCTGCCAACGCCATCCATGATCGCTGGAAAAATTCGGCCCGAGAAAGCCTCCAGTCAATTTCCGGCCGGTCCGAAGGTGGACTAGAAAAAGATCGACTAGAAAAAGATGGACTAGAAAAATATGGATCAGAAAACGACCTCGAAGATACTCATGCGGAAGATGCCGAACAACAAGCCGTTTTATTTCAGCTGGTGGAGCGCCTTCCCGCTGATCAGCGTCGGGTAGTGATGATGCGTTTTATTGAACAGAAAAGTATTCGCGAGATCGCCAAAGAAATTCGCAAAACCGAAGGTGCCGTAAAACAACTTCAATTTCGCGCTCTGCAAAAACTACGGGCGCAGATGGAGGGTGCTGATGCCTAAGCGCTCTCTGAACACAAATAGCGATCAACTCAATCTGGCAATTGAAGAGTTGCTGACGAACGCGAGCAAATCTGCCGCGAGCAAATCCGCTCGCAAACGCACCGGCGATGCAGGCGCGGGCGTCCTCGCCCGTGCGAACCAGACTCGTGCAAGTCAAACTCCTGAAGATGAAGCCATCGCGCCGCTGGTGAAAATCGCCGCCGAACTTCGTCAACTGCCGGACCCAGGTTTCAAAGAACGATTGAAAGCTGATTTGCAAAGGAGCACATCCATGACGACCGCAACAGAAACCCCTACCGCAACCCGCACATTCCTTGCGCCACGAATTGCTTTCAAGGACGCCGCCAAAGCGATGGAATTTTATAAAAGCGCATTCGGCGCGAAGGAAACATTCCGCTTCGATACGGGAACAGGTATCCCGCACGCTGAGATGACTATTGGCGACTCCATCCTCTTCATCACCGAAGAATGGCCCGAAGGCAACCGCTTCAGCGCGGAAACGCTTGGCAACTCCCCGGTTATGATGGCTGTCCAGGTGCCTGACGTGGATGCTTTTGTCGAGCACGCGGTCGCCGCAGGCGCCACGCTGCTAATGCCGCCTTCCAACCAGTTCTACGGCTATCGCGATGCGACTCTTGCCGATCCTTTTGGTTACAAATGGAGCGTGAGCACGGTGATCGAAGAAATGTCCGTGGACGAAATGCATCGACGGTTCAAGTCTGCGATGGCGGTAGAAGATGGCAAGAAGCCCGAAACTCCGCGCATTCCGCCCGTGCCCGAAGGTTTCAGCACCTTGACGCCGTACATCATCGCGCGCGATGCCGAAGCCATGGTGAACTTCGTGAAAAACGCATTCGGCGGAGAAGAAAAATTCCGCACTACCGGCTCGACGAACGGTCTGCACGCCGAAGTAAAAGTCGGCGATTCCATGCTGATGATCGGCGGCGGTATCGCCGGCCGTGAATTCAAAGGAAGCACCAACATGACCGCCATTCACCTCTATGTGAAGGATTGCGATGCTGCCTACGACCGCGCGCTAAAAGCTGGAGGTATTTCCGTCGACCTGCCTCGTGACCAGGATTACGGTGAACGCTCGGCAACCGTAAAAGATGCGGCAGGAAACTTCTGGTACATCGCGACCGCGCAAGGCGCAAGCTATCTGCCGAAAGGATTGCAGAATGTAAACGTCTATCTGCATCCGGAGCGTGCTGAACCCATGATTCGTTTTCTTCAGCAGGCATTCGGAGGCCGCGAAGTCGCGAAGTACGATTCACCCACAGGCGTGATATTTCATGCGCAGGTTGCAGTCGGCAGCTCGGTCATTGAAATGGGTGAAGCTCACGGCAAATATGAGCCGATGAAGTCTATGTTCTATCTCTACGTCCCCAATTGTGATGAGCTGTATCAGCGCGCGCTGAAAGCCGGAGCCACTTCCATCAGCGAACCGAAAGACCAGGTGTATGGCGATCGAAGCGGCGCGGTGCAGGATGTCTTCGGCAATCAGTGGTATATCGCGACGCACATCAAAGACGTCGCGCACTGATCGCAAGATCGCCAAGATTGCTAAATCGTGAAGATCGCTAGATCACTTCGTAAGGACGCATCATCTCGTTGTCTTCATGCTCGAGAATGTGGCAATGCCAGACGTATTTGCCTTTGTATCCCTCGAACTTCACGATGATGCGCGTCACCATGCCGGGATCGGCCCGCACGGTGTCCTTCCAGCCGGCTTCGTTCGGCGAGGGAGGAACCACCGGCCCGGTAAAATTCAATTTGCCATGTTGCGTGTAGAAATCGACAGTATTGAAGCGCCTGCGGTCGAGAACCTGAAAGCGTACAAGATGCAGGTGGATCGGATGCGAATCGTCCGTCAGGTTGATCAGGTTCCAGATTTCGACGGAATCCAGCTTGGGATTTTCCGTGATTGGCATATCCCAATGAGCATTGTTCAGCAACATCATCATTGGGTTCTGCACCATGTCGTCAATCTCGCCCAGCGTAAGCATTCTGTTTTGAGTCGCCAGTGATTCCGCAATTTTCGCTACCGGACGCAGCGTCGAGGGCAGTGAACTTTCATCCATCACCGTTTGTTTCTGCACCCGGAATTGCATCACCGTGAACGCCGTGTCGTTCTTCACGACAATCTCTTCGCCGCCGTGTCCTGAGAAATCCAGAACGACGTCCGCGCGCTCTCCCGGCGCTACCTGCAGCAAGTCCATTTCGACTGGCGCGCCGAGCAATCCTTGGTCTGTACCGATCTGGTGGAATTTCTGATCGTTTGAAAGCGACAAATGCAGAAAGCGCCCATTCGATGCGTTCAACATGCGGAAGCGATATTTGCGCGGTTCCACGTCGAGATAAGGAAATAACTTTCCATTCGCCAGAATCGCCTCCCCAAAATATTCTGGGATCCACGGCGCCTTCGGATTGCCCGAGACCGGATAAAAGAGCTGGCCGTTGTGGTCAAAAGAACGGTCATACAGCAGCAGAGGAATTTCGTATTTTCCCTTGGGCAGATTCAACCCATCTTCAAAGTCGTCGCGCAGAATATAAACGCCCAGCAAACCGGCAAACACATTCAGGCGCGTGATGCCGATCGCGTGATCGTGATACCACAGCGTTGTGGCTTCCTGATGGTTCGGGTAATGGTAAGTCAGGGATTTGCCCGGCACATACCAATCATCGGGATAGCCGTCGCTGTAAGCAGGCGCTTTCGCGCCATGCAAATGCGTGACCGCGCGAACGTCAGGCTTGGTTGCTTCCGCGCCGTGGATCCTGTGGTCCACGGGAATAATATGCGTGGCCGGCAATTCGTTCGCCCACTCCACCAGCAGACCCTCATCTTTGCGCGCTTCAATCGTCGGCCCCGGCGAACAATCGTCAAATCCCCACATACGAGTCGGTTTCACATCGCGATGTATCTTCATCTCGACCTGCCGCATGGGCAGTCGATAGTAAGGAATTTGGGTGGAAGAATTTTCCGGATCAGGACGAGAGCCAGCAGGCACGGCGATCTTCGGAATCGGCAGTGGATCGACAAATTGCGCCAGCGAAGCCAAATCAAGAGCGGGCGGCGCAATGATCGGATTCGCTTTCTTGTTCGGAACGGACATCTGCATCGCCATGGAATGAGTCGTTGCCATGCCTGCGGCAAATATCCCGCTCCGTTGTAAAAACTCACGACGGGAAAAAGAGAAGATTCGGTTTTTCATTCGAGGTAGAAAGGTGCTTTCATGTAAAAACGACGAGCATGCGCTGAGAGGGTGGCGCATACTCGTCTGAATTCGGCGGAGCTGCCTTTCGGCAACTCCGATTAAAAATTAGTAACCGCGTCCACGGCCGTTATCACGATCGTTATCGTGACCGTTGTTATTACCATTGTCATGGCCGTTGTTGCCACCGCCAAGCACTTCGCCAGTGGAGGAATCCAGGAACAACAATCCATCACGGCGGAAGTTGTTGAAGTCGAACATGTGGGTAATCGAATTGGAGACTGCGTCAAACGAACCGCCGCCAATTCTTTCTTTGCCAAGCCAATTGTCTTCGATGAAGTGAATGATCGAAGTCTGGTCAGTCACTGTGTGATCCACGAAGTTGTCCTTGGCCCATGGAGAAATCACAAGCAGCGGAAGCCGCGGACCATATCCGCAACGTCCTTGCGCGTGGTCGGAAGAAATTCCCGGCAGGGCCGTCATCGTGCCTTCGCCGCAATTTCCGATTCCGGTAAGGAAGTCCAGAGAGCTGGTGGACTGATTCACGATCGGGCCCATCTGGTGGTCGTACCAACCGTCAGAGTCGTCGTAGGCTATTACAACTGCGGTGCTTGACCATTCCGAAGTCTGCTGCAGGAAGTTGATCAGGGTGACGACGAACGCCTGTTCATCCAGAGGATCAGAGTAACCAGCATGTCCATCCTGGTAAGACTGCGCCTTGATGAAGCTGACCGCCGGCATATCACCGTGGCGAACTGCGTTGTAGAAGTCGTTCAAATCGTAGTTGTGGTTGGCCGGACCGTCGTGCCCGATTTCCGAAACGTTCTTCGGACGCGTGTGCGCGGGGTTCGCGGTCGAAGCATGATATTGGAAAAAGGCATGGTGAGCGGTGTAATCCGCTTCGTTCACGCCCGTGATCGCGGAAACCGTGCTGCGTTTGCATCCGGTTGTTCCGTTCGAGTTCGTGAGCGTAAGGTCGAAGCCACCCATGAACGATCCCCAGCTCACTTTCGCTGAGCTCAACAGGTCGCCAATGTTTTTGCCGCCAAGTTGGCCTTGCGCGCGAGTCGGAGAAGAGCAAATGTCGCCGAACGGATCAGCATCGCTGATCATCGTCAAGCCACCGTTGCCGTCGTCCACTTCGTCGCCGGTCCCGTTCAAAATCTTTACAACGCCGTTCGTCTGGCCGGAAACCAGATTCAATACACCCGGAGTCGAAGGCCCAAACGTGGTGCCGAATGAATTGTCGTTCATCGCGAAGTGCTGCGCATAGTTCCAAATCGCGGTCACGGTGTTGCCATCGTAATAGCCCATCGTCAGGCCGGTCGTTCCTGTAATTCCTGAAGGCGCGTTCGGCGGAGGTCCAGCAGTTCCTACGGAGAGCGGAAACAAATCCATCAGTCCGGCATGGAATGCCTGCTGTTCCGCATCGTAATCGTGGTCCTGGTCAGAGGTCGCAGCCTGCGTACGGTCCAGACGAAAAGGATTCGTAGCGCCATCCTTATTAGCAGGGTTCAGGTTTGGGTTGTTGGCTCGCAACGCACTTTGTGGTCCGCGCAATCCATTCACCGTCGGCGTGCCAGAGCGTGCAATGAATTTCGGTTCGCCCTTAGGGTTCATCGCGTGCGGATAAGTTCCGAAGTAGTGATCGAAGGAAATGTTCTCCTGAAAAATCACAACAATGTGTTTGATTGGAGTAGCGGTTCTCTCATTGGAGAATGAATTGTTTGCGAAGGCTGGGGTCGTTCCCACAATCGTTGCGTAAGCCATAACGAGGGCCAGCAACTTTTTGGGCGCTTCTGATGCTTTTAATCTTTGCAACATCCTGCGATCCTCCGTGTATTGGCCTGTGGAATGGCGTCGAATCAGGGTGGCCAAGGGATGCAGACAAGGTATGAGGTCTAAATTTCAGAGGAGTTAACCGATTGTTAAAAGCATGTGAATAGAACCTGTATCGGCAACGAAAATTGGCTGGAAACTCACATAACAAATCACTGGCCTGTCGAAAACCAGGGCTGAATTACCCCAGAGACATGTCTCCGTGGCGTATAGTAGACATCACTCCAGCTTCACCTCGAGGCACATTCATGGCTAACTTTGCACACCATGTAGGGACTGTCTTTTTTTTATTCTTAGCAACAACCATTTGGGCTCAAGATATGAAAACACAACCAACACTCTGGGCCGATAAGCCCGATGCAGCAGCCTTCGACAAAATTGAAAACGGCAAACTTGCCGCCGCCCAGCGCTCGGTAGATGCCATTGTTGCCGTCAAAGGCACAAAGACCATTGAGAACACGCTGGCTCCTTTAGATGAAGCGACCAATCAGCTGAATGCCGCCGCTTATTTCGCGGGCCTGATGCAGAACCTGCATCCCGATGCGGCTTATCGCGACCGCGCGACTGACATGATTCGTAAAGTAAGCGCCGCCGCTACCGATCTTTCGCTGAACCGGGAGGTTTACGCCGCACTGGCTAGCGTGGATGTTTCCCATGCAGACGCCGCGACGCAACATTATGTGGCGCGCACCCTCCTGCAATTCCGCCTCGCTGGTGTTGATAAAGATGACGCCACCCGCGCCAAGCTGAAAGACTTGAGCGATAAGCTCACCGAAGAACAATCGTCGTTCGAACGCAACATTGCCGATGGCGAAAAAGTTGTCCTGGCTGATCCTTCGGACCTCGACGGCCTGCCGCAGGATTACATTGACCGCCACAAGCCCGGCCCGGACGGCAAAGTAAAAATCACCACCGACTATCCCGATATTTTGCCGGCATTGAAGTTCAGTAAAAGCGACGATCTTCGCCGCCGTTTGTTCGAAGCCTTTAACACTCGTGCTTATCCCAAGAACAAAGAAGTCCTCGAGCAGATGATGCAGACGCGATACCAGATCGCGGGTCTTCTCGGATATTCTTCCTGGGCGGATTACAACGCGGCTGACAAGATGATCAAGAAGGGCGCGAACATCGGCGACTTTATCCAGCAAGTGGATGCTGCGACCAAGCCCATTGCCCAGCGCGAGTTTGCCATGCTGCTCCAGGAAAAACAGAAGACCGATCCCGGCGCAAAAGAAATTGGGGATTACGAGCAATCGCATTTGGAAGAAATGCTGCGCCGTTCTCAGTACAACTTTGACTCACAATCCGTCCGCCCGTATTTCCCCTTTATGCAGGTAAAGCAGGGAGTTCTGGACACTGCGGCCAAACTCTTCCATGTCACTTTCAAGCAGGAGATGAATGCGCCCGCATGGGCTCCCGACGTCGAAACCTGGGACATGTTCGATCAAGGAAAGATGATCGGCCGTTTCTATCTCGACATGCATCCCCGCGAAGGTAAATTCAGCCACGCGGCCATGGCGCAGGTGCTGGATGGCATTCGCGGAAAGCAGCTGCCGGAAGCTACCCTCATGTGCAACTTTCCGGCGCCCACGGCGTCCGACCCTGGACTCATGGAATACGGCGACGTTGTCACGTTCTTCCACGAGTTTGGCCACCTTATGCACCATATTCTTGGCGGCCAGCAGCAATGGGCCGGAATTAGCGGCATCACCATGGAATCGGATTTCGTGGAAGCGCCTTCGCAAATGCTCGAAGAGTGGATGCGCAGCCCGCAGGTCCTTGCGACCTTCGCCAGAAATTACAAAACCGGCGAACCCATCCCTGCTGATCTCGTGGCCCGCATGAACCGTGCTTCCGCATTTGGCCGCGCCAATTGGGTCGCCCGCCAGAATGGTTTCACGGCCCTCTCGTACAACATCTATAAAGGGGACCCGAAGAGTGTGGACCTCGATCAGGCCACAACCGATTCAGCGAAGCAACACACGCTCTTCACGCCGCTGCCCGGTACGCATCAGTACGCGTCGTTCGGTCATCTGGCCGGATACTCATCTGCCTACTACACCTACCTGTGGGACAAAGTCATCGCGGAAGATTTCTTCATGCAGTTCGACCAGAGCAATCTTCTCGGTGGAGACGCGCCTATGCGCTATCGCCGCACCGTTCTTGATCCCGGCGGTTCGGAATCAGCCAACGAGTTGGTGAAGAACTTCCTCGGCCGCCAGGCAAACATGAATGCCCTGCAACGATGGATGGGAGAAGAATTCAATACCGACGGCGCGCAAGCGAACGGCCAGTAAGTTGGGTATCAGTAATTAGCTGTCAGTAAGTTAGCCGCCAGTGAGTCAGGCGTCAGTAAATTAGTCCCTTTAGTTCTTGTGATTCCGAGGAACGAAGTGACGAGGAATCTGCTTTAAACAGATTCCTCGTTTTCATTTGGGAGAACAATTCATGTTGCAGATATCAAAACGAATCGCGTAGGGACAGCCGCCCTCGGCTGTCCAGCGAAGCGTAGCTTCGCATAGATTTCGCAAATAAATACAGGGACAGCCAAAAGCGACTGTCCCTGTGTTTGTTGATCGCAAACTCTAGAAGCTCAACCTCGCCTGCAACTCAATCACGCGTCCCGCAAGTCCATCGGAAGGCCGGCCAAAACTCATGGGATTCAGGATGTCCGTCGGGGCCGAAGCCGGAATCAGCGGCGTCAGGTTCAGAAGGTTGAACGCGTTGAAGAAGTTTGCGCGAATCGCCAGACGTCCTCCATTGCCAATGATCTTTGTCTCCGGCAGAGCGAAATCCTTGCCGAAAGTCAGATCAATCGAGGTGTAGCCCGGGCCGGTAAAAATATTCCGGCAGCGGCATCCCGGCCCCAGCGTCGTCGTGTCGAACTCCGCTGTCGGATCCGGGAAGACCCCATTGATCCACTGTTGCTTGCTGGGATTCAGAATCACTCCACCGTTATAGGCAAACGGCATATCCGGACATGTGCCATCTCCGTTGCGGTCTGCATTGGTGTTGCAAGATCCAATCAGCGCCGAATATGGGAAGCCGCTGTGCTTGCTCATGATTCCGCTGACCGTCCATCCTCCGAGCACATTGCCAACCAGGCTATGATTGCCCCGCCAGAAAGGCATCTCCCACGAAGAAGACAGCACAAAGTTGTTGCGAATGTCGAAGTCGGAATTTCCCCGGTCAAGGGTCTGGTCCGCGGGATCGGTCTGCTGGAACCCAACTTCGTACGAGGCCGTGTCGATCGCATGGCTCCACGTGTACATGCCATCCACTTGCAATCCGTGGGACATGCGATACGTCACGTGCGTGACCAGTGCATCGAAGCTGGCATTCACATCCGGCAGAGGAATAAAGATGTTCGTGAAGTCCGCATTGCCCGTAGCATGCGGCGCCGAGCAAGTTGGATTTCCCGACCCGCAAGGCTGCCCATTCGATCCATTGTTCTCGAATCTGTCCAACACTCCATCAAACGTATCTCCGGGATTCAACCGGTTCACGTCTATCGTTCGCACCAGCTTGCGGCTGCGGCTTCCCTGATAGCCGAGTTCGACAATCAAATTCTTCGCCAACTCCAATTGTGTCTGCATGGAGAACACATACACATAAGGATTCGGTTCCTGCGGAAGCGATCCGAAGAGACTGATCGGCGTGATGGTGCTGCAAGTGGCATCGCCGCAGAGTGCGCCATTCGAAGCGACTCCAAACCCCAGCGCTGGATTTGGTGTGTAACTGTTCGCCTGCGTGCTTGCGCCAAGACCATACTGAATGTTCGATCCCGGCGGCGGCCCGACGATCGGCCCCGGATCAAAAAAGCAACACGGGGCTGCCAGTGCGCTGAACGGAGTGTCCTGGCGGACGTTATCAAACACGACGCCGAAATAGCGGTTGTAAAGAACGCCGAATCCTCCCCTGAAAACAATTTTGCTGTTGTACGCCGCCGGGCTCCAGGCAAAGCCCACGCGCGGTCCAAAGTTATTGCGGTCAGGCTGATAAAGCTGATTGGTTTGCTGCACCGAGCCGTCCACGATGCCTTGCGATCCAAAAATGTAATTGCTCAGCGTGTTGTTGACTTCCGTGACTGGCGTGAAGTACTCCCAGCGCAGGCCAAGATTTACAGTGAGGGTTGGCTTTACCTTCCAATCATCCTGCGCAAACAAAGCGTAGTCGGATGTGCGGTAATAGCGGATCGAAACTGGCGGCGCGCCGGTCGTGGGATCTACTTCCACCTGCTCGTTAAAGCAGCACGCGTCGTTGGCAAAATTCAACAGTCCGCGGAACTGATAATAAGGACGCTCCGTTCCCGGCTGATCATTATTATTTTGTTCGCGCCGGGCTTCGACGCCGAACTTCCATGCATGGCGGCCCTTCATCCAGCTGAACGTATCGGACAAGCCATAAGTATTCTGTGCGGCGGCCTGTGGTGTCGTCGAACCTTGTGTGATGCCGATGAATCCGTGGTCTACCGTGCCAAAGCCCGCATCGAAATCAAACAGTCCGATGTCAGGAATGCCGTAGTTCGTATTGCCCGTAGGTTGCCGCTGATCAAATGCAAAGCGCGTAAAATTCGCGCGCAACTCATTGAGCAGGGTGCCGCCGATCGTTCGCGTCCATCCCACCGTTCCCACATAATTATTCGGCTGCAAGGCAATGTCATCGATCGGCCGCGCACCGCCATTTAAATTGTTCAACTTCACAATATACGTACTTACAAAGAATTGATTGTTGCCCTGCGTGTAATCCATGCGTGCGTTGTACTGGTTGCCATCACTTGTATTTGGGACGACCAGGTCCGCGATCTCCCAGTCAGGGATTCCATCAGGCCCGTTGCCAATCGCCTGCCCAACTTGATTGCCCGCGATATACCAGCGGCCCAATCCATAGTTCGGAATAAACGAGCAGCAGTCTGTTTCCGATGTCGGGGTGGAAGACGCGAAGCGCGGCGTAATTCCAGGCGTGGAAAAAATCTTCGCCGCCAGGCTATTTGGATTGTTCTGAATCACGTACTGCTCAAACTGCGGAGTCTCCAGGTGTTGATCGCGCAGCAGTGCAGTATTGGAAAGCCGTACTCCTTCATAGGAGAAGAAGAAAAACAGTTTGTCTTTAATGATGGGGCCGCCAATGCTGCCGGCAAAGTCGCGATACTTCTGGTCCACGCGGGTTGGGCAGTGGCTGGCGAAAATGGTGAACTGGCTGGGCGTGCCGCCTTCGCAGGTAATGTCCGATGCTCCGGCCGAAGGCCCATCAAATTTGTTGAAGGCGTTCAAGCCTTTGTCGTTGAACTTGGCGAACGCGCTCCCGTGCAAGTCATTCGTGCCGTTCTTGGAAATGACTTTTACCTGCGCGCCTGAGTTGCGCCCGTCCTGCGCGGAATAACTGTCAGATGCGATAGAAATTTCCTGAATGGATTCTGGATTTGGCGTCACCACCGCCGCTCCACCCCAATCTAGGCTGTTCACGCTTACGCCATCGAGCAAAAAATCGTTGGCTGTAATGCGCTGGCCATTCGCTACCGCCTGTACCTGATTTTCTGTCTGGAAAATTTCACTGTTGGATCCACCCGGCCCAACCTGCTGGGGAATCCCAAGAGAGTTTCCGTTCCCTTGCCGCGACGCATCGCCGAAAACTCCCGGTGTCAAACGCAGTAGCTGGTAAGGATCGCGCCCGAACTGCGGCAGGTTCGTCACCGTCTGTGCGCTGATCGTCGTGCCAATCGTCGCGTTTTCTGTTTGCAGGCCACCCGGCGTCGCTGTCACCGTCACGGTTTCTGTATTCGAACCCGTGTCCAGTGTGACGTTGAATCCCCGTATGGCTTCCGCCGCAACCGGAATGTTTTTGTTTTCGCTCTTCTTAAAGCTCTGCGCGTCCACGTTCACCGTGTAATTTCCCGGAGCAAGACCGGTGATCCGGTAAAAGCCCGAATCCGCCGTAACCGCGTTGCGGCCCACGCCCGTGGCTTCATTGGTCACGGTGACAGTTGCGTCCGCAACCAGCGCGCCTGATTTATCAGTAACGGTTCCTTCAATTCCGGCGCCGTACTGGGCAAAACTGAGTGGGATGAAAGTGAAAAGACAGAAAACGACAAGCAGGACTCGAACGGGGAGGGGGGTCATAGACGTCTCCAAACGGTAAATTCAGAACAGGGCCTAAATGACTGCACAACAGATGCGGGTACCGCTGTATCAGTTGGCCCTGAGAGCTGTAAGGGAGTCTTCCATGAGGCTGATCTGCCCTAATTTCGACCTTAGTAACTGCTTGAAGATCAGATAAATGAAGATTAGATAAGTAAAAAAAATTAGATAAACAGCAAGATATAAACAAAATTAGATAAACAATGTAGTGACAGCCGCCCTCGGCTGTCGGGTGAAGCGAAGCTTCACGGAATGAAGCGGCGCGGGAATTATCGGAAGGGGTTAGTGGCCATTCAAAACTTGCCCTGAGCGAAGTCGAATGGACCCGTTTTTGGTTTGAGTGGAGAAGTTCACAGTAGTACTTACTCTGTTTTGCGGGCAATTACTTTTTTGATGTAGCGATAAAAACGAGGCTGGCCGCGGCTCTTCCAATAGGGCGTTTCATAGTCGCCGGTGCCGGGCCCGGAACTCAAGGAACTGAAGAAGGTGTGCTTCGACGGTTTGATCACCATTCCCACGTGCCCACGCCACACCACCAGATCTCCCGCTAATGGCGCTTTGACTTGATAAAAACTTCCGACTCCCGCGTAAAGATCATCCGACGGAGCGTACTCATACGGGAACCCTGCGGTTTCATAAATCGTATGTACCAGATGCGAGCAATCAGACTCGTCTTTTTCCCGCTGCACATGCTCGCTGAGCGCCACGGCGACCAGCGTTTTACGGTCATTTTTTGTGAGCCGCTGCGAAATTTTCTGTTTTGTTTTTTGTCGGCAACATTCAGCGGCGCGTTGCTTTCCTTTTGTGCAAACATACTGCAGAGCGGGACTGTAGCCAGCGAGAAAACGATCATCGCCTTGCAGAGAAATCGCATATGTCTATTCTGATGCCAAATTTCAGCCGTTGCGAGGCGATTGTGATGGTCTTTATGAATAGCTAGTCGGGTACTATCCTCGACTCTCTTCCGTTTGACCCTCTTTCCCTCGTCCCATAAACTAGTCTTTCCCATGTCAGACAGCATTTACATCACACTTCCGGACGGAAGCGTCAAAGAAGTCGCAAAAGGAACCACTGCGCTGGATATCGCGCAATCCATCAGCCCCCGCTTGGCGGACGCCGCCGTAGCTGCGAAAACCAACGGCAACCTGATCGACCTCACTCGCCCGCTCGAAAAAGACACCGAACTCCGTCTTTTGACCGACAAAGATCCCGAGGCGCTCGAAGTCTATCGTCATTCCTCCGCGCATCTGCTGGCGGCGGCGGTGCTGGAACTCTTCCCGGAGACCAAACTCGGCCACGGCCCGGCCACCGAGCATGGATTCTTCTACGACTTCTATCGCCCCACCCCATTCACTCCGGAAGATTTGCAGAAGATCGAAAAGAAAATGCAGGAACTGGTGCAGCAGAACTTGCCGTACGCGCGAGAATTTCTTCCCCGCGAAGAAGGACTGCAAAAGTTCAAGGGCGAAGGCGACTTCATGAAGTGTCACTTCATCGAGCAGTTCACCAAGCCCGATGAAAAAATTTCGATTTATAAAACCGGCAAGTTTATCGACTTCTGCCGTGGTCCGCACATTCCTTCGACTGGAAAAATCAAAGCATTCAAGCTGTTGAACATCGCCGGGGCCTATTGGCTTGGCGATGAAAAGAATCCCCAGCTGCAACGCATCTACGGAACTTCGTTTTTCTCGAAGAAAGACCTCGACCAACATCTCAACCAGATTGAAGAAGCGAAAAAGCGCGACCATCGCGTGCTCGGCCAGCAGTTGGATTTGTTCTCCATTCAGGAACTCGCCGGGCCGGGCCTGATTTTCTGGCACCCCAAGGGCGGCATCATCCGCAAAGAGATGGAAGACTGGATGCGCGATCAATACCTCAAGCGCGGCTATTCGCTCGTGTACACGCCGCACGTAATGCGCAAACAGTTGTGGCAAACCTCCGGCCATGAAGGCTACTACTCGCAGAACATGTTCGACACCATGGAGCTCGACGACGCCGAGTATCGCCTCAAGCCGATGAACTGTCCCGGTCACATCCTTATTTATCGGGATTCGCTCAAGTCATACCGTGATCTTCCGGTGCGCCTCGGCGAACTGGGAACTGTGTATCGCTACGAGCGCTCCGGTGTCATGCACGGCCTGCTACGGGTTCGTGGATTTACGCAGGACGACGCCCACATCTTCTGCACTCCCGAACAAATTGAAGAAGAGATCGCAAACTGCGTGGAGTTTGCCAGCGACGTGCTGAAAGATTTCGGCTTCACTAAATTCCAGACTGAACTTTCCACCTGGAATCCTGAAGACCGCAAGAACTTCGTTGGCAGCGAAGATCAATGGAAGTTGGCGACCGATTCGCTCGAAAAAGTTTTGCAGCGGCTCAACATTGAATACAAAACCATCCCCGGCGAAGCAGCATTCTACGGCCCGAAGATCGATATCAAGCTGGTGGACGCCATCGGCCGGCTCTGGCAGCTTTCCACCGTGCAATTCGACTTCAACCTGCCTGCTCGCTTCGGACTTGAATATGTCGCCGAAGATGGCACGCGCAAACAGCCGGTGATGGTACATCGCGCTTTATATGGATCCGTCGAACGCTTCTTCGGTGTGCTCATCGAGCATTACGCCGGTGCGTTCCCCGTCTGGCTCTCGCCGGTGCAGGCAGTCATGATTCCTATCGCCGAGCGCCACGTGGATTACGCCAACAAAGTTGCCGCTGCACTTAAAGCGATCAACGTTCGCGTGGAAGTGGATGGCCGCAACGAGAAGATGAACGCAAAAATCCGCGAGCACGCATTGCAGAAAGTCCCGTTCCTGCTGGTCGTCGGCGACAAAGAAGCGGAAGCGGGAAAAGTAAACGTCCGTATTCGCGGCAAAGAAAAAACCGAAGACATGCAGTCCGCAGATTTCGTCGAGAAGATCAAAAAACTGATCGCCGAAAAGACCGCAGTCCTTTAGTTTTTAGACCCAAGCGAACGTAGTTTTAGACCAAAGCGAACGCATAAATCTAAAATGCTCATGTAGGGACAGCCGCCCTCGGCTGTCCGGACCGAGCGCAGCTCGTCTTGTTTCTGTTAATCTTTCTCCCGCCATAAAACCCGGAGGATTGCGTGAAACCCCTAAAGTTAATATTTTTGTCCATCGCGATAATTGTCGGAGCCATTCACGCATTCGCCGCCGACACCTACACCGTCACCGTCGAGCGCAACGCCACGGTTGTTATGCGTGATGGAACCAAACTTCACGCCGATATTTATCGCCCCAACGTGGATGGCAAATTTCCTGTGCTTCTCCAGCGCACGCCTTACGACAAAAATTGGGGAATCACTTTCGGCCTCCGTGCTGCGGCGCAAGGATACGTCGTCGTCATCCAGGACGTTCGCGGTCGTTACACATCCGAAGGCGAGTGGTACACGTTCAAGCACGAATCCGATGACGGTTACGACAGCGTCGAATGGGCGGCTGCGCTTCCATACTCCAACGGCAAAGTCGGCATGTTCGGCGGGTCTTACGTCGGCGCGACCCAAATGCTCACGGCCATCGCGCATCCCCCGCACCTTGCAGGAATTTGTCCCGTCGTCACCGCCAGCAACTATCACTCGAATTGGACTTACCAGGGCGGAGCGTTCGAGCAATGGTTCAACGAGTCGTGGACCTCCGGCCTTTCGCAGAACACACTGGAGCGCATCGTCAGCGGACAAGGCAATGCGATGAAGGAAGTCCGCAAGCTGCCGCTCACCGGCTATCCTCTTTATAACTTCCCGGCGGCCACAGGAATTCCCAACGCCACCTCCGCGCTCGCGCCATATTTTCTCGACTGGCTTGCGCACCCGAACTACGACGACTACTGGAAGAAGTGGTCCATCGAAGAGCACTATGCCGATATTCAAGTTCCCGCGCTGACCATCGCCGCGTGGTATGACATTTTTCAGGGCGGCTCGCTGCGCAATTACATGGGCATCAAAGCTCACGGAGGCAGCGATGCGGCCCGCAACGGTCAGCACCTGCTCGTCGTCATCGGCGGCCACTCTGGAAATGAACAAAAAGTGGGCGATGTGGATTTCGGCCCCGACGCGCCCTTCCACGAAGACGACGCCGTTCTCAGTTGGTACGACTATCTGTTCAAAGGCGTGCAGAATGACTTTGCCAAGTCGCCGGTAAAGATCTTCGTGATGGGCGCCAATCAATGGCGTCACGAGCAGGAGTGGCCTCTCGCTCGTGCTCATGAAACAAAATATTTCCTGCACTCCGCGAGCAAAGCGAACTCCGCGCGTGGGGATGGCGCACTTTCCACAACCGCTCCTCGCACCGAAACCGCTGACCAATATATTTATGACCCTGCAAATCCAGCGCCAACCACCGGCGGCCCGCTTTGCTGCGATCCCGACCATCTTCCCGCCGGTCCCCGCGATCAGCGCCCCGTCGAAGCCCGCGACGATGTTCTTGTTTACTCTACGGCCGCGCTCGCGCAGGACATGGAAGTTACTGGCCCGGTGAGTCTCGAGTTCTACGCAAAGTCTTCTGCCGTCGATACCGACTTCACCGCCAAGTTAGTCGATGTTTGGCCGAACGGCTTCGTACAAAATTTGACCGAGGGAATTATCCGCGCTCGCTACCGCGATTCGCAGGAGAAGCCCGAGTGGATGACTCCAGGTCAGGTTTATAAGTTCAGCCTCGATCTCTGGTCCACCAGCAATGTCTTTCACAAGGGACACACGCTGCGCCTCGAAGTCAGCAGCAGCAACTTCCCGCGCTTTGATCGCAACCTGGACACCGGAGAATCCGCCGCCAACAGCGACCACTTCGTTCCGGCAACCAACACGATTCTCCATGACGCCGAGCACCCCTCGGCCCTGGTTCTTCCGGTGGTGGCAGCACCGTAAGATCTTTGTAACGTTTTTGCGTCCATGCTCACTATCCCTCAACCACGGGAGATTTTTCAGTGAGGTGGATTTATGAGCATTGGACATTATGGATGGGTTCCGGACCTTCCGGACCATCGCGATTTAACTTATGCAGCGCCCGCAGAATTTTTGAGGGCGTTACCAACTATGGTGGACTTGCGTACGCAGTGTCCGCCTGTCTATGACCAGGGGCAATTAGGAAGTTGCACCGGCAACTCCATTGCCGGGGCCATTCAGTTCGAACAAATCAAACAGAAAAGCAAAAACTTCATTCCTTCGCGCCTGTTCATTTATTACAACGAGCGCGCCATGGAAAACACAATCAACTCTGACAGTGGTGCGCAAATCCGCGATGGTATGAAAGTCGTGGCCAAGCAAGGCGCTCCTCCGGAAACGGATTGGCCCTACAACATTACTGAGTTCACCGACAAACCCTCGGCTGTCGCCTATAAAGGCGGCCAGAAAAATCGTGTGCTTTCCTACCAGCGAGTGTCACGAACTCTGAGCCAGTTCAAGGGATGCCTTGCTTCCGGCTATCCTTTCGTTTTCGGATTCACGGTATACGACAGCTTCGAAAGCGCGTCGGTGGCGAATTCCGGTCAAGCCTCCATGCCGCAGCCCGGCGAACAAGTTGTCGGAGGCCATGCGGTTTGCGCCATCGGCTACGACGACAAGAATCAATGGTTCATCGTGCGTAATTCCTGGGGGCCGGACTGGGGGATGTCGGGCTACTTCACTCTGCCGTATCAGTATTTGCTGGAAGAGAATCTGTCATCGGATTTCTGGACGATCCGCATGGTAGAAAGTTCCTCTAACGGAAAATCCAACGGCCATTCGAACGGGTACGCAAACGGAAAGAGGATGTCAGGCAACGGCAAAAAGAGAAAGCATTAATCTCGCGTGGTCAGGGCTGGACTAGAACTTCTATCACAGGATTCTGCCAGCCTTTTATTTTCCGTGTCGCTTGATCCGCGCTGAATTTTCACCGCACCTGCCGAAGTACAGCAGTAAGAAGCACGGCATTAATTAATAGTGCGCGTGCGGGCTCTGTGCGGGATTGCGGCGTACAGCCGCGGGTGCGCCTTTCACGACCTTGACTTCGAAAGTTACCGGCATTTCTTTCGGAGGATAGCAGGCCGCCTTGTCGCAGGCCTGGTACTTCAATCTTCCATGCAGCGCATATTTTCCCGGGATCACGCTGCTGAGCGGCCTTACGTTTACCAATATTGAAAAGTCACCGCTGTACACATTCAACTTCAAATCAGGCGCAAACGGCAGCGTGATGTTCTGCCCGTCAGGATAAGTGATTCGCCCGACCACAATGTCCGTCGGCGCTTCCATGTTCAGCGCGGTGGGGATTAAATATTCTTCGGTCGGCGCGTTGGAGTTAATGTGGAACCCATGCATGATCCGGAACTGTAATTCGACTTTGCCGGAAGTCCCGCGCGTGACATTGGTGATTCCTGGCGGTGCCATCGTGACCGAAGGCGCCTGTGATCCGGGACTGTCCTGCGCGTAAGACAATGTGCAGAGCGCCGCGGTAATCCCGAAAATCACTGCGCGTATTGTCTTTCCAATTTTTCTCATCAATTTCCAGTGGCAACGTTCTGATCAGGAGCGCTCGCGATGATCTTTTGAATATCGTCTTCGATCTCTGGCTTGCCCTTCAGCCCGAAAGCTCTATCAATCATCTTACCGTTGCGGTCAACATAAAAATTTTCCGGCAGGAAGGCAACGCCGCCATAAGCATTCCCTACCGCGTCCTGACCGATCAAGACCGGATAGTTCACGCCCTTGTCCTGCGCAAATTTGGCAATATCTTTGGGGCTGGCGTCATCCATAGCGACACCGAGGATTTCAAATCCCTGCGCCGCATACTTCTTATGCAAATCCACAAGCCAGGGCATTTCAACGTTGCATGGCTCACACCACGTCGCCCAGAAATTTACCAGCACTGCTTTGCCGCGATAGTCAGCCAGGCTCACTTTTTTGCCGTCGAGCGTCTCGAGCGTGAAATTCGGAGCAGGTCCGCCGACTTTTGCAACTCCACTCATCGAAGTTTGAGGAATCGACGCCGAATTTTGATGCGACCGCTTCACCGCAAAAAACAACATGCCGGCAATCACCACCGCCACAACCACCAAAATAATAGGATCGCGTTTCATAAAGGAACTCCAGCTACAAGATTCTAACTACCAAGATGTTAACTACCAAGACTCTAACTACAACGAGAATCGATTTAAGAATGACAGGTAATTTGAAATGACCGTGAACCGTCCAAATATCAAAAGCACGCCCAGCACAATCAACAAAGCGCCGCTGCCAATTTCCACCGCGTGCATGTGCGAACGGAAGCGGCTGTAAAACTTCAGGAACCGTTCAATGCCCAGCGAGGTCAGCAGAAAAGGAACTGCCAGTCCAAGGGAATAAATAGCCAGCAGCATAATTCCTTTGGTCACGGAATCCTGCGCGCTGGCGAATCCTAAAATGACCGCTAGAATCGGCCCCACACAGGGCGTCCAGCCAAAAGCAAAAGCAAATCCAATGACGAACGCTCCCCACGCCGTGCTGCCGCCTTTTACCTGATGCAGCCGTGCATCGGTGTACAAAGCTTTAATCCGCAGAATGCCTGTCAAGTGCAGTCCGAAAAGAATAATGACTACGCCCGCTACCTCCGCCAGTGTGGATTTATATCGCGCCAGAAATTGGCCGACCTCGGTCGAAAGCGCACCCAGGGTGATGAAGACAATGCTGAAACCAAAAATAAAAGCGACGGAATTCATCATCACCTTGCGCAGAACGGAAACGTTTTGCGCTTTTAACTCTTCCACGCCTACACCGGAAATCAGTGAAACGTAGCCCGGCACCAGCGGCAACACACAGGGAGAAAGAAAGGAGATCAGCCCGGCAAAGAACGCCGCAATCGGAAGTGGAAGATGTGTTCCCATCGGTATTATTTTACCTTCAATGTTTCTTTGCAGGCGCGGACTGTGGCTTCGAAGATGCCGCGTCCGGGGAAGCCATCATGTCCTTGGGCGGTTCTTCAAACATCTTCTTCATAAATCCCGGAGGCAGGATGGCCGTCAGCGCGGTTACTTTGTTGTCCTGCTCGACCTTCAGGCTATTGAAAAATCCTTTTACATCCATATCCGGTCCTTGCCCCGTGACATTGCTCTCCGCAGCGTGAAACATCGCTAAAAATGTATTTAACTGGTCGGCCACATGCTGGGCCTGGTCCGGGTTGTCGGTATAGGCCGCAGCTCGCAAATGTAATGATCCTAGCCAGCGGGCAGAAGTTACAACAACCGCGGGATTATTAAATAAAAAGGAGATATCAATCGGCCCTGGCGTCGTCGTTCCGCTGTCGGGAGAAACCTTGATCACGGCCCATGCCAAACTGGCCAGCGGCACGTGTTTGTAGTACTGCCGCAGCAGTTGCGGCCCGCCGAAAGGCGAAGCCAGCTTCTTCGAACGGTCCACCATCCCCCGGATCACCTGCGGGTCAGGATGGTTCGACGCCGCCACCGTATCCCAATTCAGGATCGCAACCCTTACCGTTCGTCCTTCCAGAGGAATGTTGTAAATGTCGATCGAACGATAAGGCTCAACTGAAGTTGCAACGCCTTTTAGATAATCACGAAGCCGCTGGCCATCAATTTTGCCGACGAAAACTTCGGAGAACCGCGGACCATCCGCGCGGGCCTCCATCGGCAGGCTTGCCGGATAATGAATGGCGAATGCCGCCTGGTTCAGGTCGCGCTCAAAGTCGAACCCGGTCTGCTCAACAAATTTTTCGTAATCGGGATCGTGGGAAACTCCGGGCAACTGCCCCGTCACGTTGGTGCGCCGCACCCACTTTAAGTTGACGTAGAAAAAACCATCGGCGCCGGGAAGAAGTCGCGCGGGCTCCGGCGGAGCGTGTTTGCGCAAAACGACAATAATCGACACTGCTGCAATAACCAGCAGTACACCGAGCCAGATGGGGAGTCTGCGTCGTAAGCGCATGGTACCCGTGCGTACGGGTAGAAGAATGATAGCAGAGGGGTGAACAGGTATAAACTTGGGGTTTTCCCAGTTGAGGCAAAGCCCATGCGCCGTCTTTTCTTGTTAGTAGCCGCGGCTGTTCTTACCTTGCCCGCACTTGCCCAAGCCAAACATCCCTTCACCTTCGAAGACATGATGAAGCTCAAGCGTGTCGAAGAGCCGCAAGTCTCTCCTGATGGCAAATGGGTGCTGTTCGCGGCCGTGGATGTGGACCTTGGGGCGAATACAAAGACGCCGCATGTGTGGATTGTGCCGCTGGCCGGTGGACATGAACGCGAAATCATCTCCGATCAGGACGCCGACCGTCCCCGCTGGTCACCTGACGGCAAGCGATTTGCGTTCATCTCGACGAAAGAAGGTGGATCGCAGGTGTGGATTGCGGATTTCGATAGCGCCACGGCAACCGTCACTGCCGCACATCAGCTGACTTTCATAGCCACTGAAGCCAGCGGAGAACTTTGGTCGCCGGACGGAAAGAATATTTTGTTCGTTTCAGATGTCTATCCCGAATGCGATGGAACACCCGAGAAAGAACTGGACTGCAATGCTAAGAAGTTAAAAGAAGCAAGCGACTCCAAAGTGAAGGCGCAGATTTTCACGCATCTCTTGTATCGGCATTGGAACGCCTACAAAGAAGGCAAGCGAACGCATCTCTTTTTGGTGGCCATTCCTGCTTGCGTAGGGACAGCCGCCCCGGCTGTCCAGCCCGGCGCAGCCGGGCAATCTAGCGAACAAAATCGTCGAGCTACGCTCGACCGGACAACCGAGGGCGGTTGTCCCTACATGGTTCCGCGCGA
>DASXCC010000018.1:0-3293 GCA_036491415.1 Terriglobales bacterium | reverse complement strand
GGCGTGCTTCGGGGACAAGCAGCTTATCGCAAAGCGTCCCGTACGCCGCCTCGATCGCGAGCATTTGATTCAACCACTGCGAATCGCGCCCCATTTCCTCCAGCCAATGGGCCAGTTGCGCTGGTTCAACGCTGATCCGATTCAAGAATTTCCGTTTTTCGGCGGCGATCGTCTCCGATGTAGGCTCTGTTCCAGCGCAGTGTGCAGCCAGACGCCATGTGAGCTTAGTCGTCATGCCCTCTAGAGTCCCCGACAAAATCAACTCTGTTACGAACAAGTCGCGCAGCTCTGGAGCTGCCGAAGTATATCTGATTTGTTCGGGCGAAAAGCCTTCATCAACCGCGCCGACGCAATATTGACGGGCAAAGTAATCGCTGAAGTCGTCAAATGTAAGGCCGCGATTTGCCAGCCATGCTTCCGTCTCCTCCGCTGTGATTAGATCATGGCTATAACGAAACTCTTCTGCTGCCGCAGAAATGGCCGACTCGTCCAACTCCAATTCCAATTCATCTGCACGGTCTTCCGCTGCGACGTGACGAAGAAATGCTTGCCATTTTTCCTCAAATTCGCCCCGGAAGATAGCTGCATCGACAGCATCGCGCGCCGTATACTCCTGAGTTCCGCACGCGCACACGATTACATCGTGAGGCGAAACTGACTCTGTGCTCGACATGAAGAGCAGCTTTTCTACAGCATTTTAGCAAGAAAGTCGAGCCCCTCGGTGAGCATGTCCCGATGGCGTAAAAATCCCGGCTACAGGGGCCGCAGCGCGGCGGCGCAAAACTCCGTTACACGACGTGACGGAAACGCATGAGCAAGCCAGCGATTAAATGTTTGCGAGTACAGTGTCAGTTTGGTAACCTGACACGGCCATGGAGGGAGAAACGCCGAATATTCATGTAGTTCACTCCGTTTGGCGCCGACTTAAGAAGGCTAAAATTCGTGACCTGCAGCCGATAAAGGACGTGAAAGGTGGTGGCGGTGTTACGGGCACATCTAAACCCGCCACTGGCGGCACAGGCACCGCGGGAAACAGGGGCAGCCGTTAGAAATTTGGCGTTGGTAGCGGCAGTGATTGCAGTGGCTTTGCCGGAATCCAGCGTACGGCACGGTCATGAAGGGAGGCGACGTAACCCCCGCAGTCTAAATCGTAAAAAAGTTCGAATCGGCCGCGAAAAATAAATCGTTTTCGCGCATGACGCTACTTGATGGTGACGAGGATACTGGCAGTCTTGCCTTCGCTTACCACACTCATGACGTAGTTTCCGGCAGCGAGCTTCTTTCCATCCATTGTTTTGTCGAGATTCGTTTTGGGTTTGCCCTGGAGCAAAATCACCGCTGGCGTTGAACCTGGAATCGGTTCCTTCTTGGCATCGACCGCGTGCACGTTGACAATGATCATGCCGCCTTTGGATTCGACCGACAGTTCCGCATCCGCCGCAACCGGCTTTTCGATCTTAGCGAACGGCGTGCCATCCTTTGCCGCCTGACCACCAACACTCACGGGGAACGGAAGCGAATCACTCGCGAAAAGACCATAGCCAAAGACTGCAAACATGATGAAAAATAGTAGAAGACGTTTCATAAGGAACAGGTTGATGCCGGAGTATGCTCAGGAACGCAAGACTGAATCTCTTGGACGGACGAGCACGCCCGCGGTTTCAAAGAATGGTGACCGCGCAGCCTGGGTTCTCGGCCACTTGCGGCGCGGGTCTGCTCGCTTCCAGCTGTGCGCTCACTTTTTGGATTTGCATTGACTGCTCCTTGACGGTTGCCGCAACCGTGGCTTCCAATTCGTCTCCCTTGCGATGCTCTTTTAAGAACTCGTTGAGCAGCATGGCGTTCACAGCGTCGTAACTCATTATGTACGGTGTGCCTGCCTTACCGGGCAGCACCAAGGCTGGATTCACGTTCGCCACTCCTTCGGCAATCAATCCAAATTGCGGCGTCCATCGTGTCCCGTCTTCGCGGGGAATCGAACCACGGTGCGACTTTCTAACGGTCATTCCTTATCGAACCATGTGAATGCCGTAGCCACCGTCTGGGGCGTGCTGGTCCTCTTTCTGGTTCAACAGCGAGGTATGCCGGTGGCCGCCTTTGGCGTCTTTGGCTGCCTCCAGGTCACGCATTCTGATAGTTTTGTTCGCTTTTTTTTGTGTCATTTTATTCTTCTTTCTCGTTGGTTTGGCCTTTCCCTGAGCTCTCGACTTGAGAAATTCATTTCTGCCGTTCACTGAGGTAGTGCGCAAAATCGGGCGCGAGGTTACGCGAAAAAGCGATGGGCCAAACGATCGCTCAAGGGTCAAGACAACGGCTCCACGGACTCCGAAGCGTTCTCGTGCCTCGTACATTTGAAGTCAGCAACGATTCCGCTTTCAAATGCCGAAGGATTCGGCACGATTCTCGCCGTGCAGCTTTTAATCGCTTTCTTCTCGCAACGCCAGGAATGGGTTACGGTGAAACTTCGCACATTGGGGTTTCTTGTGGTTGTCCTAGCAGGACTTCTCCTTTCTTCCTGCGCGGTGGCTCCCCGACGCGTGGCCATCAGCGGCGGGGCTCCAGCCGGCGCACCCGAACTGAAGATCACGCAAGACATCATCCCCCCGGGAAATTGCGGACGTTCACTGCATCGGCCGATGCGTCCGACATTTATCACCATTCATTCGACCGACAATACGTCTCGTAGCGCCGACGCATTGCATCACGCGCTCGCCATGAACAAGGGGTTCCGAGGCCGTCACAATCGCACTGGATTTCTCACCTGGCATTTCACGGTGGACGATCATTCCATTTACCAAACCCTCCCGACTAACGAAACCGGAGAGCACGCTGATTACGAAGGCGAGGGAAACAGATCGTCCATCGGGATCGAAATGTGTGTAAATCGGGGCAACAATCTTGACATCACCATTGACACGACCGCGCGACTCACAGCCAGACTGATGCATCAATATGACATCCCTCTCGATCACGTTGTCCCGCACATGCACTGGCGCATGATCCGTTACAGTGACAGCCGCGATTTGGGGTACAAAAAATGCCCGAGAATCCTGCTCGATGGCGGTCGTCTTGGTCCAAAATGGAGTGCATTCATTGCCAAAGTCTCATCTTATGGAAGATGAAGTCGGCAACGACGTCAGCTCCGGCCCTTCATTTGGGCACGATCAATGAACCACAATGACGAGTAAGCCAGGGCCGCCGGAAATGTGCCCAGTGTGCGGCGAAGACGTTCCTCGCACCGCGTCGGCATGCCCGGAGTGCGGAGCGGACCATACTTCGGGCTGGCGAGAAGA
>DASXCC010000017.1:0-10691 GCA_036491415.1 Terriglobales bacterium | reverse complement strand
CACGATGGTGCCGTATTGGCTCAGGTCTTCGTTTGAGAGCTTCTCTGTGGGAATGAGCGCGACATCAAGCCCCACCTGACTCAATACAGTGGAAATGTCATCGCCCGCGCCCATGACATATCCGACTCGCAAATGCTTGGGAAGTTTCACATCCACTAAACTTACACGCTGAATGGCCGGCTGATAGTAATAGGCGCTGCCGATATCGGCGCGCGTGACAAGTGTGTAGCCTTCTGAATATTTCTTTCCGTTCGCTTCGAGCACGGCATGGATTTCAGCTTTGCCCGGCTTGTGGTCCACAGGGAAGACCTGAAAGACGTAGTCCTGATTTTTGTCGCGAGTCAGGCGCTCGACTTTTTGTTCCTTAGGTTCGGAACGCCATCCCGCAGGAAGATTCAGATGAAGAATGGCGCGTGGGGCGCTCGCAACGTTGGAAGTGACACGGACGGTGACATTCGACGAAGGCGAAGTGTTATTGGTAGAAAGCACTTGCTCCCCCGGATTCAAAAGTACGGAGAAGAGCGGCGTAACCGCCAGCGCCATTTCTCGCTCTTTAGTATCCTGCTCGAACTTCACAACCACGGGAGCGTGAACGACGCCGGGCGCTCCAGCGATGGAATAGTAAGCATGCGCAAGCACCTGCGAAGGAGCCAGAGGTAGCGTTGCGAATTGCGGCTCGTCGATAGTGTTTACGCTCTCGATGGCCGGATCATTGCGATGCCAGTAAGGACGCGTGATCTGCGCATTCGCTGGCACGCTGACGCGGAAAGTTGTGGAGTTGCCATCATGCCGTAGTTCAGTTTTCTTCCATCCGGAAGGCAAGTCAAGGCTAGTCGTTTTGAGCTCGGCTTTTTGTGAGCTGGAAAAATTTACTGTGACATCAACGTTACGACCGGGCACTGCCGTTACGGCTTCATTCGGCGACGCGGCCACGGATTCGCCAGCAGTAGCCGTTAAAGTGATGCCTGCCGCCAAGTTGGCTGCTTCTTCCAATTGGGCTTGCTTGGTTTTGAGGTTTGCCAGCAAAGTCTTTTTCGCCGCATCGGAAAGTTTGGCTTGATTCACTTGCAGGATAATCTCGTCGGCCTTGTTCAAACCCAGCAGCAAAGAATGAACTTGCGCAGTGGCATCCGAAGTGTGAACGGCAGCAGTAATTTTGTTTTGTAAATCCTTAAGCGCGGGTTTTAAAAATGTTGCCGCAGCGCGGTCTTTTGCGCTGAGCTTGTCAGCCAAGGTCGGAACAGTTGTATTAATCCCATCGAAGAAGGTGTTCTCATGCTTGCTGGTATCAATTTTCCCGGGAAGCGCGGTATCGACTAGCTTGTAATAGCTGTAGCGAGGTCCTGAAGGAATAGTAAATCCCCCCACACCTTGCGACTGCTGATGATGTAATCCCTCAATCGCAAACTGGGCGTACGACATGCCAAGCGAAGGATTCTCCTCACCCGTGTTCAGCTTTACTGTCCAGTTTTCATTGGCACAGGTAGGAGCGAAAAAGCCGCAGACGTTTCCGATATAAAGCTTCTTGGCCTGCCATGGTTGCAAACCTTCGCGAATCTGTTCAGGGAAGCGATTGGGATCGGCGGCGGCGCGGAATGCCTCCTTTGTTAACAGAGCTGAAGCCTGGTGATGACCGTGTCCATCTCTGCTGGTGCCAGAAAATCGCGCAACCAGCACGTCAGGCCGGAATGTTCGAATGACGCGAACGATGTCTGCAAGCGGGACATCATGACCGCCCCACTTCTGGAAAGTTTCGTCGGGAGATTTGGAAAATCCGAAATCGGCAACCCGAGTGAATCGCTGATTGATTCCGTAATATTGGTCAGCGGCCGTTACCTCCAGCGTTCGCAAGACTCCAAGGACGTCGGAAAAATCGCTGCCTAATTTATTCTGTCCGCCTTCACCACGATTAAGCGTGAGTAGCGTGACTGTGACACCCTGGCCGCGCGATTCATAAGTGAGCATGCCGCCATCTTCATCGTCGGGATGAGCGTCAATTTGCAGCAACCGCGCCGTTGTTTGCAGGCGCAACAGTTGCAGCTTGAGACCATCTTTACCAATGTCCTGCGGAAGCGGCGGAAGTTGCTGCGCGAGCAGTTGGAATGTTGTAAGTAAAAGAAGCGCTGCAAATAAAGCGCGCAGACCGGTAGCCAAGCGGGGATGTAGTTTTTGTCTCAAGTTCGTTTGACGAGAAGAACAGGAATTAGATACTAAAAATGTCTGCTGCAACAGTATGCCAGAATTGGCCTACGCTTGTTCGGAGACCCATCGCGAGATAGCGGTCACAAGTTTGCGTGGGGTCACTCGGACGGTTTGCATCAAAATCCGGTTTTTCAATCCTGAAATTACCAGTGTTTTATTTTTCTTCAACCCTCGATAGCCGTCGCGCGCAACCGTCTTCACGTTCATCGGATACATCTTTTTAAACAATCGTGATTCGTTGTTCTCGGCGCGATGCTGGAATCCGGTGTCCGTTGCGCCGGGACAGAAGCATGTTACGGTTACGCCGGAACCTTTCAACTCATTGGCAAGCGCTTCGGAAAAAGAAACGACATATGCCTTGGTTGCATAGTAAACGGCCATTAACGGCCCGGGCTGAAATGCGGCGGTTGAGGCCACGTTCATGACTTTGCCTGAGCGGCGCTGCACCATGGGCGGAACGAACAATTTCGTAAGGGCGGTCAACGTCGAGATGTTGAGTTGAATCTGGCCCTGCGATTCTTCCAGCGGAATATTTACGAATTCTCCGTACTTCGCATATCCGGCATTATTCACCAGAATGTCGACGGCGATTCCTTCACGTTGTAATTGATCGAACAACGTTTGCGCTGCAACTGGTGTGGCAAGATCCAGGACAATGGGCTTTGCCGAGATATTGAACTGGCGCTGCAATTCATCGGAAAATTGCGTGAGCTTGCCCGCAGTTCGTGCGACGAGGATGAGTTTATGCCCATCCTTGGCGAAGAGTTTGGCGAGTTCATATCCAATGCCGCCGGATGCGCCGGTGATGAGAACGGTTTTAATTTCTTGCATATTTCACCAAAACAAAAGCGTGCCAACAATTGTCAGCACGCTTTCGAGTTTATGCCAGAACTGACTACGCGCCGACCAGCGCTGGTTCTGTTTCGTAGAAGGAGTGCCAGGAACTGGCGGCCTTCAGCTTGTCGTTGACGTTATCAATATTCTTTACGCCTTCGGTCTCCAGCCACTTACGGAATGCTCCCGCGCCCTGCTTGGCGTAGATAGCGATGCCATCTTTCCAGGTCGCGCGTCCGCAGAGTACGCCGTTAAACTTCACGCCGGTTTCGACGGCGAGTTCCAGCGTTTCCGCAAACTCAGCGTTGCTGACACCAGCCGAAAGATAGATGAACGGCTTGGTAGCGACGTTCGCAGCTTTGTGGAATAGATCGACGGCTTCCTTCTTGCTGTAAGCCTTCTGGCCGCCATAGGACTTCACGCCTTCCACAAATTTCATATTGACCGGTACTTCGACTTTGAGCACGTCAACGCCGTATTGATCTTTGCTGAACTCGCGCATGCTCCCCGTCACGATTTCCGGTTTCTTCTTTGCGTAGTCCAGACCTTTTTCGTCTGCTCCATCGTCGTAGCCGACAAATTCGAGGAAGAAGGGAATATCGTTGGCGCGGCATTCGTCGCCCAAACGCTCCACCCAGGCATGCTTCTGATCGTTCACATCTTTCGGATCAAACGGGGTGTAATAGAGCAGAATCTTAATGCAATCGGCGCCAGCTTCCTTCAACCGCTTTACAGACCAATGATTCAAAAGATCAGGCAGGCGGCCGGGGCCGGTCTTGTCGTATCCGGTCTTTTCATAAGCGAGCAGCAGGCCGGCGTTCTTCGCGCGACGCTTTGAGGCGGGCAATCCCCATTCAGGATCGAGCAGGATAGCAGTGGCGTGCGGCGTCAGGACTTCCGTGACGAGCGATTTAAATTCTTCTATTTCCGCGTCACCGATGTTGCCGCCTTTTTCCTTGGCAAGCGACTTCTGCAATGATCCACGTTGATCCATGGCGGCGGCTGCAATCACGCCCCGCTCATTCGATACTTTCTTCAGCCCGGCCAGTTTGCCAGGGGTAAGCTTCATAGATTCCTCCGAGTAGTTGCTTGACGTGTCAAGCGCGTCCGCTCTGGTTTAGGTCTTATGGGACGTGAATATTGTAAATGCTGAGAGGCAAAATCAGAAGGCCTGCGAGGAGGGATTACGCCGAAATACAGGTATGTATTGAGTAAACCCATAAAGTGGAGAACACGATTACACTGCATAGGCTCATTTGGAGGAGATATGCGGAATATTCGACGGTTAGGTGTCTTTTGTTTGTTATGCGGAGCCTTCGCAGTTGGGCAAATTGGTATGGCCCAAATAAATCAGCCGCCCAGTTGGAGACAGCCGGTCGAGCCATTCCACGTTGCAGGCAATCTTTATTATGTCGGCAGCGCTGATCTCACTTCTTTTCTGTTTGTCACGCCCAAGGGAAACATTCTGCTCGATACCGGCGTTCCTGAAAACGTCCCGATGATCAAAGCGAATGTAGAAAAACTGGGATTTCATTTCAATGACATCAAAATTCTTCTGAACAGCCATGCGCACTTCGATCACGCCGGCGGACTAGGGGAAGTGAAAAAACTGACCGGCGCGAAATTCATCGCGAGCGCGGGCGATGTGCCGGAACTGGCACGCGGAGGCAGGGACGATTTTGCTTTCGGCAATCGCTACAACTATCCGCCAATCAAAGTGGACAGGATTATTCCCGACGGAGGAAAAGTCGAACTGGGTGGAATGACGCTGACGGCGCATATCACGCCGGGCCATACACGCGGCTGCACCACGTGGACTACGGAAATTTATGACGGCGGCAAAACGTATCACGTGGTTTTTGTTTGCAGCGTGACTTTTCCCGGATACAAGCTGGTCAATAACCCGAAGAATCCATCGCTGGTTGCACAGTATCAACGCAGTTTTAAAGTATTGCGAACGCTGCCCTGCGATATCTTTCTGGCTTCCCATGGATCATTCTTCGACCTGTCCGGAAAGATGGCGAAGTTGAAGAAGAATCCCAGGAATAATCCGTTTGTGAATCCGGAGGAATACCGCCAGTTCTTAAATTATTGGCAGGCAGAGTTTGAAGCAGAGGTGAAGAAGGAAAAACAGGAGCAACATTGATTACGCTAACTTTGGATTACGCTAATTTGAAATCTTTCAAAATTTCTTTTTGTTGCTTAATCAGCTCCCGCACCCCTTGCGATGCCAGCGCGATCATTTCATTGAGTTGTGAGTGATCAAAAACCTGGTGCTCCGCTGTGGCTTGCACCTCCACGAACTTGTTACCGGCGGTCATTACAAAATTCATGTCCACGTCTGCATGAGAATCTTCTTCATAGCAAAGGTCGAGAAGAATTTCTCCTTCCACAATGCCTACGCTGATAGCAGCTACAAAGTCTTTCAAAGGCGCTGCTTTCAAAGTTCCGGCTTGTATAAGTTTTTGTATCGCCAAGCCTAAAGCCACGAAGGCGCCGGTAATGGATGCAGTGCGCGTTCCGCCATCGGCCTGGATTACGTCGCAATCAATCCAGATAGTGCGTTCCCCAAGTTTGTCGAGTTCCGCCACCGATCGCAACGATCTCCCAATCAATCGCTGAATTTCATGGGTGCGTCCGCTTTGCCGGCCTTTGGTGACTTCGCGCGCAGTGCGGGTCAGAGTGGAACGGGGAAGCATGCTGTATTCGCTGGAAATCCATCCTTTGCCGGTATTGCGCAAAAATATTGGGACAGATTCTTCAATGGAAGCTGTGCAAATGACCCGCGTGTTTCCGACTTCAATAAGAACGGAGCCCTCGGCCGTGTTGATGAAGCCGGGAGTCATTTTGACAGGGCGCAATTGATCAGTGGATCGATTATCAGAGCGATAGAACATAAGTGGTAATTGTAAACTGCAACGCGTTATGGCGCACTTATTGCGACGCAGCCATTTGACTCATCATCTGATTGATGGAAGAGACATCGTAGAAAATTGATAGATCAGCGTGTCCTGCGAGCGTATCGCGCTCTTTGCCGTTGACGAGAATTTTCACGCGCTGAATTCCGGGAAGGTTCTGCGCCAGAGTTTCCACAAGCGAGGCAACTGTAAGGTCCTCCACAAGAATTCCCGAGCGATGGTTGTCTGCAAAAACTGAATTCATATCGATGACGGCGACTCCGGGATCAACCAAAAATACCTCTCGTACATCAGAGCCGGGCGCAATGATATGCGGTGAATTTTTTTCGAGATAGGTATTAAGCAATGCCCGAATCAATTCCTCGGCGCGCTCCTGACGATCTTCAGGCAATGAGATTGTGGCTTGCTGCGTGCGCAAACTTCCTGCGCTGTCGTCCGCAACAAACAGCGTCGCTTGTTCGGTCGGACCGGATGCCGGCGGCGTAACAGAAGCAGCGTAGGTTGCCGAAGCATTTGCTTTCGCATTCTTTCGCATGTGCCATGCATAAAATCCCATGCCTAAAGAAGCTACAAACAGAAGAACGACGGCAATAATCAACTGCCTTGAATTCATTGGGCGGCTCCCGGCTGGTAGCGCAGGTCTGTAATTCCATTCGCGATGGCACCGGCAATGAATTGCTGGTAGGCGGGAGAGGCAAGGCCATCCGGAGAAGATGTCGGCGGAGCTACTTCGACGCCAACCGCTGCCGCGAGGATGTTGTTCAGTGGACGCAACGCCGCCGTTAGTTGACGAGCCGAAACATGACTTTTCTGCAATTCCGCCGCAATCGTGGCTGCTGCCTGTTGGCTCGAGGATAGAAAAGGAGATTGCGCAGTTTGCCAATCTAGGAATGGGCCTTGATTGGTGCCCCCACTTGCCATGAGTGCCGTGTACACGCGCACTCCGCGTCCTTCAGTTGAAGCGTGGATGCAAATATAGATAGCCGGGTGCTGCTGGTTCGCAGCACTGGCGCGTTGATCGGTTGTGAGCAGATCATCGCCGTCTCGCACCAGCATCACAGAAACATTGCGGACCATCAATTCATCGCGAAGATGACGCGCGATCGCCAGCGTGACGTCTTTTTCAAAGAGTTGATTTCCCAGGGTGGCGCCTGTTTCGGTTCCTCCGTGCGCTGCATCAATGATCGCAAAATAACGAGGAGCGGATTGCGGAGCAAAAGGCAATACCTGTGCATTGTTCGAAGCGGGGCTTTGCGTAGCAGTTCGTTTATTGCTCACCTGCTGCTGTGGCGCTGCTTGTATCGTGATCGTCTTTCCGTTGTTGCTGAAGCTGGCAAATAAAGGGACGCTTCCTGCGATTGCAATCTCCACCGCGCCATTATTTTCAGAAAAAGTTGCGGAAGCAATTTGCTGGCTGGAAAATGTCAGTGTCGGCGTGCTGGGAGCCTCCACCGGTTCATGAGCAAAAATAAGTTTCAGTTTGCCTGGTTCGGTCGAGATCGAAGGGTTCACCCCGGAGGTGAAATCCATTACCAACGCAGTGTTGCGGATCTGCGCGGTAAAGTGAATGCCAACATTGCCGATGAAGACGCGCCGCGCCGCTTCGTTTACTGTGACCGGGCCACCCAATAATTTCGGCAATAATGCGGACAAGGAATTGACAGGAACGAATCCGTGATTGTTCTGCAATACAAAGTTGGAACCTAAATGCACATTCTGGCCTTGCAGCCGCGCCGTCTCGCTTCCTTTTTTGAAGTCACACTCCACATCGTTATAGCGAATGTTCCAATGGTTGCCGTCAATTTTAAGATTGACCTTTCCCAGAGGATCGATGACCTCAAAAAATCCGACATAGTCGTGGCCGTTCTGCTGCAAGACTGGCAAGGAATAATTAGCAACCGTGGAATAAACGGAGATCTGCTTTTCTTCAGGAGAGCCAGCCGCGCTCAAAGAAACCAGCAGCACCAGAGCCGCACTTACCCGGACCAGGAAATTTTTAGGTGAAGAAACGATCAAGCTGCACCTTCACTGCGAATCGAACTCGCCAGTAATTGCAGCGTAACTGAGTTACATGGCGCGATCAATCCAAAGCGTAGATCGCGAAACCACTCAGTAATTTAGGAAAGAAATCTGTGGACTTCTGCGGCATCACCTCGCCGGCGAACGCCACATCGCGGACCTGCTCCATACGGGCTGCATTCATAAGGAATGCAACGTTGGCATCTCCGGAATATACCTGCGTCAATGCTTCTTCTGCATCGCGGATGTAGCGGATATTTTCCTGATTGCGGATCGATTCTTCCGACAGTCCCAGAGCGCCTTCTAAAAGGCACTTATGCAAACGCACTACATCCAGCGCCTGCTGGCGGATGGAAAGATTGCCAAAAATTTTCGTTCCAACACCTTTCGGTTTATCGAGCAGCAGGGAATGGTCTTGCATGACAGCTAAAATGGCGGCCCCGTTCTTGCCAGCATCGCGCAATAAAGTTGTGGCATGCGGCGCCCCTACCTGGCCTTCGATTTTGGTGACGTTGAAATAAGAAGATGCGCTTTCGGCTAATTTTTCCGCGGAAAAAGTCGTGAGTCCGCAAACCACGCGGTGGGTAGGGAGGATCAGCAATCCGGGGCTATCCATGTTCACAAAGGTCATCATAGCCAATTCGTAAGGCGCGATTTCTTCTTCCTGCTTGTTCAGGAAGCTTTTCTCTGAAGAATATTGCCGGGGAAATCCGCGCGCAGAATCGGAGGCTGCCGTCGAACGGCGCTCGTTCCGGTAGTTTAAAGCTGTTTCATAACGGTGATGACCGTCGGCAATAATCAGCTTCTTGTCGCGCATTTTTCCCTGAATAAGGTTCAACAAGGCTGAATCGGAAATCTTCCAGACACGATGATGAACGCCGTACTCGTCACGCACCTCTGTATCCGGAGGAGCGTTCGTGCTCAGAATCCCTTCGACTTCATTCGCCGGGTCGCTATAGAGCATGAAGATTTGTCCGAAGTGCGCTCGCGTAGACCGTAATAATTCCAGCCGGTCGGCTTTGGGTTTGGAGAGCGTCTGCTCATGACGGAAAACAACACCCGCGGAGTAGTCTTCGACCTTGCCTAGTGCGATAAACCCACGGCGTTCCATTTGCAGGGTAGTGCCGGGTGCGGTGAAGCGCTGCGCGTAAAGATAGATTGCGGGCAGGGAATCCTGCAAGAAAACGCCATCCCTTCGCCAGGAGTGAAAGTACTGCGCGGCCCTGGTATACGGATTGTTCCTGTCATCGTCTTCGGCATCCTGCTTGCCCAAAATGATGCGCACCAGGTTATAAGGGCTGGCGGCGTAGTAAGCCTCCCGCAGTTCGGGACTGATCTTGTCATAGGGCTGGGTGACGACATCCTGCGGGGAAACCTTCTTAGGGTCATAACGAAGGGCGCGGAAGGGAGCAATGTGGGCCATATGGGAACGAAATTGTACAAGAGCCTGGGGCTGTCGCGAAGGGATTCGTAGAAGCCACGCCAGACAAGGCTTTCCGGAAATATCGGGTTGGCCGGTGGTAAACTTTTGCGCAATTCCTGCATCGAAAAAATAGCAGAAAAGCTGGTTCCATTTTTCTGCGGCTGTGTTAGCATCGCGGCTATAGGGCGGTAAATAGCGGCTGAAATGGGTCGTAAGCTGCTAATTGTGTGGCGTAGCGCGGAACGCCCATAAGCCATCCTGAACAAAGGGAAGGTTTCTTATGAATGCCTCGCGACCATTCTTCTTCGCTATCTTGTTCCTGCTTTTGGTAAGTTCTTTTGGCTGGTCGCAAGCGCAACCAGACGATGTCCACATCAATCCTCCGGCAGCGCCCGGTGCAGAAAAAACAGTCCCCGCAAATGCCGTTGTCACAGCCAGCCTGAAGTCTCGCAGCGATCCCATGAAGGTGAAAGTGGATATGGTGCTGGTTCCGGTCACCATAACCGATCCGATGAACCGGTTAGTGACGGGCCTGGACAAGGAAAATTTCTCGCTTTTTCAAGATAAAGACCAGCAGATTATCCGTGACTTTTCCAGTGAAGACGCTCCTGTTTCCATTGGTCTGATCTTCGATATGAGCGGCAGCATGCACACCAAGATTGAAAAGGCGCGTGAAGCCGTGGTCGAGTTTTTCAAGGCTGCCAATCCTCAGGACGAGTTTTTCATGATCGGGTTTTCCGACCGTCCGGAGGAAATCTCTGACTTCACCCAGAATGTCAGCGATATTCAGGGCCGCCTGCTTTACGCCAATCCGAAAGGCCGTACTGCATTGCTGGACGCTATCTATATGGGCGTCAACAAAATGCGGGAGGCGAAATACCCCCGGAAAGCTCTGTTGATCATCTCCGATGGCGGCGACAACCACAGCCGATATACGGAGAGCGAGATCCGCTCCATGGTCAAAGAAGCTGACATCAGCATCTATGCCATCGGCATCTACGACCACTTTTTTCCCACAGAAGAAGAGCGCCTTGGCCCCGAGTTGCTGAGCGATATTACTGAAATCACTGGGGGAAGAGCCTTTGCTATTGATAATCCGAATGACTTGGCCGATGTAGCTACAAAAATCGGGATAGAGCTACGCAACCAATATGTACTAGCTTACCGTCCAAACAAATCTCAACATGACGGCAAATGGCATAGAATCAAAGTGAAATTGATTCCGCCTAAAGGTTTGCCGCCATTAAAGGTTTATGCGAAGACGGGATTCTATGCACCTAGTGAATAAGAGGAAG
>DASXCC010000016.1:0-10922 GCA_036491415.1 Terriglobales bacterium | reverse complement strand
TCGAACCAGGAAAGATCACGTGTCTCGCTGCCTTCGAGGGAAGACCATTCCATTGCCAATCGTTCTTGATCGAAACTGACCAAAACTCTTCCGTCGGCAGCGATATCACGCAGCGTCAGCCCTCCCGGCACCGAAACCAGTTTTCGCAATCCTCCATTAAGATTGACCGCCCATAAATCTCGCTGCATGCCTGCAGTCCCGGCGCTAAACCAAATCTCTTTTCCGTCGCGACTCCACGCCAGTCCATCCGCCGATTGCCATTCTTTCGTCAATGTAGTTTCTTTGCCATTCAACTCCACCATCCGAACGAAGCCTCGATCGTCGCTAATTGCCGGATGATCTAAAAACCCCAACTTGTTTCCCTGTGGGGAAAATCGAAGGTCGGTAATCCAGCCGGTCGTTTTATATAAAACTTTTCCAATCGGATATTCGACGGCCTCTCCTCCCGGCACTCTGTGCACAACCGCCAATTGATTCCCCGAGTTCCAATCAGCCCAGGTGACATTCTGTAAAATTTCTCGCGGACTTCCTCCAACCAGCGGAGCGCTGGCCAACGTTGCGCCAATGAATTCGCGGCCAAAACCACTTTGCCCTGTGTTCAAATCCAGTGCCAGCTGATTGTTCGAGGAAACCGCCAGCAGTTGTGTATTGCTAAATCCCAACGACCGCGCCATCAACGAACCATTGATCGTGGAAAAAACTTCTATTGGCCGGCCGTTCCACGCTGCCGCGTACAAGATGTTTCCATCGGGAGAAAACCGCGCCCCAAAAATCGTCCCTCGCTGAAAAGTCGCGCGCTGATAAACCGGAATCGTTTTCGGTTTGAGCCGCAGGCCAAGAGCAATTCCGAGAACTGCAATCAGCGCAGCAACGGCAATCCACCCCAGCCATCGCCGCAAAAATAAATTCTGCTTGCGCAGGGCAACAAGCTGACTTCCGCTCGCAGTCCCGCCCACTGCATCCAGCGAAAACGCCAGATCGCGCGTCGATTGAAAACGCTGTTCCGGATCCTTCTCCAGGCAATGCCGCACGATTTGTTCGAACCCTGCAGGAATTCCCTGCCGAAGGGACGACAGTTCCGGGGGATCATCCTTCAAAACCGAAGTCATCGTGTCCACTTCGGTTTCTCCCGAGAAAGCCCGCTGCCCGGTCAGCATTTCGTAAATAATGGAACCCGTGCTGAAGATGTCGCTGCGATGGTCCACAGTTTGTCCCCGGAGTTGCTCCGGAGACATATACGCGACCGTGCCCAACACTGATCCAACTTTGGTTTGCGTTGTCATCAACGCAATGGTTTCTTCGTCGCTGCTTGCCGTGGGAAGCAAGGTTAATTTAGCGATACCAAAGTCGAGAATCTTTACCCGGTCATCTTTCGTAATGAAAATGTTCTCGGGCTTCAGGTCGCGATGCACAATTCGTTTTTCATGGGCGGCCACCAGGCCTTGAGCGATTTGCCGCGAGTATTCGGCAGTTTTCTTGGCCGAGATCGGCCCCTGCGCAATCAGTTTGCGCAGTGTTTGCCCTTCCAGAAATTCCGTAACGATGTAAGGAGCGCCGTTGTGTATGCCCGTGTCATACACCGCGACGATATTAGGATGGCTTAACGCCGCAGCCGAACGGGCTTCTTGCTCAAAGCGCCGCAAACGGTCCTGGTCATGGGCAAAAGTAGATTTGAGAATTTTTAGCGCGACGTAGCGGCCAAGACGATCATCGCTGGCGCGGTACACCTCTCCCATCCCGCCAGCGCCAATCTTTTCCAGAACCTTGTAGTGGCCTAAGACTTCTTCCATTTCCGCCGCAGGTGTACCGCGTCATGTTAGAGGTGCGCAGCGGCGCAAGTCAATGACACTTATGTGTAGGTGGAACGCGCAATGCTCGCCACGCGGGCAAATATCTGGACATATGTAAGCAGACAAAATTCATTTTTTCGAAGGCCTGGTTGCGGCGTGCAATGAAGTGCAAAACAACCAAGCCAATACGACCGATTTACCCCCAGGCATCCCGAAACGTTCACCCCTGCTCTAGCGCGAACAGTCCCGGTGCTTTATCCTGTCATCTTTGACCCTGCACAACGGTAGTAAGCAACTTCGGCCAAGGTTTTAGGTTCTACCTACTAGTCGAAGGCTTTTCCGGGAGTGTGTCTTTCACAGGAGGAATGTTTCTTCATGGGTAAGTTATTTCGTTCGGCGCTGTTGGCTGCGATGCCGGTTATTTTCTTTGCAGCGCTTTCTACCTCTTGCGTGCAGGCCCAGGACGCTCCCCGGATCGAAGTCACGGGAAACTATTCTTATCTTCGCTATGACAGCTTTCCTCTCGGTTTCCGGGAGAACACCGGCGTAAATGGCGCGAACATCTCCGTCGCTTACAACTTCACCACGCGGCTCGCGGCATTCGGCGAGGTCGGAGGAAACTGGGGCGATCCCTTTCGCTTTTATGACGGCATGGGCGGAGGCCGCTACTCCTATCGCCATGGCAGCTTTGCCTTTTTTGCTCAGGGAATGTTCGGCAAGGCAAAATCGCATATCGCGATCCCCACAGCGCTCATCGGCGGCGAAAGCGCCAGCGCCTTTGCCTACGGCGGTGGTGGTGGCATCTCCTATGACCTCACGCCGCATTTTGCGGTTCGCGTCATTCAGGTGGATTACATCCACGCCAAACTCTTTGAAACTCCTGTCAACAATATTCGGTTCTCCGCGGGCATCACTTATCACATTGGCCGGGTCCGGTTGCATAAGCGGCCAAGGTTGACGCAATAAGAATGAGAATCCGCGCGACTCACTACTGTGTTTCAATTAGGACGATAAGGCCCATGAATACGAAACCTCTTTTAATTTCGCTTCTGCTCTGCATTGCGCTTTTCTGCAGTTGCAGCTCCCCCGCGACGCACTACGCTTATGTTCCACTGCCGTCGCTAAATGCCGTGGATGTGTATCAGGTAAAAAACGATACAGGCGCGCTCACGGAAGTTCAGGGAGCTCCATTTCCGACGGGCAACAGCCCTTCTGCGGTATGCGTGCATCCCTCGGGAAAATTCGCCTATACGTCGAACGCAACTGAGAACGACATTTCGCTGCTGAAAATCGACCACACGAATGGTGGCCTGACAGAAGTGATGCCGCGCACGCCCGCGCGCTTCAACCCTGGGGCTTTGATCACCGACTCCGCCGGAAAATTTCTCTTCGTCGTGAACACCGGAGCCAGCAACATTTCCGTTTATTCCATCAGCGCTTCCGATGGAACTCTGACAGAAGTTTCAGGATCCCCGTTCGCCACGCCACTGAACCCCCTGTCGCTGGTCCTCTCCAACTCTGACAAATTTCTTTATGTCGCGAATTCCGGCGTGAATTCTGTTTCTGGATATTCAGTAGACAGCGCTTCCGGCGCTTTGACCGCACTTCCCGGCTCGCCGTTCTTAGTCGGCCACCTGCCTTCGTCGGTGGCGGTAACACCCAGCGGAACATTTCTTTTTGCAGCGAACGCAGGAGATAACACTGTCTCAGCCCTCACCATTAATAGCAACGGCACGCTCACAAACGTAAGCGGGTCTCCTTATATTGCCGGCACAAATCCCATCGTTGCGGTCGTCCATCCCAGCGGTAATTTTCTTTATGTGGCGAACCGCACCGGCAGCATTTCCGGTTACAACATTGCCAGTGATGGAACATTGACGACGCTTACCCAGACCGCGACTTTGACCAATGGTGTTTCCATTGCGATGGATCCGACGCAGAAATATTTACTCGCGGCGACTCAAAATTCATTTTTCACTGTGAACGTAAATATCGTAAGTTCAACCGCCACCACTTCGCTCACCACCAATGGCAGCTTAAGCACAACATCGAATTCAGTTCTGCTAGTGACGAACCCTGGGTTAATTTTCGTAACACCTTAAACACTGTCTGGAACATCGCGGATGTTCCAGACACACTGAGTCATGGTTAACTTCGGCATTGTCGGCTTCGGATTGCATGCGGTTAAACGGCTGATGCCCGGGTTCGCGCAATCCAAAAATTGCCGGGTCACGGCCCTTTCGCGGCGGGATATTCGCAAGGCCGAAGCCTCCGCGGCAGAACACAAAATCGCACACGCCTTTTCCTCTGTGGACGACCTTTGCCGGTCCAAAGATGTGGATGCTGTTTTTGTCACCAGCCCGAACGCCGTTCATCTTCCCGACGTTTTAACAGCGCTCAAGTGCGGCAAGCCGGTGCTTTGTGAAAAGCCATTGGCCATGGACGCGCCCGAATGCCGCCAGATGGTCGAGACCGCAAAAAAAGCCAACCTTCTTTTTGGTGTGGCCCATGTGTTCCGGTTCAACGATAGCGTCACACATATCCGCAACCGCATCGCCTCTGGGGATATCGGCAAACCCGTCTTTGCCCGCTGCGAATTTTCTTTTCTGGCCACAAACGAACATCCGCGCAAATGGCTCTACGATCGTTCCATTGCCGGCGGAGGTCCGATTTTCGATATCGGCGTCCACTGCATTGACACGCTTCGTTACGTCTTACAGGATGAAGTAGTTCGTGTCAGTGCCAGCAGTGTCGCCGACTCCCGCTCCGGAGATGTCGAAGCCGCAGCCGCCATACAATTGGAATTTTCGCGCGGGGCATTGGCCTCGGCGTTCGTTTCTTACCGGGCCGACTATCGCACGCCCCTGGAAATTGTTGGGAACTCGGCTGTCTTAAGCGCAGAGGATGCATTGAACGTCGAAGTTCCCGTGGAAATTAAATTACACCGCGACGAAAGCCTGCTGGACAGCGAGAAGGTCTCCAACCATCTCGCTTATGCGAAGCAAGTAGATGAGTTTGCCGCTGCCATGGAAGGAAAAATCAAATTCCGCGCTCCGGGCGAAGAAGGCTGGCAAAATCAGGAAATTATCGACGCCGCCTATCGCAGCATCACCAACGGACGGACCGAAGCCGTACGTCGCGTCGTCTAACTACCTTCTCAGCAATAAATCCCCGGCAATAAAGAAGAAGAACACAATCGAGATGACGCCGTTCATAGTGAAGAACGCAGCGTTCAACTTGGACAGATCTTTCGCTGATACCAACGAATGCTCATAAATCAACAAACAGGCCACCAGCGCGACACCCATGATCGCCAATTTTCCTAACCCGAAGGTCACGATCATTGCCACCAGAAATGCCAGCATCAACACATGAAAAAAACGCGAGATCCATAAAGAATTCGAGATCCCAAAATAGCGAGGAATCGAATGCAAGCCGCTTTCGCGATCAAAGTCATAATCCTGGCAGGCATAAAGAACATCGAAGCCGCCGCCCCAGAACGTAACCGCGCCGGTCAGCAATAGAATTCTCGGGTCGAGAGTTCCCTTCACCGCGATCCACGCGGCCGTCGGAGCAATGCCCATGGCGAATCCTAAAAATAAATGCGACCAGCGTGTGAACCTTTTTGTGTAGGAATATAGCAGCACAATCGCCAGCGCGACGGGCGAGAGAAGAAATGCCAAATGATTCAACTCGTATGCAGCTAACAGAAAGATGGCACACGCAACAATGACAAACGTCCAAACAAATACCGGCGTCAAAAGGCCCGCAGGGATGGCGCGCATTTTGGTGCGGGGATTTGCCCCGTCAATCCTCGCATCCGCCACACGATTGAATGCCATTGCCGCCGAGCGTGCCGCCACCATGGCGACAACAATCCAGACCAGCGCGTGGGCCGAAGGCCAGCCATGAGCGGCCAGCATCGCACCGCAAAGAGCAAACGGAAGCACAAACACCGAGTGCTCCCACTTAATCATTTCTAACGTTGTACGCAGATTCCGAAAGAAGGGCACAAACAAATTTTAATGCATTTGCGCTCCGGCCGTTATTGCTTTGGGGCGTAGTATCCGGTTCTGGCATGTACGTTCAAAAAAGACCATCGTCTGGAGCCCTGCAGTTTAACGCGGATATTGTGCCACTTCCCATCACGCTGCATGTCCTGCGGACGATAGCCAAGTACATACTGGTTTCTGAGTTCCTCCCCAACTTTCGAGGCAATCGCGGGAAGATCGTTAGGATCATCCACGGAAAACGCTCTGCCTCCGGAAACCTGCGCGATGGTGGAAAGCAGCCTTGGCCCCAGGAGTTCTTCTTCCGTAGGAAAGGAATGGTCATAGATTCCGATCGCATACACCGCCACGTTTGACTCCTTCACTTGGGACACAACTTCATGCTCGGTATACCGGCTGTGATTGTCGCCTCCATCAGAAATAATCAGCAAAGCGCGCCTGGGATGTTTTGCTATGCACATTTTTTGCAGCCCTAGATAAACCGCATCGAGCAAGGCCGTTTTGCCGTGGGGCACCGCGTATACCAACTGCCGCTGAAATTCCTCCGGATCAGAAATAAATTGGGTTGCTGCATTTGGCTGATCGGCAAATGTGATTAAAAAATATTCATCTTCAGGGTTTGCAGCTTTGCAAAACTCCCGCACCGCTTCCTGCGCCCGATTGATCTTCGGATTCATGCTGGTACTGGTATCTAAAATAATTCCAATCGAAACCGGAGCATCTTCGCTGGAAAAATGCTCGATCGGCTGCTCGCGTTTATTTTCGTAAAGCTTAAAGTTCTCTTTGTCCAATCCTGTAATCATCTGGTTCATTTTGTCGGTAATGGTTACCGGCACCAATACCAGGTCCACGCTTTTTCGGATCACGGGTTGGTTTCCAGAGTTTTCGGCAGAAGGCCGCGCAGCCGCGGGCGGCAAAACATGCACTTCATTCAAGTCTGTTTGGGCCATGACACGAAGGCAGGTGAATACAATCCAGAAGAGAGCTACCTGATAATTCCGCAGAAAAAACTTGCATTGAGCTGCCATATTAACCTCGTCCATCGGCAGCGAGAAGAAACGCTTTAGCTATTTGCTTCTCACTTCTTTTTTCTAAGCTCCCAGGCACGCGCTCGCAATCAACTGGAAGCTGTAAAAAAGAAGCAAACATTTCCGACCGCGCAGCGTGAAAACCCGCAAAGCTACACGTTCCCGGGGATTTTTCATTAAGGTGCTGTACCGGGAAAATATAGGAACTCGCGCATCTGTTTTTACAGTGTTGCCTATAGGGCCACGTCCCCGGGATTCTCCGGCAGGCAGGCGTTTGACTGGTGTAGGATACCGTTCAGAGTATTTATCGCGATGGGCACACTTCTTCTTTATTCCATTCTGGCGCTCAACGTCGCCCTTCTCGTTCTGACCTTCATTCTCGTTCGCAACTCGCTTAACTCACACAAAAATGAGGCGATAGAAGAGATTTCGCGACAGCTTGAGGGGTCCCAGCAAAAACTCAGCGGCTTGTTTTCCACCGCAACTACCGACATGGCGACCCGGCTGGAACAGACCAAAGGCGACCTTCGCCAGCAAGTCGCGGACCGGCTGGGCGACGGCTTCACTTCCATCCGCAACGCTGTAGATGAGCAGATGACCGCCGGCAGGATTGAACAGTCCGGAAGACTATTGGAGGCCCGGCAGGAGCTGACGCAGTCGCTGGCCCTGACGACTTCTCAGTTAAAGGCAGAAATTGAAATCTTGAACGCCAAAACGGCCCAGAGTCTGGAGACGATCCGCGAAAGGGTCGATTCGCGCCTTATGGCCATTACGGATCAAGTTCAGCAGAAACTTGACCAGAACATTAAAGAAGGTTTTGCCCAGTTTGAAAAAGTTCAGCAGCATCTGAAGGCCGCGGAAGAACAGCTTCGCGAAGTCGGCGCCATTGGACATTCGATCAATGACCTGAATAATCTGCTCAAGCTTCCTCATCTCCGCGGTCAATTCGGAGAAGCAAGTCTGGAGCGCCTGTTGGCGGATTTCCTGCCTGCGCACATGTTCGAAATGCAGTGCACTCTCGCGGGAGGCGGGCGCGTGGATGCCGTCATTGATTTCCCCGATCGCCGGCTGCCGATCGATGCAAAATTTCCTCGCGAGCAGGTGCTGGCGCTTTTTGAAAGTAATGTGGCTTCTGAAGTGGAAGAGGCGCGAAAAGAATTTGTCCGCGTTATGAAGGCCGAGGGCAAACGCATAAAAGCGTACATCCAGCCGGAACATGGGACCACCGACATCGCGCTTATGTATCTGCCCAGCGAAACTTTGTACATGGAAGCCGTCCGCAACCGCGAGCTCGCGGATTGGCTCAATCAGCAGCATGTGTTCCCGGTTTCGCCGAACAGTTTGCTGATGACGTTGCAAACCATCGCGCTGGTGCACAAATGGTATGAGGTCGCCAGCCGCTTTGAAAAGAGCCGCGAGGAATTGGCGAAAGCACAAAAATCTTTCGACTTTTTCCAAAACCAATTCGAGAACGTGGGCAAGAGCCTCAACAAGGCGCAGGAGGCCTTCGATAAGGCGTCCACGCACCTCAAAACCTATCGGGGACGCGTTACCGCGCTCAGCGGTCAGGAGCAACTCGATCTCGATACCAGCAAGATCAGCGACGAAGAGAGCACGTTGCCTTTCACCGATAAAGCCAGCGCGTAACCATCTTGACCACGCACAACTTCGACGTTCTGATTTTAGGAGCAGGCGCAGCGGGCCTCATGTGCGCCATGGAAGCGGGAAATCGTGGACGTCGCGTTGCCCTTCTCGAGCACGCAGAGCGTGCCGGGAAAAAGATCCTCATCTCCGGCGGCGGACGCTGCAACTTCACCAACATTCATTGCCGCCCGGAAAATTTTCTTTCCGCCAACCCGCATTTTGCGAAGTCGTCCCTCGCGCGCTACACGCCTTCGGATTTCATCGCGCTGATCGAGAAGCACCAGATTCCTTATCACGAAAAAACTTTGGGCCAGCTTTTTTGTGACCGCTCTTCGCGCGATATTTTGACGATGTTGGAAAACGAATGCAGCGCGGCCAACGTGCAGACTTTTCTGAATACAAAAATTGACCAGGTCACGAAGACCGGCGAATTTATAGTTCGCGCGACGCATGACTCCGAAGCTCAGGAATTTCGCGCGCCAGCATTGGTCGTTGCTACCGGCGGGCTTTCGATTCCGAAGATGGGCGCCACCAGCTTCGGATACGACCTCGCCAGGCAATTCGGCATAAACATTCAACTTCCGCGCCCAGCGCTGGTGCCGCTTTTATTCAGCGAGACCGATCGCGGCCATTACGACCGCCTCGCTGGAATTTCCGCCGAAGTCATCGCAACCAGCACGTCGCCGGCGATTCCCAGTCTACCCTTCCGCGAAAAGATGCTCTTCACCCATCGCGGACTCAGCGGCCCGGCGATCCTGCAGATTTCTTCTTATTGGCATTCCGGCGAAGCCATCGCGCTCGACCTCGCTCCGGAACAAAACCTCACCGCCGCTTTCTCCGATCCTAAACTTCCCCGCTCTCTCGCCGCCACAAAAACCGAATTCCGCAAATTTCTTCCCGCGCGCTTTGCCGACCGCTGGCTCGATCTTCACGCTCCGTCATCCTTCACGAATCACCATCTCAGCGAACTGGAACGCACCGCGCACGCGTGGACCATTACTCCCGCCGGGACCGAAGGCTACGCCAAAGCCGAAGTCACCGCCGGAGGCATCGACACCAACGAACTCTCCGCGAAAACCATGGAAAGCAAAAAAGTCCCCGGCCTCTTCTTTATAGGCGAAGTTGTGGACGTCACCGGCCACCTTGGCGGATTCAACTTCCAATGGGCCTGGGCCTCCGGATACAGCGCGGGGCAAGCGGTTTAAGTAAAAGCATCGTTTTCCCTAAACCCTGCGCAGGCCGCAAAACGCAACGATTACCAGCGGATAACCTCTTTACGAATTCTTTATACCTTCCTTAGCCAATCCTTATCGCCTGCATTGTTCAATAGAGGTTGTTGAATAGAAATTGTTCCATAGAAATTGAGCGATCCCCATTCGAGGCAATCATGAACCCTATCGTTAAATTTCTGATCATCTTTTTAGAAATCATCTTCGGCCTGGGCCTTTTCGGATGCCTCTTCGTTCTCGTCCTCGCCACCATCGACGACGTCAAAGTCCTCTTCCAAGGCAACGACTCCCCACACAAAGCTCCCGCCACCGCCTCCGGCGACTAGAGCAGATTCTCATTCAAATTTTGATCGCGTAGGCATAGCCGCCTCGGCTGTGCGATTTTGCCTGTGTAGGCACGGTACCCCGTGCGGATTTTGATTTCGATGGAGCGACGGGCGTCCTCGTCCGTCCAAGATTTGTCATCCTGAGCGGAGCGAAGGACCTATGCAATTCCCGCTCACCATCCCCCAGTGTCATCCCGAGCGAAGCAGGATCTATGCAATTCCCGCTCACCCTTCCCCACTGTCATCCCGAGCGAAGCAGAATCTTTCCTTCACGAAAGATTCTTCGAAGTCGAGGGATCTTGCGCTTGTTAGCGCCGCCAAGTACGCAAACAAGATTGCTTCGGCTGCCCCATCCATTCCCTGATTTTGGAAAGGGATGGGATTTTGATTTTGTATGGCGCAGTGGGAATCTTGCTCCTGAGCAGAGCCCCCGCGCAGCACAGTGCCTTTTGTGTAAGCTAAGCGGGTATTCTTGTGCTGAAATCAAATCACAGGCTTCCCCTAAATTAAATTCGCTTTCTATTCGCTTATATGCTTTTATAATAAATATAACTATGCCTAAAGAAATACCCAAGACAACAAAGAACGGAGAGTTTCTTTTCGGAACAGATTTTCTGCGTGATCACGTAGGACAGATAATCGACGATCCAAGTATCGCAATACTTGAACTTGTCGCCAATTGTTATGACGCTGGCGCAGACAAAGTAGAGGTTTCATGGCCCAATTTATACGGCGATGCGCTTTCAATAACCGATAACGGCTCGGGAATGACTCGAAAAGAGTTTGAAACTCGCTGGCGAACATTGAAGTACGATCGGGTTGGAGAACAAGGGACAGAAGTTGTTTTCCCGTCTAGTGTCCATGCAAAAAAAAGAACAGCATTTGGTCACAATGG
>DASXCC010000015.1:0-23764 GCA_036491415.1 Terriglobales bacterium | reverse complement strand
ACCTTATCCTCATGGATCAGCTTGTTGCGAAGCGAACCATTCCCAACGGCTTCAAGCGGTAGGAATCCATACAAAGTATCTGCTGGATCAGGCAATGTCCGATAACAGGTATTATGTTAAATAAGCAAGGTCGCTAGACCTTGCTTTCCCCTTAATGAGATCCGGCAATAATGAGATCCGGCAATCTTCTTTTTTATTGCTGTTGCTGCTGTTGTTGTTGATCCAAAGTCGACCTCGGTGTTCTCCGTTCACCCTGTACGGTTTGGCCGCGACCCACCATCGCAGGAATCATTTCTTCGGGAGACGGCATGTCAGACGTCGCCACGGTCACCACCACATTCAAATCACTCTCCGCTTCGCCCTTATACACGCCACGCGTAGGTGGTACGTCGGAATAATCGCGCCCAATGGCCACGCGGATATGGCGATCGCCGCCCACCAGGTTATTTGTGGGGTCAAAAGTCACCCAGCCAATGTTCGGGACCAGGGCTTCGACCCACGCATGGGATGCACCTTCTGGCGAACGATTATCCGAATCCTCGGCATGGTATAGATATCCGCTGATGTAGCGGGATGGAATACCCAACTTCCGGCCCAGGGCAATCATGATGTGCGCGAAGTCCTGGCAAACTCCCTGGCGCGCCTGCAAGGCATCGTCGATGGGCGAATCCACTTTGGTGCTGTTGGGCACGTAAGAAAAATTCTGGCGAATGGCGGTTTGAATTTCTAAAAGAACATCCATGGGATTTGCCCGCCGCGAAAGCTGAAGTTCATTGGCCAATCCTTCCAGCAAATCGGAAGGCCACGCAAAGACACTCGGCAGCAGCATCTCCGTGTGATCTTCTTTCGCGGTGAGGGCATCCAGGTCTTCCCAGGATCCGGTGTCGGAAGCTGTAGGCGTGGGCGAAGGTTGCACTTCAACTACGGACCGCGCGGACACGCGAACTTCGTTATGGCTTTCCGCAATGTCGAAGTGATGCACCACGTTTCCCAGGAAATCGCGATACAACATGATGTTAGCGGTTGGAGTTAGATCCAGGCTGAAGGTCAGGCAGCGCTGTCGTCCTTCGCTGCGCGGTTGCAGGCGGACTTCCATGACGCTTTCACGAATTTCAGGGTCATACCGGAAGGTTGTGAGATGCCTTACGGAATAGATCATGCCACGTCTCCTATCAATGAATCATCGCCCTGCTTTAGTATTCCCTGCCGTTTACATCACTGTTGCTGCATCAATTGGATAATCGAAATAAATCTGATGGATTGCCTCATGCGCCATCGCACATTGGTCGCGCACGCCGTTTACATAATTGAATGCGCTGCCGGCCACGATCTCTTCAATTTGACTGAAACTCAAAGCCGCCCGCAGCCTTCCGGCAAGACGCATGGGCCTCTCCGCCTTGCGTTCTGTGAGCTCTCCAATGGTCCGCAGCGCCGCGTGTACCATGTCCACCGAAAACCGTACCGAATGCGGGAACTCAGAGTTGAGCAATAAAAACTCAGCCACCCGCAATGGCCGAATTTCGGCTGTGTACTTCTTGCAGTAGGCTTCAAACGCTGTGCAGCATTTCAAAAGCCCAACCCATTCCAGATATTCCTCACTCTCCACCGATTGGTCCAAAACCTGAGGCAGACGCGAAAAATACGTTCCCACCAGTGCAGCCACGGTATCCGTGCGTTCGACATAACGTCCCAGCTGGATATAGTGCCATCCTTCGCCGTGACTCATGGTCGAGTCAGTAATACCTTCAAACAGATTCGCTCCCTCCTGCACGGAGCGAAAGAAATGATTGGAATGCAGAATCCATGCTTCCGCGGGAGGATTGCCGTGGATCTGCAAATACAACCGGTTGAGCTGCTCCCACATTTCCGAAGAACATTGTTCCCGCACATGGCGGAGATTTTCACGGGCCGCGCCAATGCAACTCACAATCGATGCGGGGTTCGCACGGTCAAACGCAAGCGTGTGCGCCACCGTGACGGAATCCAACTTTATTCCGGGAGCACTGGGAACATGCAAAGAATCCAGCAGTCGTTGCCAGTGTTGCCCCACCACTTCGGGAGATTGATCAAGGCGCAGTTGCAGGTCCACATCGATTAAGCGCGCGGTATGGGAGGCACGCTCCAGATAGCGGCTCATCCAGTACAAACTGTCTGCGACTCGAGAAAGCATGCTAGCTCCGCGATCTCCTCATGCTCGCAACACCCATGTATCTTTGCTGCCGCCGCCTTGGGATGAATTCACTACTAAAGATCCGCGCCGCAGCGCCACACGCGTCAGTCCGCCGGGCACCAGCGTTGCACTTTCGCCATACAGCAAATATGGACGCAGATCGATATGGCGGGAATCAATTCCGCCTTCAAGAAAGCATGGTGCACGGGACAAACTCAACGTCGGCTGCGCGATATAGTTGCGCGGCTCTGTCTGAATGCGCCGGCGAAAATCCTCGCGCTGTTTTGCCGTGCTCTGCGGCCCAATCATCATTCCGTATCCGCCGGATTCGCCTACGGCCTTGACCACCAGATCGCCAAGATGATCAAGCACGTAATTGCGCTGTGATTCATCGGTGAGCAGGTACGTTTCTATATTCGGGATGATCGGGTCCTGATCAAGGTAATACTTGATGATTGCGGGAACGTAGGCATATACGGCTTTGTCATCGGCAACACCTGTTCCAATCGCGTTCGCCAAGGTCACGTTCCCTGCCCGATATGCATTGAAAAGTCCGGGCACGCCCAGACTTGAATCCGGACGGAAGCAAAGAGGGTCGATGAAGTCATCATCCACTCGACGATAAATGACATCTACACGACGCAGACCTGACGTGGTTCGCATGTACACAACGTTGTCGTGCACCAGTAGATCTCGTCCTTCAACCAGCTCAATTCCCATTTGCTGCGCCAGGAATGTATGTTCGAAGTAAGCTGAATTGAACACGCCCGGCGTCAGCAATACAGTTGTCGGCTCGGAACGCATGGAGCAATTCGCTGGAGCCAGCGTTCGCAGTGTGGCCAGTAATGCCTGCGGATAATGATCGATTGGCCGCACACCATAGTTGCGGAATAGTCCGGGAAACACGCGCTTGAGAACTTTGCGGTTCGCCAGCATGTATGAAACGCCGCTGGGTACGCGGAGATTGTCTTCCAGCACTGCGAAGCTGCGGTCCGGCAAGCGGACCAAATCTGTTCCGCAGATACTGACATACACATCACGCGGCACTCGCAAACCGCGCATCTCACGGCGGAAATGTTTACAGCTGTAGATCAGTTCGCGCGGAATGACACCATCAGAAAGAATTTTGCCTTCGTGGTAGAGATCGCAAAGGAACAAATTTAGTGCAGTAATCCGCTGCGTTAATCCCTCTTCCACGACTTTCCATTCGGAGCCGGAAATAATCCGGGGAAGAAGATCATTCGGGAAAACGCGTTCTGTTCCCTGCTCATTGCCGTAAACCGTAAATGTGATTCCCTGGTGCAGAAAAGAAAGGTCCGCGGCCTGCTGGCTTTTTCGCAATTCTTCCGGCGGCAACTCAAGCAACTGCCGATACAACGCCTGGTAGTGCGCGCGGGGAACTCCCGGCCTTTCAAACATTTCGTCGTAAGCCGCGTCAAATTGATAGTTTAAAAATGGTGACATGAGCGCCGGTGGCAATGAAACGGGCATTGCAGCCATAAAAATTCCTGATAACGAAGCGCAGGTCCTCCCTGTCCGCATTCAATCGACAGCGGAAAACACAGCAAATAATTACTCTATGAAAGTGAATTTAGACGGGGGAGGTTGGACTCGTCCAATTGAAATTCTTTATGAAGTGTATGTTCGTTTTGTTGAGGACTACATCTTGTAGCGGCCTAAATCTTCGTCATTGAGGCCTTCCAACCACTTGCGCCATTCTTCGCTGCTGGCCTTTTCCGAAAGGCTGGCAGCTAACTTTGAATTCTTCAGAACTGCTTCATCCACAAAGATGGGACAATCCACCCGCAGCGCAAGCGCCAGAGCGTCCGAAGGACGCGAATCAATGCTGACCACGTGGCCGCCGCGCTCGAGCCAAATCGCCGCATAAAAAGTATCTTCCTTCAGTTCAGTGACGACGACTTTGTGCACGAAAGTTTCCAGCCCCAGTAATACATTCTTAATCAGGTCATGTGTCATAGGTCGCGGAGTCGAAAACTTCTCGATCTCAAATGCGATAGCCTGGGCTTCAAACGCGCCGACCCAGATTGGCAGCACAGTGTCACTCCCTACATCTTTAAGAACCACGATGGGACTATTCGTCACCGGATCCATCAACAACCCTCGGATTTTCATTTCGACTTCCATCGCGACCTCCGGTACTAAGCAATTAGATGGACAATTCTCCCAGCAGGCTGTTAGGAAAACTGGCCGTCACACGCACAGGTACATAATTTCCAACTTCCAGTGCAGGTGTTTCCGCGTCCACCGGTACGGTGAAATTCAGAATCTTGTTCTGCGAGGTGCGACCGGACCATTGCTTACGAGCATCATTTTTTCCTTCAACCATTACTTGAAGAATTTCACCGATATGTTTTTGATAGCTGATTCGTTGCAACTCGCGTTGTCGTTCTTGCAATGTCGTCAAGCGGCGTGATTTTTCTTCTTCGGGTATGGCATCCATAAGGCCGATGGCCGGAGTATTTGGGCGCGGAGAGTATTTGAAGCCGAAGATTCCGTCGTAACCAACCTCATCCAGCAAGGAAAGTGTGTCGGCAAAGTCCTCTTCGGTTTCGCCAGGGAAGCCGACAATAATGTCGGAGGTAATGCTGATGTCGCGCTTCGCAGCTTTCATCCAAGTAATGCGTTCCAGATATTGATCGCGGGTATAAAGACGTTGCATGGCATCCAAAATTTTGGAAGACCCGCTTTGTACAGGAAGATGCACGTGGTCGCAAAGCGTGGGCACGGCATCGATTGCATGAATAATGTCGCGGCCGAAATCCCGAGGATGGGAAGTAGTAAACCTCACGCGACGAACCCCCGGGACTTCACCGACACCCGCCAGTAACTCCGCGAACGACTTCTTCCCTGTCGGGTCGTAATACGAATTTACGTTCTGGCCCAAAAGTTGAATTTCCGTATACCCCAAATCGGCCATCTGGCGGGCTTCCGCAAAGACGGAGTCAGAAGTGCGGCTGCGCTCTTTACCGCGCGTGTAGGGAACGACGCAGTATGAACAGAATTTGTCGCAGCCTTCGATGATGGTGATGTATCCGCGGTGCGGATTTGTCCTCGCCGTGAACTCAGTCTCAAAGCACTCTTCGGTCTCGCGATCATCGAGTCCGGTTACGCGGGTGTTCCCTGCTTCAATCTGCACCAGCATCTGCGGCAGATTACGATAGGAAGCCGATCCGCAAACCATGGAAACATACGGAGCGCGCTCGAAAATCTTCTCGCCCTCTTGCTGCGCGACGCACCCCAGCACGCCAAACTTCTTGCCTTGTTTTTGCAGTTTTTTGTAATCGTTCAATCGGTGGAATACTTTTTGCTCGGCTTTATCCCGGATGGAACAGGTGTTATAGAGGACCAACCCAGCCTCTTCGACGGTCGGAACCTGGCGGTAGCCCTCCGCAACCAGCGTCCCGATGACCTTTTCCGAGTCATGAGCATTCATCTGGCAGCCAAAAGTTTCCAGGTAAAAAGTCTTTTCCGGCGCGGAACTCATATATGCCAGTATAACGCCTTATGCAATGCGTATATGATCGGTGCCATCACTTTATGGGCGTGCAAATTTTATGAACGTAATTCCAGCGGAAAGACCGCAGTCCGCGGCCGAAGCCGGTCAGCAACCCGATCCCACGCAACATCTCATGCAGTTTGCTTCTGGTTATTGCTCCGCACTGATGTAAAAGGTTCCATGCGCGACATGGTGGTGTGGATTGCCGACCCAATGCACTTCCGTATGTCCTCCGAATGGCTGCACACCAGTCAAGACCGGCCAGCCTACGGTTGAACACGCGCTATGACCACAATGAGCACCGTGGCGGTTTATCCAGTGTTGGAGGTCTATGACTTTTCGCCATACTCAACCGTTGTAGATGTCGCCGGCGGACACGGCTTTGTGCTTTGCGAAATTCTGCGTAAATATCCCCCATGCCACGGCTTGCTTTTTGATATGGAAGATGTCACCAAAGGCGCCGACGAGCGCATCGCGAAGCTTGGATTGCAAGAACGTTGCCGCACCGCCAGCGGAGATTTCTTTCAGTCTGTTCCTGAAGGCGGCGATCTTTACTTGATGAAGAACATCATTCACGATTGGGACGACGACAAGGCCCAGATCATCCTGCGCAATTGCGTACGCGCCTTGAATGGCAAAAGCAACGGCAAGGTGGTTCTGCTGGAACTGGTCGTTCCTCCTGGCAACACGCCGCACATGTCGAAGATCCTCGATATTGAGATGCTGGTCTTCCCCGGAGGCCGCGAACGCACCGAGCAGCAGTATGCCGAATTATTTGCCAAGTGCGGATTGCGATTAACGCGAGTGATTCCCACGAAATCGCCGTACAGCGTGATCGAGGCAGAGGTGGCGTGAATACCATGAGGCATGCCGTCACGGTATTGGTTTTCGTCATCGTTGCTTAGGTGAGCCAAAATTTTCAAAGGAGCCTCGACTGCCGTACATCTTAATTTCCTGTGAGTGCTGTAACAGGTTGCGGTGTATTTATCGAAGGCGGCACAGGCTCAATGCGGCCGATAGGGCTGGTTTCCAGGTTTGCATAGTAGGCATTCGCCGCCAGAATCATGATCGCGGTGAGAAACGCTATCCAAATGCCCCAGATAATAGCCATGTTGAAATCAGCATCGGCATTGAGGGTCACAACTACAATGCTCTGTGCAACATTCTGAATTCCGTTGGCGATATTGTGGATGACCGCACTCAGACGCGCCTGCTGCACTCCAATATTTCCTGCTGTAATGCCGCTCAGAAATCCGGCGACCAGCGACTGAATTTTTGGCGCGAGAAACTGACTGAGGATTTTGGAGATGACGATTCCGTAAAAGACACCCAGGGTGATCAGCGCGGAAAAGTGATAATGCGTCAGCACGGACAAGGATCCGAACAGAATGGTGATGGCGACAATTGCAACCCCGACAATCAGGGCCCGCGTGTGGATCTGCAGGTTTTTCCAATAAGGAATGAACGTATCGAAAATGGTGACGTACATAATGAGCCCTCCGTAGAGGCAGTCACGTTGAATAGATTGCGCGGGGCGCTTTCTGAATTACTTGCCCAAGTTTGTCCCTCATCGCAGGCGATTCTGATCGATTGCCTTTAACCCTTGAAGGATGGTGTACAAAATGGGCGATTCGTTACAAAAATAATTGCGGAATTAATGTAAGCTGGACCGAGTTTGTGTGGGCGATTGAGGCATAATCGCCGAGAAATACCACCTTATTGCCCGAAAGTGATGAAACCATGGCACAGCATAAATTCAAAACCAAGTTGACTGGCCATGCCGAAATGGACGCGGCCGTTTTGCAGCCGCCGTTTGATGTGGTTGAAGTGTTTGGCCGCAAAGGCCGTGTGCCGGTGAAGGGCACGGTTAACGGATTCCCCTTTCGCAGTTCGCTCATGAATATGGGGAATGGTCACATGATGGCCGTAAACGCACAGATGCGTGCCGGCGCCAAATGCCAGGCTGGGGATACTGTTTCCGTTGTGATGGAACTCGACGAAGAAGAGCGGAAAGTTGAGGTGCCGGCCTATTTAAAGAAGATCATTGATAAAGATTCAAAGGCCAAAGAGTTCTGGCCAAAACTATCGTTTACCAACCAGAAAGAATATGTGCGCGAAATCGAAGGTGCGAAGCGTCAAGAAACGCGGGAGAAGCGCATCGCTGCGATGATGGATGCGCTACGCAAAAATCAACGCAAGAAGTAGCTTTTCAATCACTCCGTTAGTGTTTCGACTCGGCGCTCATCTCCTCGCGCAAACGCTTCTCCTGATCAGCGTTCCAATACTTACAATCCAATCGAATAAAGACCGACGTATATGGGATCGTCATATTCGTCTTCAACACGAGAACGTGGAAGGTCTTTCCGGCTTCATCGATTGTCGAAATAATTTTTTCATGCAACATGGAATCGATTTTGTAATCGTGCAGGAGTTCGCCGACTTCGGTTCGATATACCGAAACTCCCGGCGCATCCGCGTCCGTGATATAAGGCAATTCCGCGTCCATATAAATTGTCGGACTTACATGGGTCGAATGATTAATTTTCGCCAACACCATTCTTACAACATCCAGTTGATTGGCATTGGTCTCGATCGTTTCCACGCCTGGAGATGTTTGTAGCGGATAGGCCGAATCTACAACAAGAATCCAGTTGCGATGCCCGAGCAGAGGCATCGATTGGGTTAATTGAGTGCTCCATTCGGCAGGCCTAGATTGTGCGACAGCAGAAACCGTGAACAACAATACAAGCCAGAGAGTCTTCATATGTTTCCTTTGGCCCAACTTATTTTTCCGCCACAGTCTTTAAGTTCGCAAGCCCTTTGTCGAAATCGTTGCCTACCATTTTATCCATGCTGAAAAATGTACTCATGACCTTCCCCGGATAATTCAGCGGACCGGACATTGCCCAGGTAACATTCGTCGCATTGCCGTTAGGTTGCAATATGAATTCAGTATGGTCATGACCTTCAAGCGGTTTGGAGAAGTCGAGCTTGATCGCGACTTTGGAAGAGGGCACGGATTCCAGAATTTCCATGCTGCCCTGCCCAGCTTTACCGTTTCCCTCCCATTCATAAATCGCGCCTTTGCCGCTGGGCGGTCCGCTGATTATTTTTTTCATATCGGGATCCAGCTTGTCGTAGGGCGACCACGCCGCCCAATTGTGGAAGTCATTGATGTAGGGAAAGATTTTTTCAGCGGAAGCCTGGATAGTGATGGTCCGTCGCACGCTAAAGTCCGAGGGTTTGAATGCAGCGTAAATCAACACCACAGCTGCCACTACAACGATGAATAAAAGAATTCTTTTGATCATGTGTGTTCCCTTCTTAATATGTTCCCAGTGTGACGCGTAAGACTTGGGGAGCGGAGGTGAAGTTCAATCCCCAGTCGGTCTGGTCACCATTCCATATGCGATCAAAGTGCCACGTGCCGTTCTCGTAATGGCCTTCCTCGACGCGAGTAAACTGGCGCTGTTTACCTGTGCTCGCATCGTTGGGTTTGAAATCCACGCGGCTGAAGAATCCCGCCACTAGGAATTCATTGTCTTTCAGTTGAGCAATGAAGGCTCGGCCGATTGGTTCAGGATTTCCTGGGGGATGATCTCCCGGGCCAAACTGATGGAGTCCGTAAGACACCGTAGCTTTCCAACTGCCGAACTCTAAACTTTGAGATGCAATGCCTTTCTCTTCGCTGACCGCCTGCAACTTCCCTTCAAAGTTCAGCTTGGCAATTTCCCGCTGCATCGGGCCGACGAGCTCATAGTTCAGCCCAAATGTATCGAGCAGCTCTTTATCCACGCGCTGCGCGCCGAGCGGAAAATTCAGATAGCCGGTTTGGTCGAGGCCGAAGGGAGAGAACCCGATTGTCTGATGACCGAGCGCAGCGAAGAAATAGCGCGCGTACGACGCACGGCTTCCGGTCTCCGGTATAAACATGGCATTGTCCGGGCGATGGTAAAGATCAAGGACTTTGAAGTACAGCGGACTGTCTTCTATATAAATATCCGGCGCAATCAAATCAAGCGACGGCGCGGCCGTTTTCCAGATGGGGATCACATTGTCGGTGGGACCGCCACTTTCATACGTGCTGGCTTTGCCAGGATTTAACGGATCGCGCAGCGCGACGTTGACGTAAAGAGGCAGAGGATAAATTGCCTTGCCCGCCGCCGCCACTTTCTCGATGTAGCTGGCGATAAACCAGGCGTGAAAGAATTCATCCGCGTCGTCGCCGAAAACCTGCTGCCATGTGCCTGGCTGTTTTTGCATGGCGGTGACGAGCACCGCCGGAACTTGTTCCTCAAAAACTTTTTGCGCGGTGGGCGAATAGTCGCGCACGCTACCGTAAGTTCCCGCTTCGTTCTCCACTTGCACCATCAAGACCGTGTGTTGCGGATTAGCAGCTTTCAAGTGCTTCATGAATGCAGAAAAGGCCGCGATATCTGCATGCATCGTGTTGCTGGCAAAAGGCGACGGCGAATCCACGTTGCGGCCCTTCGAATCCACCACCCGCGGATATTTTGCGTTATCTTCTTTAATCCATGCCGGCGTGTAGTGTGAGCTGCCGTTTTTCCAGGTGCCAAACCAGAGCAGCACGAGATGGACGTGATGCTCGCGCGCCTGCGCAAGAATCGTGTCCATGACGGAGTAATCAAAGTGTCCGGGTTGCGGCTCGAGTTGTTCCCAGTAGACCGGAATCTCGACGGTATTGGCATGAATCGCTTCAATCGCCGGCCACACTTTTGGTAGAGACGCAGGCCATCCACTGGAGTTATTCACTTGCGTACCCAGCATCAAGTAAGGAGCGCCATCCACAAAGAGGGCATAGCGCCCGTTTTTCTTTACGATGTGCGGAAGTTGATTGGCGGTTTGCGCACGAAGCGCAACAGGAATGGCAATGAAAATGATTAAACTCAACCACTGATGAAAACGTTTGCGGATCATGCACGTCACTCGGAAATTATGAGATGGGGACCTCTGATCGAAGTCCCCGGAAAAGCTGTCAGCTAATTTTTCGGGAAGTTCGGATTGTCTTTCACTTCCTGTATTTGTTTGGTGTGGCGCTCGCTATGCGCGGCGATGAACAGCAGCCATTCATAGCCATCGAGCTTTTGACCCAACGGGCTGTCTGTTGCATGCGCGCGAAGATCGGGCGTGTTCTTCATCAGTTCAATGGTCTTGGCGCGGGCTTTCAAAAAGTGGTCGAGGGTCTCTGCCGGAGTCCATCGTCCAGAGGGAACGAGCGGAGGTGGCGCCTGCGCTTTGTGGGAACGATCAGGAATCATGGCCAACACGGCGGCATCAATTTTCGCGGTGTCGCGGCCAGCGGGACCAGCGGGGGCCTTCATCACATTGGCTGTCACGTTCTGGGAGAGATAATCTTCCGCCAGCGCAATATGCTCCAACACTTGTGCGACGGACCAACGGTCCGGCCCAGCTTTGAATGTCATTTGTGCGTCGGATAATCCTTTTACTGCATCGACGACGCCATCGCGCGTTTTTTCAAGATATTGAACGCCTTTTTCGCGGTCTGCATCGGTAAGGGTCTGGCCCACGGCAAATGTGGCCATCATGAATACTGCGCAAAACAGCAGAGCAAGTTTTTTCTTCATATGCACCTTTCTATTTTCATCCAATATTCCTATGTGGCGGCATTATACAGATTGCACGAGCAACGGATGGCGCGGCTTCGCCGCTCGCCAGTTGACGAGCGGAGCACATGCGATCTTACTCGCAGTTGATCATCCACGGAGTGCCGAAGCGATCGGTCAACATGGCGAAGCGCTTGGCCCAGAATGTTTGTTGCAAAGCCATTTCGATCGTCGCCTCCTGCGATAGTTCTTTGAAAACACGTTCCGCTTCCGCAGGATCATTCGTGTTGATGTTTACGCGAAACCCCTGCGGCTTGCTGTAACGTCCGGGAGGCACGTCCGACGCCATCAATATTCCCTGGCTCGAAGTGAGCCGGGCATGCACCAGTTTGTTTTGCCAGTCGGCGGGAACACCATTGCCTGCCGGGGTGCTGCCAAAAGTTGTAGCTTCGAGTTTTCCGCCAAAACATTTTTCGTAGGCTTTCAAAGCGGCTTCGCAATCTCCGTTGAAGTTCAAATAGCTATTAAATGACATAAGATTCTCCTCTTCTGAATATGCAGTTTAGTGTTACTGCTGCGCAGGCGGAGGCGCACTGAACATGGGGCGGATCTCCAATTGCCCTTCGTACGAAGTTCCCAGAATGTCCGCGTGTATTTGCATGAAATCTCTGCCCATTTTTACGGCATCTTCTTTCGAAGAGAGATCGAAAATGGCGTAACCGCCGACCAGTTCTTTCGTTTCCGCAAAGGGCCCGTCCGTCACCGTCGTCTTTCCTTTGGATACGTGAATGCGCGTAGCTCGGGCGCTTGGTAACAAACCTCCCGCGTCGATCATCACGCCTCGCTTTGTGGCTTCCTCGGCGAGCTTCGCCACGGCAGCCATTAATTCCGGATTCGGAGGAACTCCAGTTTCGGATTCCTGCGTGCACTTCACCAGCATCATGTACCGCATGGGGTGTGTCTCCTTTGTTTTGCCTGTTATGTTTCTTCGACTGTAGATCGAATGGAGGATCTCTAAATCGACAGTCGCCTGAAATTATTTTTTACAAGTTCTTCGCTGAGTTTCTTCGCGCCATCAATCGCCTTGCAAGGATGCAAAGTCTTCGAGGTTGAAAAATGGCCGCACTTCGACGACGGCTTCTTGCCCCTGACCGAATGGTTCAGGAATACGCTTCGCCCAGCTCAATGCTTCTTCGCGCGACTTAACGTCGATAATCCAGAAACCCGCGACCAATTCCTTGGTTTCCGCGAAGGGCCCGTCAACGATGGTCTTCTTGCCATCCGAAAACTTCACACGGAATCCTTTGGAACTGGGCTGAAGCCCGGCTAACTCCACAAGGGCCCCGGCTTTGCGGAGCTCGTCGTTGTACTTGCCCATCGCTGCGAACAGTTCCTGACTGGGCATTTTGCCCGCTTCTGAATCCTTATTGGCCTTCACGATCATTAAAAATCTCATTATATTTCTCCTCGAATTTTAGTTTGAGCTCGTTCTTTTTGATTGAACTTGCTTTTCACTGGTAAGACGAGCGGTAACCTTCCAGATCGACATTTTTATTTTTCTTTTTTTAACGTGATTCACGATTTTTGAGCAGTTATTTTGAGCAGTTAAAAGAGACGGGGCTTTCCGCCGACCCAAGCAGTAGGCAACGAAGTCACGACCAATGTAAGTGGATACCAGTGCGGGCCAATTGTGCGAGCAATAGTCGCGGGCCAAGTGTCAGCCAAGAGAAGGAACATGGCCCCAGGTGGCGTGTCTCCGGCGATGCTTAAAGCAAACCGATACAGCCCGCGACGATAGCTCCGATGCTGCGCAGATCTCCTCTGCGCGGCGCCGCGCTGGAATCAACTTTGTTCATAAGCCTGTTTCAATTTTGCGATGTCAATTTTGCGCATTTGCATCATCGCTTGCATCACGCGTTGCGCTTTTTCTTTATCTTTGTCACCCAAAAATTCAAACAAAATATCCGGAGTGATTTGCCAGGCAAGGCCGAATTTATCTTTCACCCACCCGCATTGGATTTCTTTCCCACCGTCGGCAATCAATTTCGAATAATAGTGATCGACTTCGTCTTGAGTCTTGCAATGCACTACAAACGATACGGCTTCGGTGAACTTGAATGTCGGTCCGCCGTTCAACGCCGTAAATTCCTGACCTTCGATGGTGAAAGCAACCGTCATCACGGATCCCTTCGGGCCCGGGCAGTCTTCGCCATAATGATGAATGGCTTTGATCTTCGAATCTTTAAAAATAGAGGTGTAAAAATTCGCAGCCTCTTCCGCGTTGTTATCGAACCAGAGAAACGGGGTAATTTTTGGCATAAAACTCTCCTCTTTAGATTGGTGAATATAGATTGGCGAAATATCGGTTGGCAAATATCGATTGACGAAGTATCGCGCTTAACTTGCTAGTTACAAGGCGACTGCCGGCAGCCGGGGACAGGGATGCCAGAAGCCGCCAGATCTAAACATTTACGAAGCGTTGCAATCAGTGTTTGCAGCAGGTCTCGGATTTCTCGTCGGACTTCATCTCAGTCATTAATTCAGTCTTTGATTCGGCCTGGTAGCGTCCTGTTGGCTGTACAAGTCCGCCCGATCCGTAACGATCGTGATGGCGAACCCAATCGGTGAGGTTGAATCCGGGGCCGGTTTCGTTGCGGCCTTTTGGAGTCAAATCAAGAAAGTGATAGGTGCCCAGCGCCGCTTCTCCGCCTCGCGAATATTGCGAGTAGGTGTGAAAAATGTCACCGTTAGCATCCTTATAGAACACGCTGGTCCCGGAGACTTCGTCGCCATAGGCTTCCTGCATTTCAAAGTTGTTATAAACCTTTCCCTTGGCGACCTCTTCTTTCGGAAAAGAAACGTGGAAGTCATAATTGAAATCGGTCCCAAATGACGAGACCCACTTGAACTTCCAGCCCATGCGCTTCATGAAAGGCGTGATTTCCGCCAGCGGTGCGCGGGAAACCGCAACATACGAGACATCGTGCTGTTCAAGATGTTGCACGGCTCCATCCACGTGGTCCGAGAGGAACGAGCAGCCGACACAGCCTTCGTTCCAGCCGGGAGCAAACATAAAGTGATAAATAATGAGTTGGCTGCGCCCGCCGAAAAGATCGGCGAGTTTTTCTTTTCCGTTCGGGCCATCGAAAACATAGTCTTTGTCCATCTTCACCCAGGGAAGTTCACGGCGCTTTTGACTGACGGCGTCGCGCGCACGGGTAAGGGCTTTTTCTTCAGTAAGTAATTCTCGGCGCGCGGCAAGCCATTCGGCGCGGGATACAACGTTTGCCTTCTCAACTGTGCTCGTAGTCATAATGTTCCTCCTTAATCAGTTTGATCTTCATTCAATGGTTTATATTTTTCCACTTGGTCATTGGTTTCAGGGCTCTTAGCGCGACGAAAAAAACTGGGCGCGATGAATGCCGTAAGTCCGCCGGTTGTCATCAGTCCGGCGAGCAACATCGCCGTACCAGAAATGCATGCTGGGCACATAAACCCTCCTTAACTGGCTCGTGCTACCGGCAAATTCTTGACGTCGATCATGGGGCGGATTTCCACCGTCCCCCACTTGCCAGCTGGGACCTCGGAAGCGATTCTGATAGCTTCATCGAGGTCGTCTACATCGATTACGAAATAGCCTCCAAGCTGTTCCCGTGTTTCGGCGAAAGGGCCATCGGTGACCAAGGGTATGCCGTTGTCTTGCCGGACGCAGGTTGCAGTCGAAGTCGGATGCAGCGGTGAGGTGCTGACAAACTTCCCGCTTGCCTGGAGTTTGTGGGCATAGGCGGCAGAATCCGCATAGCAATCCATACGTTGCGCCTCAGTGAGCCCCTTTTCATCCAAATAAATCAACAACATATATTTCATATCTAGCTCCCTCACTGGTTAGTCGAACGGGAAATCCTCAAATCGACACCGTTCCGAAAAAATATTTACATTTACAATGGGCACTGTGTCCTCCCAGCCTATACCCAACGTCGCGCCGGATGCCGCCACAGCTGTGGAAGAAGTGTACCGGGCGGACTGGGGCCGGATTGTCGCCACCCTGATTGGCACCGTAGGCGATTTCGACCTTGCCGAGGAATGTGCCCAGGAAGCTTTCACCGTTGCCGTGGACCAATGGCGATCTTCGGGCATTCCTGAATTTCCCCGTGCATGGATCATTCAGACCGCCCGCCACAAAGCCATTGACCGCTTGCGGCGCCAAGCCAATTTCGCGCAAAAGATGGAAGCGCTGGGGCTGCCGTCGGAACCCTTTGAGGAGCCGAACGAACTGCTTACCGACGAATCCAGCGAAATCGCGGATGACCGCCTGCGACTTATCTTTACCTGCTGCCATCCTGCGCTGGCTCCTGAGGCACAAATCGCCCTGACCCTTCGCACATTGTGCGGCCTAGAAACTGACGAGATTGCCCGCGCGTTTCTTATGCCTGTGCCAACCATGGCGCAGCGATTGGTGCGTGCAAAGCGAAAAATCCGCGATGCCGGCATTCCTTACAGAGTTCCGAATACGGATGAACTGACGGCGCGCATGGCGGCTGTCCTCACAGTCATTTATTTGGTTTTCAATGAAGGCTACGCCGCCACCCGCGGTGGCCCGCTGGTGCGAACCGACATTTGCGGGGAAGCCATCCGGCTTGCCCGGCTTGTGTGCTCTTTGATGGGAGCACAAGTTCCTCCGGAAGCAACCGCACTGCTCGCGCTCATGCTTTTGCACGATGCGCGCCGCGATGCCCGCATGGACGCAAACGGCGACATCATCGTTCTGGAAGAACAAGACCGCACTCTCTGGAACAAAGCGCAAATTGAGGAAGCGCTGCCGCTGCTCGAGAACGCCCTTCGCAATGGAGCTTCCCCGTACGCTTTGCAGGCGGCCATTGCTGCCATCCACTGCCAGGCCGAACACGCCGAAGATACCGACTGGGCGCAGATCCTCGAGCTTTACGATCTGCTCGAGCGCATCCAGCCTTCTCCGATCGTCTCGCTGAACCGTGCCGTTGCGCTTGCCATGGTGAACGGACCACAGTCCGGATTGATGATTCTCGACATTCTCTCCGCCGCAAACAACCTGGAAAATTATCATTTACTACACGCCACGCGCGCCGATCTGCTACGGCGTTCGGGGTTGCATGAGGCTGCCGTGCAAAGCTATGCACGCGCGTTGGAAATGGCCACCAATGAAAGTGAACGGCGATTTCTACAGAGACGAATCAAAGAGATGCAATCGCAAGCTGTGTAGTTCTAGCGCGCTTTTCCAGAAAACGCACGCGCGCTTAAAGCGATCGGCAATCCAATCAGGATCATGTGCGCAAGGAGGCCTTGGACAAGCCCGTTCCAGGTATAAGGCCCATGACCATGAATCGCCGATAGCGGTACTACGATCAAGTTCATCACCAGAAAAACAGCAATGCCGTAATACATTCCACAGACGTAGGGATGCTCTTTGAGAAATTCCAGCTTCCGACTCGCGGCGTAGTACACAGCCGCCGCTGAGCACGCGATGAAGTAATGAATAATGATCCCGAGAATGTAAGTAGGGACGCCGCCTTGAAAAGCCGCGCTGCGGCCGATGAGTCCGCTGGCAATGCCTTGGGGCATGCGTACGCCAAAAATGATGTACGCCAGGGTTAGGTCGAACGTGCCGGCAACCAAGCCGCCTACAAAGATAGCCAGCAAAGTTTGCGATTGTTTAACAGGCAATGCGACAGTATTCATAGGATGTGAATCACTGAACCGGTTGGACGTAAGTTCACATGGTTGGTTAGCGCCGGACAAAAATTACAACTGAAACTCTAAGCGCAGTTGATCATCCACGGAATACCGAAGCGATCCACGAGCATGCCAAAACGCGAAGCCCAAAACGTTTTCTCAAGCGCCATTTGGACAGTTCCCTTCTCGGCTAGCGCTTTGAAAATACGCTCAGCTTCCGCGGTATCGCTCAAGTTCATTGTTACAGACATGCCCTGCGGATTCTGATGCTTTCCAGGCATCGAATCAGCGCCCATAAGCACCTGATCGCCGATATCCAGAGTGGCGTGCATGATTTTCTTTCGCCAATCGGCGGGCACATGGTCGGCCATCGGCTAGCCTTCCCATGAAGACATATAGGAAACTTTCCCGTCCAGTACCTGCGCGTAAAAGTTAAAGGCCTCTTCGCATTCGCCGTTGAAATTCAGGTATGCATTAATCTTCATTCATCCCTCCATATTCGTCGGTTAGTTTAGGCAACTCTCAATGGTCTCGCTCTTTTTATAAATCCTTGCAGCCCGCCATGGCGAGTTCCCAACTCTAGCCATACTGTATCGCCGCCGAATGAGTCTACGCAGATATCTTTTCGGATTTACTTTCTATCTCCGTTTCTTTCCCCCACCCGCCGATCTGCAGCGCGACTGCCATGCAGGAGTCGCGCAGTTCATCCGCCATCGCGCGGTCGGCAATGGCGCGAGCCACGACCATGCCACCCACGCACAAAGCGGCAACAGCCTGCGCGGTTGCGTGGAGAGGCTGCACATTTTCTTTTGTACACTGTTCATTTGCACACTGTTCTTTTGAACCACTCTCCAGAATGCTCACCATGGCTTTGAACACGGTTTGAAAAGCTCTCTTTGCGTTTTTGCCACTCCTTGAAACGTCCGTGGGCAAGGCCACCATGGGGCAAGAGTTCTCTTTGTCCTCGAAATGTTGGCGTGATAAATATGCGCGCACCACTTGCGCGGCGGCATCGCTCGACTTCAGATCGACTTCGACGCCCTCCCAATAATTCTTCCAATTTGGATCAGTAAAAAAGCAGCCAAGTACCTCCGTGTACAGGTCGCTCTTACTTTTGAAATGACTGTAGAAACCGCCATGGGTAAGCCCCGCCCCTGCCATGATCTGTTGAATGGAAACATTATCGAAGCCTTTCCGATTGAAAAGTCGGCGCGCGCTGTCCACAATCTTGGCTCTGGTCTTCTTGCTATGGCTTGGCGGGTAAGACATAAACATCTCCTGGATTCGAAGGATTAAGTGGATGAGATTAATTTACATTCCCGGCAAAATATTATCTTGAACATATTTTGATGCAATGTTTCTATACGGACACAGCGGAATACATATTTATGGAGAATTCGAGTGAAAAGTAAGTTCACAGAATTGGCAACCGACCCTACCCGCCGTCAAGTGATGATCGGCGCCGCAGTCGCCATCGGTAGTTTGGCCACAGGTTCAAAAGCGTTGGGACAATCGCAAAGCATGGAAGAATTACCGAGCACCGGGGCCGATGCCACGCGGACATCGCTGCATCAGGAGGTTGATTTTAAATCCGGCGCTATGCGTATTTATGCAGCTCTTCTCGATTCCAAACAATTTTCCACGTTCACGGGAATGCCGGCGACGATTGATGGCAGTGAAGGCGGGGCACTATCCATGTTTGGCGGCAGGATCACCGGCCGGAACATCGAACTCGTCGCCAACCAGCGCATCGTGCAAGCGTGGCGGCCAGAAAATTGGGACCCTGGAGTTTATTCGCTGGTGAAATTCGAACTCAAGGAAAACGGTCCTCAAACCAAAATCATTCTGGACCACACAGGCTTTCCAGAGACTAACTATGGCCACCTTTATTCAGGATGGTATGCGAGATATTGGGAGCCATTGAAAAAATATCTGGCCTAGCGCTTTGCCGGTTTGGAATCATTGCTGACTAAATCCAGAAACGCCTTGTGGACGGCAGGATCTTCGGAGAGCTCCGGGTGAAAGGTCGCAGCCATCACATTCCCCTGGCGCACAATTACCGTATCTTTCCCTTCTGTGCCGAGCACTTCGACTTTGGGCCCAGCACGCTCAATGCGAGGTGCTCGGATAAATACCATCTCAATGGGCGTATCTTTAAACTTGCCTTCGCGAATGGAACTTTCCATCTGGCGGCCATAGGCGTTGCGCCGGATATCAATGTCGATTGCGCCTAATCCGACTTGCTTTGGATTTTCAACCTCTCTCGCCAGCAGAATCGCCCCAGCACAGGTCCCAAATGTCGGCTTCACGCGCACGAACTCCTTCAGCTTCTCCAAGCCGTCTTTGCCTAGAAGATTCAGGAACGTGCTCGACTCGCCTCCGGGGATCACGAGACCGTCGATCTGATCGAGTTGCTCCGGTTTTTTAACCAGTACGACCTTCGCACCCAATTCTTCGAGCCTTTTACGGTGTGCGTCGAAATCGCCCTGCAACGCAAGTACGCCAATCAACATGAAATCCGCGCATTTCCTTTTCGAAAGTAGGAGAGAATTGCTGCAAACTGATAAAGTCTTAATCAATATTGTACATTCCATCGCTGACTTGCTTTGGAATGACGTCTTTCGCGGGTGTTATGAAATCGGGAAGTTTAATTCTGCAAGCGATCCTATTGTCTGCGCTGTTTCCTTTGGCCTTGTTCGCTGACGCCAACCGCATTCAAGGAACCGTGCATGATTCTTCGGGCGCCGTCGTACAAAATGCCGATGTAACTTTGCAGAACAACGCTTTCAAAGTCGGCACCAAAACAAATAGCTCGGGAGAATTTGTTTTCGAAAAACCGCCGATTGCCGCGGGATCGATTGTCATTGCTGCTAGAGGATTTGCTACTGCTGAAATTTCCTGGAGCGCAGGCAGCGGCCCTGTTGATATAGCCCTCACTCCATCTTCGGCGAAAGAGCAGATCGTCGTTTCGGCAGCCCGCTCGCGACTGCGATTATCGGAAACTCCAGGCAGCACCGTCCATTTAACCGAAAATGATTTGGCTTCCACTCCCGCCTTATCGGTGGACGACATGCTTCGTCAGGTCCCGGGCTTCACGTTGTTTCGCCGTTCAGGAAGCCGCACCGCCAATCCAACATCGCAAGGCGTGTCGTTGCGCGGACTCGGAGCCAGCGGCCCCAGCCGAGCGCTTGTGCTTGAAGACGGCATCCCGCTCGGTGATCCCTTTGGGGGATGGATTTATTGGGGACGCATACCCAAAGCTGAGTTGGCCAGCGTGGAAGTTTTTCGCGGAGGCACTTCCGACCTCTACGGCAGCAATGCACTCGGCGGCGTAATGCAATTCATCTCTCGTCAGCCCCAGGGCCCGGCAATGAATTTAGAAACTTCGTACGGCAACGAGCGCACTCCCGACCTTTCTTTCTGGACAGGAACGCGTAAAGGCCCCTGGGATTTTCAGGCAGCCACAGATTTATTTCACACGGACGGTTATGTCGTTGTCCCATCTTCCATCAGTGGGGACGTTGATATTCCTGCGAACTCTGAGCATGCGGATGTGGATGCAACCATCGGACGCAAGATCGGCGCGAATGGGCGCGTCTTTGGCCGTGGCAGTTACTTCGATGAATTTCGCCAGAACGGTACGCCGATTCAGGACAATGACACGCATATGGCGACCGGCGCAGTAGGGCTCGACGAAAACTGGAATAATGATTCCCTTAGCCTGCGTGCTTACGGCGACGCGCAATCATATAACCAGAGCTTTTCATCCATCGCCGCCGATCGCAATAGCGAATCGCTTGTCGATCTGCAGCATGTTCCCGCACAGCAATTCGGGGCCAGCGCGCAGTGGAGCCACGTATTCGGAAAGCTGCAAACGCTGATTGTTGGCGCGGACGGTTCCGAAGTCATCGGTGCCAGCAATGAACAACTATTTACCTCGGGAACGAATACTGCAGATACATTTTCTGGTGGACGTCAACGCAGCTTTGGATGGTTCGGCGAAGACATTTTTCGCTTCAGAAATAAATGGACCATCATCCTTGGCGGACGCGTGGATTACTGGAGCAACTTCGACGCCAGCGCTTTGCGCGTTCCTATATCTACAGCCACGCCGGTTACTGACACGATTTTTTCTGATCGGTCGAATACCGCTTTTGATCCCCGGCTTTCTGTCCTGCGCTCTCTTGGCGAGCACTTTTCTGTCACTACATCGATGTACCGCTCATTTCGTGCGCCGACTTTGAACGAACTGTATCGCGGCTTTCGCCTTGGCAATGTGCAAACCAACAGCAACGCCACTCTGATCGCCGAGCGCCTGACCGGTGGCGAGGCCGGACTTAACGCGAATGCTATTCATCACAAACTGGACCTGCGAGGCACATTTTTTTGGAGCGACATCGTTGACCCCATCGAAAACGTCACGCTGAATACAACTCCAACTTTAATCACTCGTCAGCGGCAAAATCTCGGTCGCACGCGTTCCCGCGGCCTGGAACTTGACGGCGATCTGCACGTCACTGGCTCGATTGATTTCTCTGCCGGATACGCCTTTACCGATGCCACAGTCGTCGATTTCCCCGCAGGTTCGTCTTTAGTAGGTCTTCGCATTCCGCAGGTTCCGCGCAATCAGTTGACCTTCGAGGCGCGCTACTGGAATCCGAAACGTTTCATGCTAAGCATGCAAGGCCGGTTCGTGGGTATGCAATTTGACGACGATCAAAATCAATTCCCTCTCAACCAATTCTTTTCCATGGACGTGATCGGAGCCCGCTCTTTGGGGCATAATTTGGAAGCCTTTGCCGCAGCGGAAAATGTAACCAACCAACGCTATCAGGTGGCTAGGACGCCGACGCTAAACATCGGCCCTCCAATTTTGTATCGTGTCGGCTTGCGGTGGAACTACCCCGGCAAAGAAAAATAAGCGGAAAGAAACAGGTAAGGAGAAATAAGTAAAAAGAAATAAGTCAAAGAGAAATAATTCGCGCGTCTGCCGCTGGCACGCATAAGATGGAGGCGAGCAAAACCGATGAGTACAAGCACCGCTTCCAAACCTGAAATTGTGATGGATGCTTCGGGCAAGCCGAAAAAGGAACGGCTGCTCTCCCTCGATATTTTCCGCGGCCTGACCATCGCTGGAATGATTTTGGTAAATGACCCGGGCGATTGGGGCAATGTTTATGCGCCGCTGCGACATTCAAAGTGGAATGGTTGGACGCCGACAGATCTGGTATTCCCATTTTTCCTGTTCATTGTCGGCGTTTCGATGGTCTTCTCTTTTTCCTCGCGCCTAACCCGCAGCGACACTCGCAACAGCTTAATGCTGCATGCATTGAAACGTGGCGTCACCCTCTTTGCGTTTGGCGTCTTTATCAACGGATTTCCCAATCACTACAACATTCACACGCTGCGCTTTGAAGGCGTTCTGCAACGCATCGCGCTTTGCTACGTCATCTCTTCTTTCATCTTCTTATGGTCGGGCAGAAAAACATGGATCGGCGCCGCTTTTTCTTGTCTTGTCGGCTATTGGATCATCATGCGTTATCTTCCCGTCCCAGGATTTGGCATCCCCACGCACGACATCCCGCTACTCGATCCGGACCGCAATTGGACTGCGCTGATTGACCGCAAATTATTTATGGGGCATCTCTACCAACACACGAATGATCCAGAAGGTGTGTTGAGCACGATTCCCGCCGTCGCTTCCACATTGCTTGGAATGTTGACCGCAGAGTGGCTGCGCTCCATGCGCAGTCAGACACAAAAAGCTCTTGGCATGATTGCTGCGGGCATTACATGCTTTCTAGCTGGAGAGATTTGGAATATCTGGTTTCCCATCAATAAAAATCTCTGGACCAGTTCTTTTGTTCTTTTAACTGCCGGCCTTGCGATGATCGGCCTTGGCCTTTGTTATTGGCTTTTTGATGTCCGTAAGATTCGCATCCGGCTCGCCGACTTCTTCCTCGTATTCGGCATGAATGCGATTGCGGCCTACGTGCTCTCCGAACTTTTAGCCGCGTTGATTGGAACGAAAACTTTTCACTCCGCAAAATTTGGCGTCATTAACTGGGGAGGATGGATATTCCGCACCGTATTCCAGCCGCTCGCCAGTCCCCTCAACGCATCCCTGCTTTTCGCAATCGCGTATGTCTTCTTTTGCTGGCTGGTGATGCTGGCGCTCTACCGCAAGCGAATATTCCTGAAGATCTGATTTCCAACTGCAGAAAATAATGAGGATGTCGTTTTGGAGAAAGAAGACTTCCAAGTGATTGGAAATTTGGTGGAGCTAGTCGGGATCGAACCGACGGCCTCGTCGTTGCGAACGACGCGCTCTCCCAGCTGAGCTATAGCCCCATCGACAAGCTTGATATCAGGATTTTAACAGCGTTCGCGGGGAAGGCCAACTGTCCAAGAGTGTTACATGAAACGAAGAAAATTTGTTTACCTCCGGCCGCATGTGACGTCTAATGAGTGAGACGGCCATATGCGTCTTTTGTCCAAGACGGGACCATCCACGCGGCGCCGCCTTGCCTCTATCGGAGTCTCGGCTGCCATCCATTTAGTGTGTCTTGCGTGGATACTTTACGTGGGAGCGCCCCGGCTGCTTACAGCCTCCTCAAAAGTTGCCGGCAATGGAAATAGTTTTATAGCCCATCTTTATTGGCCTAATCAGAAAAACGCAGCGGCCAACAATGCCCTGGGGACGGGTCAATCCTACAAACAGGCGATGGAACGGGCGCGCAAACAACTTCAGTTGCAGGCGAAATTGCGCGTTAAACCCAAGGT
>DASXCC010000014.1:0-3059 GCA_036491415.1 Terriglobales bacterium | reverse complement strand
AACGGCGCGACACCTACCTGACTCTTTACTTCTTCCCTTTCGGCCGCGGCCATTTCGCAATCACTACGGTCGAAATTCCGCCTCGGGGACGAAAATCTCCTTTTATTTCGGCCCATACGGGCTTCGCCCAACGAACGACATCTTCGAGAACCTGATTCACAATGTTTTCCTGGAATATCCCCAGATTGCGGTAGGAGTGCAAATACTCCTTCAATGACTTCAATTCCAGGCAGTCTTTGCCTGGCATGTAGCGAATGGTGATGACGCCAAAATCCGGCAATCCTGTCTTGGGGCACACAGACGTAAACTCCGGGTCATCAATCACAATCTCGTATCCGGGAAATTGATTGGGCCATGTTTCGATCTCTGGAAACTTAGCGTCCAGGCCCGCTTCTGCATGTTCGGCCGTGTAGCGCGGTGTTTTAGGCATGTCACTATTTTAACGGGTAGCCCAAGCTCGGCCGCAAGTTTGCAGAAAGCTGGTACTTTACCGCTTTCTGCACATCTAACCCCTTAGGTTCGCGCTCGTAAATCCAGGCATACATGGTGTTAGATTAGTGCAATAGCTCCTGAAAATGGCCCCCGCTAACGACAAAAGTTTTTTTTCGCGAAATCGCTGGATGGTATGGATCGCCGGCATCATCGTCGCGGTCATCCTGTTAGCGTCGTTCATGTCGCGGGATGATTCCGTTCCAATCCGCATCGCGACAGTATCAGCAGGCAATATTCGCAGCGTCATTTCCACTAATGGAAAAATCGAGCCTTTGCATAATTTCGAAGCGCATGCGCCCATTGGCACGACGGTAAAGAAATTATTGGTAAACGAAGGCGCACACGTGAAGCAAGGCCAGCTTCTTGTGCAACTCGAAGATTCTGACGCCCGCAGCGCAGCCTCCAAGGCATTGGCGCAACTACGCGCTGCTGAGGCAGATTTGAGCGCGCAAAAAGCCGGCGGTACGCATGAAGAAGTACTTACAACCGAATCGCAACTTGCAAAAGCAAAAACTGAACGCGATACGGCGGTACGAAATCTGGACGCGCTGCGCAAGTTACAGCAGAGCGGAGCCGCTTCTCAGGGAGAAGTGGAAATCGCTGAAAATCAGTTGCAGCATGCGACCGCGGACGTGAACTTGCTCTCACAAAAACTAGCAGGACGTTACTCGCAGCCAGAAATCACCAGCGTACAGGCGCAACTCTCCGAAGCTCAGGCGACCTACGCAGCGGCAGAAGATGTACTAAACAAACTCAACATCCGCGCTCCATTTAATGGAGTTGTTTATTCACTTCCCGTACAGCTGGGGAATTACGTAAATCCCGGCGATCTTGTATTGCAGGAAGCTGACCTTTCCAAAGTCGTCGTGCGGTCTTTTGTGGATGAACCAGATGTTGCGCGGCTTTCTCCCGGAGAAAGTATCGAGGTGACGTGGGACGCAGTTCCTGACCGCCTGTGGAAGGGTACAGTCAATTCCATTCCTTCGACATTGAAGATGCATGGCACTCGCAATGTCGGCGAGACCACTTGCATTGTGGATAACCATGACTACAAATTGTTGCCCAATGTGAATGTGAATGTGGCCATCGTCACGAAAGAAGACAAAAATGTATTGACGGTTCCTCGTGAGGCTATTCGCCAGGACGATGACCGTCCCTATGTTTTCCGCGTGGATAACACTCAGTTACGTCGCCAGAATGTGGACATTTCCATCGCCAATCTGACCAGCGTGGAAATCACCTCAGGTTTGCAACAAGGCTCGCAGGTGGCTCTGAATGCAACAAATTCCAAACCTTTAAGCGACGGATTGCACGTTCGAGTCATCCATTAATACATGGGTTTCTCACGCAAACTTTGCTGTGCAGTTTTATTTGCAATCCTTCCCTGCGCTTCGATTGCATCCTCGGCTACAACTTTGCTCGAGCAAGGTCGCGTGGACGAGGCGATCTCTGAATTTCAAAACCGCGTAAATAAATATCCCAACGAAGCTGACTCTTACAATTTGCTGTGCCGTGCTTATTTCCAGCTCGGCGAATGGGACCGGGGAATTTCTGCGTGCGAGCGCGCTACCGCGCTTGATCCTTCGAATGGCATCTATCACTTGTGGCTGGGGCGGGTTTACGGCGAGAAGGCGGACAGCGCGAGTTTCATTACCGCAGCAGGGTTGGCAAAAAAAGTACGTCAAGAATTTGAAGTAGCCGTCCGGCTTGCTCCCAATAACGCCGATGCCCGTAACGATCTTGCAGAATTTTATTTAGAGGCTCCAGGAATTGTTGGCGGTGGCAGAGACAAAGCCGAGAACCAGGCCCAGGCCCTGGCAAATTTAGACCCCGCGCGCGCCGACTGGATCAAAGGGAGAATCGCCGAAAAGAATAAAGAGTATGCGGACGCCGAAAAGGAATATCAGGCCGCGATTCAAGATAGCCACGGCGGCGCTCACGCATGGTTCAATTTGGCGCTTTACTACTGGCATCGGCAAGACCTCGACAACATGCAGAAAACGCTTTACCGCGCTGTTGCTGCACCCATGGATCGTCAGGAAGTCATTATGGAATCTGCGGAGTTGTTGATTCGAGGCGGACGAGACTTCCCTGCCGCCGTGCAGTGGCTCAATCGTTACCTGAACGGACAAATGGTGGAAGAAGCTCCGGCATTCAAAGCGCACTATCTGCTGGGCTCAGTACTTGAGAAACAAGGCAAAAAAGATGAAGCCATTGCCCAATATCAGGCGGCATTGGCGCTGGCGAAGAATTTTTCGCGGGCACAGCAGGCTTTAAGCCACATCTCTCAATAAATTCGCTGCGTTGTTCAACCAGTTTCGCGCTGCGGGAGGCGCGCAATTGTCTATCCCTGCTCAGCTACAATTCTGCTTGTGATTTCTGCCAAACAAGGTGGTGCGATGAAACATCTTCCCTGCGGCGTGGCGCGCGTTCTCGTTCTTCTGACTTCGCTTGTGTTGTTGAGTGTCTCCTACCTTCGCGCGGAACCTTTGCCCCTTAAGCATGCAGTGGAGCTGGCGCTCGCTCACAGTACGACTGCAGCCAATGCCGCATCGGACCAGCAACGT
>DASXCC010000013.1:0-2926 GCA_036491415.1 Terriglobales bacterium | reverse complement strand
AAGCTGCAAAACTCCGATCCGGTTGCGGTCATCTACACCTCCGGCACTTCCGGTGAAGCCAAGGGAGTGATCCTGACCTCCGGCAATCTCGACCACATGTTGAGGTGCACTTCAGGCAGGCTTGATGTCCTGATGGAAGGGCATTCAGGCCAGGACAACGTCTTCCATTACCTTCCGTTTTGTTTTGCCGGGTCGTGGGTGCTTTTGCTCACATGTTTGTTACGCCGCAATTTACTCACCATCAATACCGATCTCACGAAAATTGCCGAGCAGATGCGCGAAGCTTCGCCGGACTACATCCTCAACGTACCGGCCTTGCTGGAACGGATGCGCAAAGCCGTGGATGAGCAGCTTTGGAAGACCGGCGGCCTCATTCAAGCGATTTACTCTCGCACGAAAGCCGCATGGTTCCGTCAAAAAACAGGGCAGCACAAATTTGGCGACGGTATTTGGTTATCGTTGGCGAGCTCCGTCATCTTCCCAACCATCCGCAAGAAAATGATTGGCGCCAATCTGCATGCCCTGATTTGCGGTTCGGCTCCGCTGAACGTCGAAACGCAACTTTATTTCATGATGCTGGGTATTCCCGTTCTTCAGGTTTACGGCCTCACCGAAACGATGGCCATCTGCACCATGGACGATCCTCGCCGTGTCGAACCGGGTCGCGTGGGCCCGGTAATTGCTGGCATTGAAATGAAACTGGGGGAGAGTGATGAGATCATCGTGCGCGGGCCGAATATTTTTCCGGGATACTGGAATCGCCCTGAAGAGACCGCAAAAGCCTTACGCGACGGATGGTTTCACACCGGCGATCAAGGCGAAGTGGATGCGGCAGGGAACTGGCGCATCGTGGGCAGAATTAAGAACCTGATTATTCTCGGCTCCGGTCACAACATCGCGCCAGAGCCTATCGAAGAAGAAGTGCATCATGATCTGCCTGCCGCGCAGCAGGTCATGCTGGTGGGCAATGGGCGCGGCTATCTTTCTGTGATCGTCACCGGAAAAGTTACACCCGAGCAGGTGCGGCATGCCGTCGACCATGCCAATACGCACTTCCCGCATTACAAGCAGATACGTGCCTTCCACATTCATCCCGAGCCTTTTACGATTGATAGTGGATTGCTGACTGCGATGGGTAAGTTGAAACGCGATGTGATAGCCGGACGATTCAAAGCAGAAATTGAAGATATGTACAGCGTGAAGCAGGCGGGATGAACACTTTTCAGGGCCAATATTTATCGTGGGAGTTAAAAGACAGCGCCATTGAGCTGGCGCTGCACCGCGCGCCGTGCAATGAAATCGGCACTTTAGCGCTGGAGGAATTCGAAAAATTCACCGCGGCACTCCCAGTGTTGCAAACCCAGGCTCACGTTCTGATTCTGCACAGCACCATGAAAAGCGGTTTTTGTGCGGGCGCGGATTTGCGTGAACTTTATTACGGAGCACAAAAGTTAGGCCCGGAAGAAGCATTGCGTGGCGTGCGCGATTTCCTGGAGCGCATCCACAAAGTCATGAACACGATTGATGCAGCTCCGCTAACGACCATCGCGGCATTGCATGGCGTGACGTTCGGCGGAGGATTCGAGCTGGCGCTCGTCTGTGATCTGCTGATCGCCGATAAAATGGCGCGCTTTTGCTTCCCGGAATTGCGTTTGGGATTGGTCCCAGGCTTCGGCGGTATTCCGCGCCTGAAGCGTGATCTGGGGAATAGCGTCGTCCGCGATTTACTGCTTACCGGTCGCAGCTTCAACTCGACTAAAGCCCAACAGGTCGGACTTGTCAGTCAGGTTGTCGGCGAAGGCGAAGCTCTGCGCGTGGCGCGAGCGACTGCGAGTCAGCTTGGAAAATTTGACCGGCAAACGGCCATCGCAGCGAAGAAATTCATTAAACCGATTCCATACGAAGAATTGAAGCAGGAGATCGACATCTTTTGCGACCTTTTCAGTAGGCCGGCAGTCCAATCTGGACTGAAGAAGTTTGTGGAGAGCACGGAAGCTTTACCTTATTTGCCGTAAATTTCCGGCATCATCGAGAGAACCCTATGCCAACTGCTGAAAACACTTTGGACGAGATCCTGAACCTGGCGGCCACGCACTTCAAGGTTCCGCGCGAAAAACTCACGCCTGACGATGACTTTTTCAAAACGCTGAACATTGACAGCTTGCAGGCGCTGGACATGCTCACCAGGCTTGAGCATCACTTTCATGTAGAATTGCCTGACTATGAACTACAAGGCGTTTCCGACTTTCGCACTCTGGCCAGTCGAATTCAGGCGCGCTTGTAGATTTTAGGTTGTTGATTCCTGATAGACAGCAAAAGTGCAATTTATCCCTCTTCCCATCTACAATCAACATATCCCTGAATGCTTAATTTAGATCAATATTCCTGCCTCGGCGCTGCATTGCGCGATGCGCTCGATCGCTGGCCGAACGAAACCTGCCTTATCGAGGCCGATCGCGACAAGGAAAAGTCACGCCTCACGTATTCCGATTTCAAAGAAGTCGCGCAGCCGCTCGCCCGCGCCCTGCAAGACGCGAATTTTTCCGCCGGGGACCGCGCCGCCATCATCATGAGCAATCAGTCGAAGTGGCTGATTTCCGCATACGCGGTCTTTTATTGCGGAGGCGTTCTGGTCCCGCTCGACTACAAGCTCACGCCTGATGAGCATTTACAATTGCTGGCGCACTCCCGAACAAAAGTTTTGATCATTGAATATCACCTGTGGCGTGCGATTTTACAGTCGTTGAATGGCAAGCCGCATAGTGTGCCAACTGTTTTAGTCACGGAAGCTCCGTTGCGCGCCGAGTTAGGCGGAGCATTTCGCTGGGAAGAATTTCGCCGTAAAGGCGAGCCCCATTTTGTCGTGCGTAAGCGCGATGATATGGCCTGCATCGTGTATTCCTCAGGCACTGGCGGCCGGCCCAAG
>DASXCC010000012.1:0-14990 GCA_036491415.1 Terriglobales bacterium | reverse complement strand
ACATCTCTGCGTACTTCGTGCCCTTCACGTCGGGATGTCCGGTCACCAGTCCGGTAAGTTTTGCGGCTGACGAGTTCACCGTACCGCGCATGAAAATATCGCAGATTCTGCCCAGCCCCACCGCTGCGTATCCCAACGGTTTCTGAGAAGATCCGGCATTTTGCGCAAAAGAAGGAAGTGAGCCCCAGGCCATCGTAAGGGCAGAGAGTTTGGCAAAGTCGCGTCGATCCATGCCAGATACTTTATGCGGACGCGAGAAAGATGTCGAGCGCGAGAACGAATTTCTCCTGTCATTTCAAACCCATAATGTATCCGGCGACCATAGCGATCAAATTCTACCTTGACGTGAGCGCATATTCACGTTACTATTTACTAACGTATTGAAGACGTATTAATCAAACCAAGTGATTTAACCAAGGAGAATTCGCATGACGTTCGATGAAATGACACTCGACATCAACCAGACAGTGGAAATCAAAGCTAATCCCGAGAAGGTGTTCCAAGCCATGCTGCAGCGGCTGGGTAAAGGCAACAAGAGGCCGAATGGCGAATCGATGGATCTGCGCATTGAACCCAAGGCCGGTGGACGCTGGTATCGTGACCGCGGCAACGGAGTCGAACATCTCTGGGGATTTGTGCAGGCGATCAAACCCGGAGAGCTGCTTGAAATGAGTGGGCCAATGTTTATGTCGTATCCTGCCATCAATCACCTCGAAATGAAAATTACGCCGGGCACAGCAGGCACCAGCAAGCTGACGTTGCGGCACCGCGCGATCGGCATGATTGACCCGGAACATCGTAAGGGCGTAAGCCAGGGCTGGGGCCATATTATGAACACCATTAAAGGAGACTGCGAGTCGAAGTGACAAAACAGGCAGCAGGCGCGGGAAACATCGAAGACAAACTCGATCCGGTGTGGAAGGCGCTCTCTGATCCGACGCGCCGCGCGATCCTGGATTTTTTGCGGCCGCGATCGCGCACAACCACCCAAATCGTGGAGACGTTTCCCCACCTCAGCCGCTTTGGCGTCATGAAGCACCTCGAAGTATTACGCGAAGCGGGACTGGTGCACACGCGAGAAGACGGACGGCAGCGGGTGAATTCGTTAAACGTCGTCCCCATCCGCCAGATTTACGAACGGTGGGTCGGACCTTACCAGGAGCTTTGGACCAGCGAATTGCTAAGGATCAAGGAATTCGCCGAACTCGGCGATGGCCCGAAAGAAAAGAAAAACAAAAAAGGGAAAAGCTAATTCGAAAGAAGCAGACGGTGGACGAAAGACCCCGTCTGCTTTCTCCATGAGAATGGGTAGTGTCCTAAGTTTAGGACACTACCTGAGAATGGGCGTGTTTTGAAGAATGTGCGTATTTTGCGATCTATGAACGCACCAGCGTTACATCTTCTTCGCGCTTAATTCCCAGCATGTCTTTGGTGATGTCCTGCGCGTGTACTTTTTTGCGGCGCTCCGGCCCTTTGTAGTTGTCCAAAACTCTCACCCGGCGGGCAGGCGTATTTGTGGGTCCCAAGCGCATAATGTGTCCGTTATGCACCTGGATATAAAACCGAAACCAATCGGTGCGGAACATGCGGCCCGAGCAGTAGAAGTTCATCGAAGCCGCAACCACTCCGTTGAATTCATGCCCCGTGCAGGTGAGCAGGCGTTTGCCCACGTCCTGGGTCCAGGTCATACCGCCGACCAAGGGATCATTCAGAAAAGTACGGTCAAACGGCACGGCGTGGGAAATCTTGCGCAGCTGCAAAAGCTGCAACAACACAGAAATCTTAGCGAGATTGGTAACAACAATCTGGGCATCGGTGGCCGAAAGCCGTTCCAGCCTGATGTGCAGTTCGGGCGACCATTCCCGCTCAAACTCCTCCCGGGCGAGCGCCAGAGCCATATCGGCGGATTCAGCATAGCGCAGTGTAGCGCGGGCCAGAACGATGCTTAGAACGCAGCTGATGACCGTAGCCGCGATAGGGATGAGGCCTAAAACGGTGGAAATCAGGATCATATGCGAGCTGATCCAGGCATGCATAGAACCTCCATTCCTATCGCAGCTCGCCAGGTTACTGAAAGTTGGGGGAGGACAAGCTATGGGTGCGATTTGGGCTGAGTCTAACGAGGGGAACAGAAGTGCTCCAGATGCGCCTGGTACAGCGGAAAACCCGCGCGGGCACAGGGGCTTTGGTAACAATTTTGAGGATGAAATTTCGGATGCGGAACCGCAGGAATTGTGTGTTTATTTCTCGCGGCCAAAAGCCCTAAAAAAAGCGCTGACAACTTCCGTGGCTAACTCACGCGGCATGGATGACGTAGACTTTTTTTTGCCGACAATGATGTACCAATAAAAAGCCGGCCCCAGCAGGAGCGCAAGACAGACGGCAATATCCAGGCTTTTATCCAGCTTCCGTTGGGCAATTCCGCGTTTGATCAGATTTTTTAGACGTATCTGCGGCTGTTCGATGATGCGTGCGCGCCATTGATCGCCGAATTTTCGATTGCCTTCCGCATAACTCATGACGTGCGGCATCATTTTCATCTTCACGTCTTGTTTGGTTGCGTTCGGCTGGTAAGTGAGAACGTCCACAAAATCGCGGCGTAAATCTCCCGAATCAAAATCGGGAGGCGTTTCGTAAAAGCCGAACAAATGCGAAAGTGCTTCGAGCGCCAGCGCATCCTTGTCGGGCCAATGCTTATAAATTGTGGCCTTGCTGACGCCGGAACGGCCTGCAATAGCATCCATGCTGGTGGCATTGATGCCACTCTCGACGAATAATTCAAGAGTGGCATCAATGACTTCCTTGTGGGCTTTCGCGCTGCGCGTCCTCGCCACCCGCTACAACTCGATCCGCGAAAACAGATACGCGCCCGCGACAAGAAATGCCGTTCCGATCAAACCAAGAACTAGGACATCGAAGCCCAGTCCAAAATGAACATTGGAGATCAACACGCCTCGCATGGCATCAACACCATAGGTGAGCGGGTCAATGCGCGTAATAATGACCAATGCTTTCGGCAGATTCTCCAGGGGAAACAGCGCTCCGGACAGGAAGAAAATCGGTAGCACCATGAAATTCATGATGAGCTGAAAGCCTTGCATGTCCTGCACGATGGAGCCGAATGTCGTGCCTAACGCGGCGAAAACGATGGCGATGAGCATCATGCACAATAACGCCGGGAAGAGGCTAAGCCAGTGATGCGGACGAAAACCGGCGATGATGCTGACAACGAAAACCAGCAGACCCTGAATAACCGCGACTGTCGCGCCTCCCAGTGTGCGGCCAATCATGATGTGGATGCGCGGCACCGGCGCCACCAGAGTCTCTTTAAGAAAACCGAACTGCCGGTCCCAGAGCATGGCTATGCCGGAAAAAACAGACGAGAAGAGAATCGTCATGCTGACCACTCCGGGGGCGACGAATTGAAAGTAGCTGCCGTTTCCGGCCTTCTGAAAAACAGGTCCCAGCCCGAAGCCCAGGGCCAACAGGTAAAGCAGCGGCTGACCAAGCGAAGCCACGATCTGCGCTCGCGAGCGCACGTATCGTTTCAATTCACGGAGCCAGAGAATATAAATTGCGCTCATCTTTTCCTCCACATCTGCGCGACATGACGCATTTGATCTTTGGTAGTTGCGCTTTCATCGCGGATCGAAGACCCAGTCAATGCTAAAAATGCCTGTTCCAGCGTCTCGCTATTGGTCTGTTGCTTCAATTCCTGCGATGTCCCCATGGCCACAATCGCGCCATGATCAATAATGGCGATGCGATGCGCCACGCGGTCGGCCTCGTCCATGTAATGCGTGGTGAGAAATACGGTTGTGTTTTCCTTCTCATTCACACTCTTCACGTGCGTCCAAAGTTGATTGCGGGTCTGCGGATCGAGGCCCAGCGTTGGTTCGTCAAGAAAAAGAATTTTGGGCGTATGAAGAAAACCACGGGCGATTTCCAGTCGCCGCTTCATACCTCCAGAGAACGTCTTCACATAGTCATTGCGGCGTTCCCAAAGCTCGAATAATTTCAGCAATTCTTCGGTCCGCTGCACTCGCACTTTGTGCGGGACTTTATAAAGGACCCCGTGCAGTTCCATGTTTTCGTATGCGGTCTGCTCGACATCAAGACTCGGGTCCTGAAAGACAATGCCGAACCGCTGCCGCGCCTGGTTGCGATGAATTGTGGGATCAAGACCATCCAGTTCAATCTTGCCGCTGGTAGGGTTCAACAACGTAGTCAACATTTTGATCGTGGTCGTCTTCCCTGCTCCGTTCGGACCAAGGAAAGCAAAAATTTCTCCCTTCTCTACCTGAAAGGAAATCTTTTTAACTGCGGTCAGTTCACCGAAAGTTTTTTCGAGATTTTCTACACGAATGGCACTCACGACGCTGCTCCTTTACTAGATGGCAATACTAAACGGTTTAGTTTAGATATGCAAATAAATGCCTGCGCTCAAGATGTGAGCTTAAGAAGCCGGATTATTCCCAGCAATTTATTCCGAGGCGACGGCTTTCAGATATTCGTAATAGAAATCCAGACCACGCCGAAATGACTCGATTCGTATCCGCTCATCTTTCCCGTGCGCGCGAACGTCATTGCGATCAATGGCTACTCCGGAAACGCCGTAAGTCGGTAGACCGGCGGGCATGGTATAAACGGCATCCGACGCGCCGGTAGCCATGTCGGGAACTACAGGAGCGCCCGGCCACATTTCTTTCGCAATCATTATCAGTGGCTTCATGACTTCAGGATTCAGCGGCGGTGGCGCATAAGATTGCGTGTCTGAAGCGTGGTCCATTACGCCGCCGATCGCGCCGACATATTGGATCACTACCTTGGGATCGGCAACAATCTGATTTAAAGTTTTCTCCACTTCGGCGGCGGAGTGTCCGGGCAATATGCGGCAATTCACAATCGCTTGCGCAAGCTGCGGCAGCGCGTTATTGGCGTGTCCGGCATTGAGGCGCGTGGCAATGCAAGTGGTATGGAGCAGCGCATTATCCTGAGTGTCTTGCGAAAGCCGGGCCGCGGCGGTTTCATCCAGGGGCGTTTTCAGGATCGCCTTCATGTCCGCCGCGCGTTGACCGTTTTCAATCTTGGCTTCTTGTTCGTAATATCCGCGGGTCACGTTATTCAATTCGACAGGAAATTTATATTTCTCCAACCGTGCCAGAGCGTCGGCCAAATGATAGATCGCATTGTCCGGCACGGGCCGCGAACTATGTCCGCCAGAATTGGTGATGGTGAATTGAAAATCGGCATATAGCTTTTCGGCCGCATCAATCGTCACAATCTCCGGCTTGCCATTCACCGAATCAATCCCGCCGCCATCATGATTCAGAACGAACTCCGCATCAATTAACTCTCGATGATTTTTCACCAGCCAATCTACGCCGTTGAACGCGCCTCCTTCTTCATTGGCTGTCAGCGCGAGAATAATGTCGCGGTCCGGCACGAATCCTTCTTTCTTCAGATGAATCAGGGTCTCGACCATGATGGCGTCGCCGTCTTTCATGTCCTGCGTGCCGCGCCCGTAGTAGTAGCCGTCCTTCTCGACAAATTGAAACGGATCGGTCGTCCAATCTTCGCGCCGCGCTTCGACCACATCGAGATGGCCGATCAGCAGGACCGGTTTGCACTTCCCTGTTCCATGAAATCGCAAAACAAGATTTTTCTTTTTCTCGTTTGGGCCAATCACCTGTATATCGCTGTCGGGGAATCCAGCATCCCGCAAACGTTGCGCCATGGCTTCCGCGGCGGTCGTGACATTGCCGACAGAATCTGTCGTATTAATCTCGATGAGTTGCTTGAAAATATCGTGGGCGAGCTGTTGATTGGCATCGTCAACCTGCGCAGTACAACCAACAGAAAGAAAAATAATTGCTGCGAAAATAATTGCCAGGAAAAGATAAGCGCTGATTTTCAAGAAAATGCTCCTTTAGGAAAGAATGTCCACTTTATCAAAAAGACTTTCCTACTCATAAAAACATTGGCGACAAATGGGGAGGCGAAGAAATCCGCCTCATTTTTTTTGCCGTGAGCTTTCGCCTGCGCAGGAGGTGGTTCAAATCCGATGCGGCGGCGATTGGGCTCCGGCGGCGTCATCAACTCCCGGATGGCTTCAATCAACTGCTGAATGTCCGAGTCGTGGCTTTCAAGGTGGCGCTCGAGTTCCCCTAACTTTGCAACGATCTTTTGATTCGACGATAAAGCTTCGCGCATGCGCACGAATGCGCGGACCACAAAAATGCTCATTTCTACAGCCCGTTCGGAATTCAGCACGGTCGCCGCCATAATCGCTCCGTACTCGGTAAAGGCATAAGGAAGATAGCGACGGCCACCGTAACCAGAACTTGAGGTCACAAATTGTGACCTCAGGTTTTCGTGTTCTGCGCGGGATAACCGGAACAAAAAATCAGCAGGAAATCGGCCTGAGTTACGCTTGATTTGCTGGTTCAATTGTTTAACGGAGACACCATAAAGGGCCGCCAAATCAGTATCCAGAATGACTTTTTGACCGCGGATCAACTGTATTTTTGATTCGGTTTGTTTGACGAGAGCAATAGCTTTTTTATTCATAAGCAATCGTTGTTTGAGATCACATTTTGACTTGAGGTCACATTTTGCAACCTCAAGAAGTAGCATTTTGTGGCGTTCTTTGAAGTCGCAATTTGCGACCTTAAGTTTCAGCCGGAATCCGAAGTATAGCTGTCCACCGCCGAGTTGTTTGTGAACGAGTGAACTTCTGATTCTTGTCCGGAACCGCAAAAGGAAAATGCATATCCGTGCTACACTGCGGCATCTCTAAGCAGCTTTCGGGAGGTCCGAGGATGGCCACCGTTTCCTCGCGCGTCGTAGAAACCATTAGCATAAAAAGCGTTTCCGCGCTGGCCCAGGCGCCGCGCTTGATTTCCGTCGATTTGCTGCATGGCGTCGTAATGGTCATTATGGCGCTCGACCATACACGCGACTTTTTCACTTATCTTCGAATTTCTCCGGAAGACATTACGCAAACTTACGGTGCGTTATTTTTCACGCGCGTTATCACGCACTTTTGCGCTCCAGTGTTTTGTTTTCTCGCAGGAACTGGCGCGTTCCTCGCGACATCGCGAGGGAAAACAGTCGGACAGGTTTCGTGGCTCTTCTTCACCCGCGGATTATGGCTCGTATTCCTTGAACTGACCGTCTGCAGTTTTGCGTGGACTTTCTCCCCATCGTATTTATTCAGTGGAGCACTCGTGCTGTGGGCCTTGGGATGGTCGATGGTTGCAATGGCCCTGCTCGTCCGACTTCCCGTCCGGTGGATCGCCGGATTGGGGCTGTTCATGATGGCCACTCACAACTTGCTCGATCCAATCAATCCAGCATCGTTCGGAAAATTCAGCTGGCTGTGGATGATGATTCATACGCCAGGTTTCTATTTCTTCACGCCGCATTTCGGTTTCAACATTTACTACTCACTGGTTCCCTACATTGGAATCATGGCAAGCGGCTATGCATTCGGAACAATTCTGCAACGCCCCGACCGCCGCAAGGTGATTTTGCGTTTGGGCTTTGCGGCAACCTCGCTTTTCTTTGTGGTCCGTGGAATCAATCACTACGGAAACGGTTTGGCGAACATGCCCTTCGGCTATTCGTTGTCCGCCGGGCCATGGATCGTGCAACCCACGCACACGCTTACGATCATTTCATTTTTCAATACGCTTAAGTATCCGCCGTCGCTCGATTACTTATTAATGACGCTCGGCCCGGCGTTGATCGCCTTGGGATTATTTGAAGGCGCAAGGGCGGACCGCGGGCTTTCGCGATTCTTCCTCGTATATGGCCGTGTACCGATGTTCTATTACCTCTCGCATCTGTATCTAATCCACATCATGACTTTTGTGGTGGCATGGATTTGCCACCAGCCTACTTATAATTTGTGGCATGGCGGTATATTTACTTCACCAGATAACGGATACGGACATGGACTTCCGTTCATTTATGCCATATGGATCAGCGCGGTTTTGATCCTTTATTATCCGTGCAGATGGTTCATGGAATACAAGCGCAGGCACCGGGACTGGAATTGGCTACCTATTTTTAGGAGAGTGCGATGGCTAAGAAAAACGAACCGAGTCTTACAGGTCATCTGTTAACGACGATTGCCCGGACTGTGGGAGTGACGGCGGGAATGATCGTCAACAAAACGACGGCACTCACTGAAGTGGCCGTACAGGCAGCGGGTTCGACGATCCATGCCGCGTCCAAGAAAAAATTGGCGCCGAAGAAGCAACGACCTGCCACAAAGGCCAAGAAAAGTTCATCTTCATCCAAGAAAAAAGGATCCAAGAAAAAGATCTCGGCCAAAAAGAAAGGCCCGGCGAAAAAGAAATCGTGAAAGCCTAGAGTTCCATGTAGTCAGGCTTCGCCAGCACTCGCGCCAACTGCGCGGATACCGCAATAAACGCCGCCAACACCATTCCCCAAATTACGGAAGCTAATTTCACTACCCATACTGGCGCTTCCCCCACTCTCCGCAGGACAAAAGGCAGAAAATTCCAAGTGGTAATGTGAACATAGTCCCAAGGATCTTGCGTCATGGCTTCGTTATTTAATCCCCATGCGTCCATTTTTCCCAAAGCAAAAGCTAGAATATTTTTGAAGCGCAACCATACGATGAATGTCGGATGCCCCAGGGTCTCGAGTTGATAAATTTCCAGCGAGAGCCAGAACATCAGCGAAGCCGCCTGGATGATAGCGCTGATGGCGATAAGCGCAATTCCAGCAACCCACAAAGGCCTGGCAATCTCTTTGCGAAAGCGAAATAAAAGAGGAACGGAAATAAACGCCGCCAATTCCGCAGCGGTAGAAACATAGCGATCTCCCCAGGCGAAGTCGCCGCTCCAAACCGTGTAGCGCGCGTAGACACAAATGTATCCGAGCAACAACAGAAACGACGCTACGATGTATGCCTTCACTTCCGGCAACAATCGCTTCCATGACCAGATCGCGAGAACGACGGCGAGAATCATCAGCGGATCAAATAAGAAGATGGATTTCTCCGGCGTAATGAGCGGGCCCAAAAATCCGACATGAAACGGCGTCTCCCACGGATAATTTGCCGGCAGGGTTGGATCCTGCAAACGATGCTCGATCGTGAAGTAGTGAACATACGTATTTAAGAACGTTCCGAAGCGATGGAACTGATATAGCCGATCAAGCAAGAAGAAAAAGCCATACACCGGCGCAGATACTTTGATGTATGCGACAATCCGGTCCGACATACTGCGCAGGCCCGCTTTCTGAAAGAACAACACCAGAAGAAGAAAAATCCCACCGACAAAAATATCCACGGCCGTTGTGAGGCGCGTAAGCAAATTCAGCCCAAATGCAGCAGAACCGATCAGCAGCGCGTTCCGCTTCCCCTCCCGCAGCCATTCATATTGATAGGAAAATCCAATCAGCGTGAGAAGCATGATGTAGTTGTTCTCCATCATGTTCTGCGAGTAATGCAAATGCGTCGTGCAGAAGATCAGCGCCAGCGCTCCGGCGATAGATTGTTTCGGCGTAAATTCCAGCTGCCGCAATAAGCGCAACGAAATCAGCGCCGTCAATAACGAAATCAAAATATTGATGGTGTATGTAACAAAGATGTTGCGGACGGTTGGATCGGTATCGCCGTACGCGGCAAATACGTGAAGCTTCGCAATGTATGTTCCAACAATGTCCGCGGGCAGCATAAGAATGGGCTGCCCAATCCCGTACCAGTCGTAAATTTTCCCGCCACGGCCGTGCACGCCAAACTCTGGATACTCCTGCGGAAACACCGGCGGCTCTGCAGTCCAGAAAGAATGCGCGGTTTGCAGGCGGTGCATGGTGTCGGCGGAGCCGAGTTCTCCCGACTGCGCGAGGAATGTTCCCAGACAAACTACTAACGCCAATAAAATTAAAGGATCGTCATACCAGCGGCGAGAAGTATGCATCGTGAGTAATGTTAGTGTATTAGAGAACCTGCTGGAAAAGTGGATCGCTAATATTCTGTTCGATAGTTTTGGCGCAAGGCAGCGTAGAGTTACCAAAGCCGTCAGGAATCAGGAATAAAACAGAGATGAGTCCGGAAAATTTCCGCAAAGCGAACGCCGTTGAAACTGCCTTCAACCGCACGTACGGATTTTTCGTCGGCCTCGGCATTGGCGCTTCCTATAGTTATCTATTGGAGGTTCGCGGACGCAAGAGCGGGAAGATTTTTTCCACGCCCGTCAGCTTGACGGAAATCAATGGCAAAAATTTTCTAGTTGCGCCGCGCGGCCTAACCCAATGGGTCCGCAATGCCGAAGCCGCCGGAGAAATCACTTTAAAGCGTGGCAGCCAGCGGAAGAAGTATCATCTGCGGCCATTGAGCGACAACGAAAAACCGGAAATCTTAAAAACCTATCTCGACCGCTACAAAAGTGCTGTGCAGAAATTCTTCCCCATCCCCGCGGGATCGCCAGCCTCAGCTTTCGTTCCTCTCGTGCAGAATTACCCGGCATTTGAAATATTCGCGGTGTAATCCGCTCTCACTTCGCAATCTGGCTGTCCGAGTAATATCCGTCACGCGTTTGAACAATCAAATCCTTCTTCTTGGTCGCTAGTTGGATCTTATGATAGCCCGCGCTGCCAACGTCCCCGCTGGGAGTAAACCCTAAGTTGTACTGATTGCGCAGCTCGTCGGAAATCTCAGCGTAAATCTGCTCGACGGTATCTTTGCTCGACACTTCGAACATGCGACCGCCGGTCTCTTTGGAAATCTGCTCGAGGATTTTCTTTGGATCCACCCGCGGCTCACTTTCCGGCCCGCCACGCGGATACCTGCCTCCTCCTGGACTACCTCCGCCGCCGCCCATCCCAATATGCGGACGGTTAAAACGACGGTTGAAGTTTTCCGCATCGGGATCTTTGAAGTAGATGGAATACACAACTGTGTCGGCACGCTGCGCAGCTTCAATCGCGCTCACCAAAGTTTCTTTGCTGCCGCGATCATCACCGTCGGTTAGTAAAATCAGCGCCTTGCGCCCCTGTTGCTTATTGATGACTTCGTTGGACGCCAGATAAATAGCGTCATACAAGTCGGTGCCGCCCCGCCTGCGCATACGCTGTCCTCCAGAACGAGGGTCGGGACCGCTTCCTGGCCCCTGTGGCGCATTGCTGCCGGTATTATCGTCACGAGAAGGTTGGGCGATTTGCAGCGAATGTAATGCATCTTCCAGCTTCGCGCGCGATGATGTCAGGTCTTGTAAGAGTTCAATTTCATGATCAAAGTGGATGACAAACGCGACATCTTTATCCACTCGCAACATCTGATCGAGAAACTTGTAGCTGGCAGTGCGTTCGTCATCGAGAACGTTACGCTGGCTCAAGCTTGTATCCACCAGCAACCCGAGCGAAAGCGGCAAATCGCTTTCCTGCGCAAAATAATGGATGGTCTGTGGAACGCCGTTGTCGGTGAGCGTGAAATCATCTTTGCTTAGATTTTTGACCAGCTTATTGTGCTTGTCGCGTACGGTGGCCAGCGCATTGACCACATTCACATTTACCGAAACATCGGCCGGTTTGTCAGGCGCTGCGGCGGGTTTCGCGGATGCCTGCGTCGTCGCCTGTCCATTTGCCGGCCTCGCATTGGCATTATTCTGCGCAAACGCGCTATAAATTCCGGAGGAACACACACACAGAACGAATGCCAGCCGAAGGCTCGGCATGAGGATTGAACGCACAAATGCTCCCATGTTGAGTGGGAACGTAATTCCAAGGAAAGAGTTGTGAGCGGGAGCGTAAAGAATTGTAAAGGGCGTAAAAAAGGGTGCGGCGGTTACCGCACCCTTTCACAAATTGCCGTTTATTTCATGGCGGCTGTTGTCTCAGCATGAGTAATCGCCTTCGGCGAGGTTGCGCCAAAAGCCAGGCTCATATCTCCTACGCTAAGAGCAGTCACAGCCATACCACTTTCTTCCCGTGTGAGGGTGAGTTGAGGTTTGCTCGTGGCACTCGCATCGGTAACTGCGCTGGCAAGAAATAATGCTCCCTTCATGGTCGCGGTGTTCCGCACCATGACCAGCGTGGCCGGTCCGTTGTATTGCAACGAATACTCGTAGTTGCCGGCTGGCAATACCGTGCCATTCCAGTTTGCTTCCATTGGAAGCGTGAGGGTACCGCGCATATCGGCTGCTTGAGCAGCCGGGACGGCGGTGCATACTGCGATGGCCAATGCGAGTGTTGCAACGAAAAGCAAAGATTTACGTGTCGACTTCATGATGATTCTCCTTTTTGAATAAGCGAGCAGACACACCTCCGCGCACGACGTTCCTACTCAGGAAACGGGTCTACTCAGTTGTGGTTGAAGACGACAAGGTCAGAACAGGACAAAAATACTGGCAACAGAAGCAAGCAAACTTCGTAGTTTACTTCACTTATCTACACACGAATCGGAAGTATGTCAGTAACTGTGCCAGATGGCATTTGCGAAGTCCAATTCAAAAAACTTATGCGTGTTATCGCACGAAAGTCACTGCGATGGATCGTGAGGGATTAAAGATTGATCGTGAAGGATAAAAGAAGATTAAAGAAGAGTTAATTGCAAGAGCTACCACTGATCACCTGAGAGTCCACAAGGAACTCGAAGGGTTCTCTTCCCTTTCAAGCACAGCCCGAAGAATGCTATGCCAAGTTTGTTAGGGGTGCGAGAGAACAGAAAAATCTCTGCCGGAAATTTACTCAGCTGCGCCAATAGATTGGAGAATCTTCATTTGGGAAAGAATGAGCCTGTTGTTCCAGTCCCAGACTTGGACAAAATAATCCATCAATCACGCCCGATCTTTTACAAGCGTTGGTTCCTATGGTTCCACAAAGAAGCAAGCCCGACTGATTGGATAGTCGCGGTCGCCACTGTTTTTATCGCGTTAAGTACACTGGCTCAGGTTTGCGTGACCGTCTACCAATGGAGGGAGATGCACGCTGCTGGGTTTCAAGCAGACAAAATGATTGACTCGGCCAACAAAACTGAAGCGGCAGCTGAAAAGAGTGCTCATGCCTCAAGAGATTTTGCGGATACGGCAGCTTTAATAAATCAGGGCATTCAAAACGCTGTAGATAAACTGAACACCCAAGCAAGTGCAACTACGAGATTGGCAACTAACTCTGAAAATGCCAATAAATACGTTATGCAAGCAGACCGACCTTGGCTTGGTGGAGTTCTTTCAGTGGCAGACTTTGAAGTCGGCAAGAAACCAACGTTCGGTTTGATTTTTCCGAACACCGGAAAGCGACCCGCATTAGTCAGTCTGACTGAATATCGTTTCTCAGCTTACGGGTTCTTCCCGCCTGCCCCTGACAAAGCATATATAACAGACGAAACTCCAAGTACGGATATAGTCGTTCCGGGACAAAGCCTTACTGCGTCTCAGGTTGCTGACACCCCGCTTAGTCAACCTGAAATGGATTTGATTGATGCAGGACAACTCACATATTTCGTTTTTGCTAAAGTTGAGTACCGTGACATCCAAAGTAAAAACTTCTATTGGACGCATGTTTGCTGGAGATACATGCCTAAGATGAAAACACCGTCCGATAATGGATTCCGCAACTGCAAAGAGTACAACGAAGCTAAGTGATGTGCTTATTGTTAGTGAGGACTTTCCATAGTTGTCTGAAGCGCTGTTGTGCTGCTTACAGATTTGGTAGGGGTGATAGGATTCGAACCTACGACCCCCTGCGCCCAAGTGATGGTCTCAAGAGGATTCAACGATTTAGTAGGATTTGTATGGATTGAGACGCCCCTATATCCATGCGCTAATCTGTTCATCTCACACACATGTCAATCCAAAGTAAACTAACCTTCACTCGTGAAAAAGTACTTTTTAATGCGATGAAAACAGCGATGGTTGGTAGTGGTTGGGTCTGCTCTCGCCGCACCGATGTGGATTGATCTTGACCGGACACTACATCATGCTTCTCCGCTGAAAATTATCCTGGGTTTACTTTGTTTCAATTTCGTCGTAATTCTTTTCCCCTTTCGATTGGGTGCAGAAGACGGAACCTCAACACGACTTTAGAAAATCGCGCAATGCTCTGACCAACTTTGAGTGACATATGGGTTCCTCCTTTCTCCGAAGAAGGCGCACGTCCGACACATTGGGAAATGGGATATCGTTTTTTTGTGGCAGAGTTCAAACTTACGTCAGATAGTCTCTCCGCGACCGGACGCTTGATTTGCGCATTCGTCTCCTTATAGACTCCCGGAATGAATCGAGCCGTCCAAAGTCGCCGCAAAGTGTTTGGGCAGCTTCTGGAGCATGCCCGCCGCCAGCCGCATCGAGAATGCTGCGGAATTCTGGCGGGGCAGGACGACGTAATCACGCGGGCGTTCCCTGCGAAGAATGTCGCAGCTGATCCGGTCAGGAATTACGTGATTACTCCCAAGGAGATTGGGCGGCTGCTGGGGGAATTCCGCGAGCGTCGGCTCGAATTCCTCGGCATCTATCACTCGCACCCGAACTGGCTGGACGCGAACGAGCCTTCGCACAAAGACATCGCGTTGGCCCACTATTCTGAAGCGATCTATTTCATCGTCACGCCTCGGCCATACGCAACTACGCCCGTCCGTGCATTTTCAATCCAAGATGGGCGCGCGACGGAACTTGAAATTCAGGTTCTACCCTGACCTAGACTGAAAATATTTTACAGTCCCCGATCTCCACTCCACTTCTGCGATTAGTGCAGATCGCGGGGCATAGTGTAATCGGAATATCTGCACGCTATGTACACCCGGCGGTCGAAGGCCAGGTGGGCACAAATCTGGGCACAGTCAAGAATTGTTCGACGAAGGGAATCATTCCCTTGATGTGTTAACGATAGAAAACAAATAAGAAGTTTGGTCGGGGCGATAGGATTCGAACCTACGACCCCCTGCGCCCAAGGCAGGTGCGCTACCAGGCTGCGCTACGCCCCGACATTCAAGAATTTACAGAAGGTCTTTAGATTAT
>DASXCC010000011.1:0-4588 GCA_036491415.1 Terriglobales bacterium | reverse complement strand
TTCCTATGTATGGCCACAGACGGGTGCGTGCACGCTTTCCTCAATTGACCCCAAAGCTCCGCAAGATAGACATGCAAGTCAGCTTCAGACCAAAAGCATTTGATTTTCGTGTCGCATGAGCTGCATTTAAGCGAAACGTCTCGTTCTTCAATATGCGGGTCGATACGAAGCCCGCAGCGGATGCACAGAATATCACCAGCTACAAAACCGCTTTGGGGAGAGCATTCGCCGATGAATTTCAATCCGTCGGTAGTTCGCGAAATTGTCATTCCCATCACTAGTGAGAAGTTCAATTGTCCTAAGCCCGTTGTCCAGTAAGGCAACGAAAGCGAACATTTGATCTTCGCTCAACATTCGTCTTTTTAATTCGATATCTGCTCAAGGAATTGCACGGGCTCGCCGTTCGATAGGAGCGTATACTCGCAGACGAACATCTTAATACGCATTCTGGCACCACAATCGCTCCCTCCTTGCGCATGTAGGTGCGGGCCTGGCTTTGCCTTGGGAGGCAATAATGACGATTTCTCCGCGACTGCTCTCAGTTGGCAATGATCCGATACTCATGGCATCAAGGACACTACTCTTACGCGGTGCTGGATATTCCGTCGCAGAAGCCATTACCGTGGACCAGGCGATAATTCTGGTGGAGGAAGATTCGATTGACGTAACAATTATCTGCCACACCATTCCCAGGGACGAGCAAAAAGTTCTCATTGCTGTTGTGCGGGAAAAGAGACGATTGATGCCTGTTCTCTGTATTCGGTCTAATGCGTACGAATCCGCTCCACGAACCTGCGTCGCCGTGGACAATGAACCGGAAGAACTCCTCAAAACTTTGCGACTGGCGACCACGCCCAAGAAGTTTTCTTCTTAACCGAGGCGACCTTGGTTGCAGCGGTATTGTCAGTTACGATCCGTTCCCAAACCCATTCACAAGTAGGGTTGCGCGCCAGCATTCGAACGAGTTGAGCGGACTTGAAGTAGAGACGATCCACGGAGTATCACGCGTTTGGTGTTTTTGCCGGCGCTGATGATGCGTCTTAGACATTTCCAATTACGGAACGATTTTCTCAATCGAAAATCCCGTCAAGCCGACACCTAAGCCACAAAGATGGCGGTAGATTTCACGACAAAAGCCTCTTCGCTCCCGACACGCCCAAGAGATTGAAAATGAACCCCAGAAAATAAATGGTGCCCTTCCCGCAACTCTTCACCTCACGGTCATTTTGGACGTTTAATCTTGTTCCAATGCGTCTTTTGAGCATTCGCAATCTGACTACGGGTTTTTGCCGGATGGTGCCGACGGGGTGCTCTTTGGAGCACTTTCTGCGTGCCGTTGCCTTGTACGTTACATGCCAAGTCTAATCCATAGAGGTCATCCTGCACCGCAGCTGGGGAATGTTCCAAACTACCAGCGACTTCCAGCAGGTTGGCCATTCGATAATTCCCCATCAAAAACATATGCTCCTCAATTATGAAAGGTGTTGGATCAGTTTATTTATTAGTCCGGATGTGCTGTGTCCAAAATGAGAAAAAGCAATAACGGTCAGTTGGGCTAAGAGCCATATCAGTATCCACAGCGGAACGCTAAAAGTCAGGCTCCAGACAAGTCCCTTAAAAAAGAGAGGCGGGGGTGGAGAAGCGTTTTGTTTGGGAACAGAAGTTACTTGCTCTTCACATTCTTTCTTGAACAGATCGACAGACACCGGCACTGAAAAAGACCCCAATCACGTGCAATTCTGCACGAACTCGAAAAACTTACGGGCATGCATGCGCTTTTCTAATTTGATCGCAACCGTGCTACACGCCGTGCGGCGGTTATGGTGTCAGCAGAAGACAAATCTGTTGGCATAGCAATGATGCAACGTTGCAATGCGAGACTCAGCGAATGTCTTAATTCTGCCTGGAGTATCCACGAGTCCACGAGCAACCTCTGACTAGCATCACGATCGATTGAAAGGCGCCCAATCTTTCCATGTCGAGGAGCGATCAAATCCATCGTCACAACAATCTTGTCTTGAACATTCGCAGACCAGGCTTTCTCCAGCACCCTCGTAGGAATATCATCGGCCAGGATGGTAAACCAATGGCCAGGCTCCAGAATGATTTTGAAACCATCAAAATCACTTTGCAGGCACACTTCAAGCGCATCGGCTATATCCGGCAGGGTACGAGAGTTTTCCAGAACCGCCACTGACTTCCGCAATGCAATGTTTGAGGCTGAAGCCTGCTTTTGCAGCCTCAATTTCAATGCAAGCCTCTCCACTTCCACGAATTCCTTGTAATTCAGGTGCCGAATTCCGAAAAACAACACCAACAAGAAAATCGCAACAACAGGAATCATGATCAGGCGGGAAGGGAACATGAGCGCCAAACTCAAAACCGCACACGTGGCGGAGGCGGAATAGAGAATGGCGATCACCTGCCTCTGGCTGAGTCCCAACTCCAGCAACTTGTGATGGATATGTTCCCGATCGGCGCCGAATATTGAATGTCCTGATAGATATCGTCGAATGATTGTCAATACGAGGTCAGTGAGCGGCAAAGCAAGCGCGATGATGGGAACCAGGATTGAACGCAGCGGATCGGACTGCTTCGTAGATTCGGAAAGGACAATCGCGCTCAGACAAAACCCAATACATAAGCTGCCTGAATCACCCAGGAAAATTGACGCTGGATTGAAATTGAAGACCAGAAAGCCTAAGTTAGCGCCAGCCAGCGTAGCAACAGCCAGAGCTGTACCATGCCTGCCATTTGCAAAAGCAAACGTAAAAATCGTAACCATCGAAAACAACGCTGCTCCAGCCGCCAAACCATCCAGGCCGTCGATGAGATTTATGGCATTGGACAACAGGACAACAAAGCCTATGGTCACACAAAAACTTATGCAGACAGTCAAATGCTGATTGCTCGTCTGCAGGAATTCAAAGCGGAAGCCGCTGAAATACAAGCTTGCGCCGCCGACGATCTGCGCAAATAGCTTTATTACTGGCTTTAGGCCGCGAAGATCGTCGATGAGACCCACGGCAAACAAGGCGGTCGCCGGTATCATGATCGCAATCAGCAGGGTCTTGGCATGATGGACCCAACCGACCCGGATGGCGACCCAGTAAATAATCGACATAATGACGCAGGTCAAGTAGATCGCGATACCACCAAGCCTGGGTATCGGTGACTTGTGGATATGGCGTGAAGAGATGGGGCCCAAAGCAAGTCCGAAACGAACAGCGATGTCTCGAACAGCCTTCGTCAGGAAGGCAGCTACTAATGATGCTAAGATGAATACTCCGCAATATACGACCACTATAGACACACCTGCACGACTTTTCCTTCCCTGGAAAAGACAAGATTTGACACATCCAAGGGGTTTGCGCCTATCCTACACAACCATCCAGCAACTTGGAAAGAGTTTTTTAGCTTAAGTAGTTCAAGAAAACTAACTAACTAGGTTTAGGTATAGGTGGTTAAGAAATAAGAATATTCTAATGAGCCTTGGAATCGTTTGTAAAGATTTGTTTGTCGATAACCTTGACGCCCCTTCCGTCGCTAGGCGGGAATATTTGGACGGCGTCCATAACATGCAAGAATTGACGCTTTAGGATATATTCTCATTATTCGGTAAAAAATCAGAAAATATCTAAGCGCTTGTGCCTAGGCATCACTGGCCGAGCAGGATTTACACTAAGAGTTCACGCCCGTAGAGGCATCATGTCCGAAAGTGAAGTAATTAAAAAACTACAGTGTTTAGATTTGCGTCACTAATTTCACTCCTTTTTTCAACTGTTCTGGTCGGCTCGAGCTTTTGCCAGGTCGATCGCAGTAACTTGCCGTCTAACTTGCCACCTGAACGAATCCCGCAAGGCACTCAAATTACGAATACACCGTCTGACTTGCAGGATCAACAGCGCGGCGATAAACAACGCCGCGAAGGCGAAGAGCAGAACGGACGACGGGAACAGCAGGAATTGAGATCTGAGGATCTCCGATCTATTCAGGAACCTGATACCGAATTTCAGAAATTCGTAAATGCTTCATTGGGCTATAGGCTAGAGATCTTTGGTCAAAATCTCTTTCGCAATGTTCCCTCAACATTTGCGCCGCTGGATCGTGTCCCTGTTACGCCCGATTATTTAATTGGACCGGGTGATGAGTTGCAAATCCGGGCCTGGGGCCAGATCGACATCAACTATCGGGCTGTTGTCGATAGGACAGGTTCGATTTATTTACCGAAAGTTGGAGCCATCAATGTGGCCGGTCTGCGGTATGACGAGTTAAACGGTGCTTTAACAAAGAGTATCGGACGCGTCTTTAAGAATTTCGATTTAAATGTGACGTTAGGTCAACTTCGGTCAATTCAAGTCTTTGTGGTCGGCCAAGTAAAAAAGCCAGGGTCGTATACGATTAGTTCTTTAAGCACGCTGGTGAATGCGTTGTTTGCATCGGGTGGTCCATCTAATCGCGGATCCATGCGCCATATCATCCTAAAGCGCCAGGGCAAAGAGGTCGCGTCTTTTGATCTGTACGACTTAATCGCTGCGGGTAATAAGAGTGGAGACGCCCAGTTGCTTCCCGGAGACGTGATCTATGT
>DASXCC010000010.1:0-19869 GCA_036491415.1 Terriglobales bacterium | reverse complement strand
ACTTTAGACGCCATCGCTCGCGCCGACTTAATCACGATTGGCCCGGGATCATTGTTCACCAGCTTAGTTCCCAACTTACTTGTGCCCGGCGTAGCGCAAGCCATCGTGAAATCGAAGGCCATCAAGGCCTACGTCTGCAATTTGATGACGCAGGCGAACGAAAGCATCGGACGCAGCGTTGCCGACCATATTCAAGCCCTGAACGATCACGCGGGGGCGCAACTGTTCGACTACGCGCTGATGAACAAAAAGCATGTATCGAAAACATTGCAGGCCAAGTACGCGAAAGAAACCGCAGAACCTATCGTGAATGACCTGGATCGCGTGGTGAAAATGGGCATTCACCCGGTAATGGGCGATTACCTCGATGAAGGTGAAGTCGCACGTCATGCCACGGATCGGGTCGCACACGATCTAATGGCGTTGATCACCAAACTTAGAGCTGTTCGGTCTGTTTAATATTCTTCTTGCACATTACATCACGCGCCTACCTGCATAGTATTCATTTCAAAACCATAACCATCGTAATTCCCTGCTTTAGCACTTCCAGCAACCAATCACTCTCAATATATCTGCAAATATACCTTTACACGTATATTCCCATAAGCGTATATATAACCACATGGAAACAGCCTTCGTAATCATTGCGGAACCAAATCGCCGGGCGATCTTGGGCGTCTTGGCCGTATCCGAGCGGTCGGTGGGAGAAATTGAGCGCCAACTTCGCATGACACAGCCAACTGTGTCGAAGCACCTGAGGGTGCTACGCGAGGCTGGTTTCGTGGAAGCGACAGTGGATGCACAGCGCCGCCTCTATCGCTTGAGACCTCAGCCATTTCAGGAACTCGACAACTGGCTGGCACAGTTCCGCCGGTTCTGGTCCGCGCATGTGGATGCTCTCGAACGTCACCTCGACCGCATGGAACATCAACAGGATGGTGCATTCAAACCAACAAAAAATAAGACCCATGAAAAGACAACACGCGGCGCAAACCGCAAACATCACAAAGGAGAAAAGAAATGAAAATCAAACTGACGAGTATCTATGTGGACGATCAGGAAAAGGCCCTGCGCTTCTACACCGACGTACTAGGTTTTACGAAGAAGAGCGATTTCAGCAATGGCCCCTATCGCTGGCTGACCGTAACTTCGCCGGAGGAACCAGATGGCACAGAGCTGCAGTTGGCGCTGAATAACAACCCCGCTGCCAAAACGTATCAGCAAGCTATGTTTCAGCAGAATCAAACTGCAGCCAACTTCTTTACCGGTGACGTCAAAGGCGATTACGAACGTATCAAGGCACGCGGCGCAGAATTCACCACACCGCCCGCGAACACGCACGGATCTACCATTGCCAGGCTGAACGACACCTGCGGCAATCTGATTCAGCTCACGCAACTGAATTGGTAGATCAGTCCATACGAGCAATGTAAGGAGCAGAAAATGATCGATCGCGAGCAATACATACCAAGTCCGATCCGCGGGGTGGGGGTAGAAAAAGGCGGAGATAAGTGGACACTCATTCTAGTCCGCGAACTTCGCCACGCGCCGGAAAAAGTGTGGGAGGCGCTGACTGATCCGGCGCATCTTCGCGAGTGGGCTCCCTTTATTGTGGATGCGCACCTGGGCGCGGTCGGGAAAGTGAATCTCACCTGGGTAGCAAACCCCACGCCGATCGAAACAAAAATCACTCGTGCCGAAGCCCCCAAGTTTCTCGAATACGGGGATATAAAGTGGGAACTTGAAGCCTCGGGCAACGGTACGCGCTTGACGTTGTGGCACAGCATTGATCGCCGCTTCATCACGTGGGGAGCTTCGGGCTGGCATATTGCTCTGGATGTTTTGGATCGCATGCTCGGCGGAAATCCCATTGGGCGCATTGTCGGCGCTGACGCGATGAAGTTCGCCGGCTGGCAGCGATTAGTCGGGGAGTATGCGAAAGAGTTCGGGATTGAACCTCCAAATCGGATACCCAACCCACCGAAATCTTGAGCGAAAAAGTTTTGCATTCGAGCAAATGAGCCCTTGCAACTAAGGAGAGAAGATTATGTCTTACGCCAATTCATTGACGACAAACCAGCAGACAGCCTTCGTAGCCACCAAATCCACTGCCAAAAAGATCATGAATGTTGCCCTCTGGATTTTGCAAATTCTGTGGGGCGTCTTCTACTGTTTCACGGGTTTCGGCAAGCTCATGTGCTACCGGCAGGACGTATGGAACTTTACGCTTCATCAGCCTGTCTCCTGGTTTCATGCCGTGCCGGAATGGCTGTTCGTATTCATCGGCGTCAGTGAGTTTCTTGGCGGCGCCGGCCTCATCTTGCCAGCAATGACCAGAGTCAAGCCAAAGCTCACAACGTATGCTGCCATCGGCCTGACGCTCATCATGATCCTTGCGGCGATCTTTCACATTGCGCGCGGTGAGTTCGGATTCTTTGTACCCATGAATCTAGTGCTGGGAGGAGTCACAGCCTTCATCGCGTATGGCCGATTGAAGACAAGCCCTGTCGCACCGTCATCACCCAGCATCTTCCGCATCATTGCAGGTGTCGTAGTTCTCGGAGGGCTAACGTTCGCCGGATTCGCCCCGATCTGGTACCAAGTCATGCACGCACAATAAATTCGGGCGATGTTACGCAGGATCGTAGTTCAAGTTTTGCCCCAGCCACCGTTCGACTTCGTGCACGCTCATTCCTTTACGCTCGCTGTAGTCAGTAACTTGATCGCTGTCGATCTTGCCCAGACTGAAATAGCGCGATTCTGAATGCGCGAAGTAAAGGCCACTCACGCTTGATCCCGGCCACATCGCAAACGACTCCGTGATCTGAATTCCTGTATTGGCCTCGACGTCGAGTAAATGCCAGAGCGGGCCCTTCTCGGTGTGGTCTGGACACGCCGGATAACCTGCGGCCGGACGGATGCCGCGGTATTTCTCGTGAATTAGGTCTTCGTTGCTCAATTTCTCGGCACAACCATAGCCCCATTCATTGCGAACGCGTTTGTGCAGGCACTCCGCGAAAGCTTCAGCCAGGCGGTCCGCAAGGGCCTCCGCCATGATCGCGTTGTAGTCGTCATGCTTGGCCCGGTACGACTCGCACAACTCTTTCAAGCCGATTCCGCTGGTGACTGCGAATGCGCCAATATGATCGCGCAGCCCTGTTTCTTTGGGCGCGATGAAGTCACCAAGAGACCGGCACGGTTCGCTACCTTCTTTATTTGATTGCTGCCGGAGGAAGTGAAAACGTTCGCGTAGTTTGTCGCGTTTGTCGTCCGTGTATAACTCGACGTCATCGCCTATGGCATTGGCAGGAAACAATCCGTACACACCTCGTGCAGTGATGAGTTTCTGCTCAATCATGACATCGAGAAGAGCATTGCCTTCTTTGAATATCTGGCGGGCTTGCGCGCCTTGTTCCCCATGCTCAAGAATTCGGGGGTAAATACCTTTCAGTCCCCAGGTATGGAAAAACGGTGACCAGTCAATGAATTCTCGCAGTGTCGCCAACGGAAAATCGTCGAGCACTCGCACGCCGGTGAAACTTGGTGAAGGCAGATCTTCGGCACGCCAAACAATCGGAGTGCGCCGCGAACGAGCGACTTCGAGAGAGACGACAGTTTGTCTGGGAGCAGCGTGGGCTTTGCGGAGCGCCTCATATTCAGCGCGATGCCGCGCCACGAATGTCGGCTTACCCTCATCACTCAGAAGACTGGTAGTGACGGGTACCGCCCGGCTGGCATCCACAATGTGGACAACCGGTTCACTGTAGTGCGGCGCAATTTTTACGGCCGTGTGTCTACGGCTCGTGGTTGCTCCGCCGACCAGCAGCGGCAATTTGAATCCCTGCCGCTCCATTTCGCGGGCCACATGCACCATCTCGTCGAGGGACGGAGTGATGAGCCCGCTGAGTCCGATGATGTCCGCCTTTTCCGCCTTGGCGCGTTCGAGAATCTTTTCGCATGTAACCATCACACCCATGTCGATCACTTCGTAGTTATTGCAGGCGAGGACGACTCCGACGATATTCTTGCCAATATCGTGAACATCGCCTTTGACCGTAGCGAGTATTATTTTTCCTTGCGCCTTCACCACTTCGCCAGCCGCAGCCCGAGCTTCCTTTTCAGCTTCCATAAAAGGAGTGAGGTGCGCCACAGCCTTCTTCATGACTCGCGCTGATTTCACGACCTGGGGCAAAAACATTTTTCCTGCCCCGAAAAGATCGCCTACGATGCCCATGCCATCCATCAACGGGCCTTCAATGACCAACAGCGGGCGACCGAGCTTCACGCGGGCTTCCTCGGCATCAGCCTCAATGTAGGTGTCGATTCCCTTTACCAGCGCATGCGCGAGGCGTTCTTCGACCGTGCCGTTGCGCCATGCTTCGGAATTAATTTTCTTTTCAGTTGCGGACTTACCCGCATTCTTCAGGATTTCGCCATAGTTTACTAAGCGTTCGGTGGCGTCGGAGTTTCGGTTCAGCAGGACATCCTCGACCATCACCTTCAACTCAGGATCGATCTCCTCGTAAACTTCGAGCATGCCGGCATTCACAATGCCCATGTCCATGCCGGCGGCGATGGCGTGATAGAGAAACGCGGAATGAATCGCTTCGCGAACGACATTATTGCCACGAAAACTAAACGAGATGTTGGAAACGCCGCCGCTAACTTTCGCATGCGGCAGGTTGGCTTTGATCCAACGGGTGGCGTTGATGTAATCGACCGCGTAGTTGTTGTGCTCCTCCATGCCCGTCGCAACAGTGAGAATATTCGGATCGAAGATGATGTCTTCTGGCGGAAACTTGACGTCATCCACCAGGATTCGGTAGGCGCGTTCGCAGATGCGGATCTTATCTTCATACGTTGCGGCCTGACCTTGCTCATCGAAGGCCATTACAACCACCGCAGCGCCGTATTTTAAAACCGTTGCTGCATTTTTGCGAAATCGCTCTTCGCCTTCTTTCAGCGAAATCGAATTGACGATGCCCTTACCCTGCAGGCACTTCAAGCCCGCTTCCAGGACCTCCCATTTCGAGGAATCCACCATGATGGGCACCTTCGCGACTTCGGGCTCACTCCCGACCAACTGCAGGAAGCGAGTCATCGCGGTGACACCGTCAATCATGCCCTCGTCCATGCAGACGTCGAGCACATTGGCACCGCTTTCGACTTGCTGCCGGGCGACGCTTACTGCTTCTTCATACTTGCCATCCTTGATCAGCTTGGCAAACTTCGGCGAGCCGGCAACGTTGGTGCGCTCGCCGATCATGATGTAAACACCTTGTTGTTGGGTGAATGGCTGCGATCCCGAGAGGCGAAGAGGCTTCGTCTGCGCAGGTTCAGCGCTGGCGTTGTCGGAAGCGCTCACGCTCGGCTCTCAATCTCGCCCTGGCGAGCGATAGCTTCGATTTGAGGAACGCCCCAATTTCGCGGGGGCCGGCCATCGAGCGCCTTCGCGATCGCCGCGATGTGCTCGGGAGTATTTCCGCAGCAACCGCCCGCGATATTGATCAATCCGGCTCGGGCAAAGTCGGACAAATAACGGGCCATGTCGGCCGGTCCGAGGTCAAAGCCGGTCTCCGCCAGAGGATTCGGGAGGCCTGCATTCGGATAAGCCGAGATCGCCGTCTCTGCTTTTTCAGAAAGTTCCTCGAGAAACGGATACATAAGATCAGGGCCAAGAGAGCAGTTAAGGCCAACCGACAACGGTTTTACGTGCCGCACCGCGTTCCAGAACGCCTCGGTCGTTTGCGCCGAGATCATCGTCTCGCCTCCGCGCCCTACCGCGGCTGAGATCATCACGGGCAGTTCTTTGGCATCTTCATCAAGAACTTCACGAATAGCAACAAGCGCGGCCTTGGCATTGAGAGAATCGAAAATCGTCTCGACCAGAAGCAGATCTGAGCCGCCGGCGATGAGAGCGCGCACCTGTTGCGCGTAAGCGGCTTTCACCTGGTCGAAGGTGACCACCCGGAATCCTGGATCATCGGCATCCGGCGAGTTTGAGAGAGAAACTGTGAGCGGCCCAATGGCTCCCGCCACGAAACGCTGACGCGAAGTTGCGGTCCCCACACGATCGGCCCATTCGCGGCACTGCCGCGCCGATTGTTCGTTGATGTCCCAAGCCAGGCCTTCGAGAAATGGATCGCCGATGATCTTCGAGTAAAACTCAGGATCCTTGCGGCCGCCGCGCTCGCGAGGATCGTCCACAAAAAATTCGCTCTGGGTGATGCTGGTGGCGCCGAAGGTATTCGTCTCAATGATGTCCGCTCCTGCCTCCAGAAACCGGCGATGAATATCGCCAATAATGTCTGGCTTAGTCAGAGAAAACATGTCGCCATTGTTTAAGAGACTTTTCGTCGCATCCTTGAAGCGGTTTCCGCGAATGTCAGCTTCCGTTGCACCATAGGTGCGGATCGTCGTGCCCATCGCTCCATCAATGATGGCAATACGATTTTCAAGAATCTTCTCCAAAGGATGGCGTTGGGCTTTTTTCATGTCTTTTTGATGACTTTGAGCGGCTTTCGATTCGGCCTTCAGTTGGCCACATTTTACGAGATGGAAGCCTCATTTATTATAGCGATTGGCCGCTATTCTGATAGTGATTGGACAGTATCCAACGCTGGCGCCCGCGAGCTGTAACTACTTAAAGCTTCAAATCGTCAGCCGCATGAGCAGGCCTGTGCCGAAACGAGTTTCCGACGTGCCAATGACCTGGAAACCGCATGCGATGTAGAAATCCTTTGCATGGGGGTTGCCGACCACGCACAACGCAGCAGACTTCCGTACGCGAGCGACTTCGGCACAATGTGCAATCAGTAATCGTGCAATCCCGCGTCGTCGCATATCAGGGTCAACGAACAAGGCATCGAGTTCGCTCTGGCCATCCGCTCGAGGTTCGACCGCCGCAAATCCAACGACGGCCCCGTTCCATTCCGCCACAAATACTCCACCCGCGGCAATCTGCGCGATGGGCAATTCGATGGCGTCAGGGTGGGCCAGTAAAGCATCGCGATCCCCTTCATTCGTAAGGGACGCCCGCAACTGCAAGCCTTCGAGCTTCTTTTGCTCAGAAACAGCAGCCTGACGAATCAGGATATCTTGCATAAATTATTTTCTGACCTTCATACACTTTGCCCGCTTAAGCCAGCAGATTATTATCCCAGAGTATTCGCCGGCAAGTACCATGGACGAGATGCCGACGCCACTCTGGCCTGATCTTGAGTGCGTGCAGTCGCCGGCGGCACCTTTTTGGCGGCACCTTTTTAACAGAGATAATATAAAGAGAAATATGAATAATATGAATCGCAATAAGAAGGATTTGTCGCCTAAACAACGTGAAGAATTACTTAAAACATTGAAGGTCCGCTTTGAGAAGAACATGAACCGTCATCAAGGGCTGGCATGGGCCAAAGTACAAGCAAAGCTGGAAGCGAATGCTGAAAAACTTTGGTCAATCAACGAAATGGAAAGAACGGGCGGTGAACCGGATGTTGCTGCTCATGACAAAAAAACGGGCGAATACATCTTTTACGATTGTTCCGAGGAAAGCCCAAAAAGCCGCAGAAGTCTTTGCTATGACCGTGAAGCGCTAGATTCGAGGAAAGAAAACAAGCCCAAAGATAACGCTGTGGGTTTGGCAACAACCATGGGCATTGAGCTTTTGACGGAAGAACAATATCGAGAGTTGCAGAAACTTGGGGAGTTCGACACGAAGACCTCAAGCTGGGTAAGCACGCCCTCTGCGATCAGAAAACTCGGCGGCGCGCTTTTTTGTGATCGCCGCTTCGACACTGTTTTCCTCTATCACAATGGCGCGGAATCTTACTACGCAGCCAGAGCCTTTAGAGGCTCGCTAAGAGTCTGAAAAGTACTAGACGAAACTGTTCTGGTTTCAGAAAGCGGAGTGACCATGAGTACGGAACTGCTGCGATTCAACGGCGCTGTCGAGCGCGCCCCCGCCATCGATGCGTGGGTGAAAGAGCATGCAGGAGAATTGGGTGCCATCGCACATCAATGGTTTGAGGTAATGCGAAAATGCGGAGACGAAGTCCGGGAGCTTTTGCATGACGGCTGTCCGGTTGCATGTTTAGGAGATGCGCCCTTCGGTTACGTCAATGTGTTCACTTCGCACGTAAACGTGGGGTTCTTTCAAGGCGCCGCGCTGCCGGATCCGGCCCGCTTATTACAAGGCACCGGCAAGTTCATGCGCCATGTGAAGCTGAGACCGGGAACGTTCACTAACGGCGCAGCACTAAACAAGCTCATCGACGCAGCGTATGCGGATATAAAGGACCGCGTCGAATGCGGCTAGGGCAGAGAAACGTCGTGGGACATGTTGACTATTAGGTTGATTAGTAAGTTGGTGGCTGAAGCAGTACCTGAAAAATAAGAATCTCAGCTGCGAGTGGTAGCCGCCATGGATCGCTGCTGATGATCGATCAGCCTGGCGATGAGGGCCAGCCCTACGTAGTAATTTGCCGCGTCTGAATTCAGGGTCGCAACTTTTCCAGCGCCATTCAAGAGTTGGATCTGAAGCGCAAACCCAGGTTTGAATTGAATTTCGCCGAACGGAATGAAGATTTCCATGCCAGCCTTGCCGTCCACGCATAGGCCTTCCTTGCGAATCTTAACCTGTGGGGTGGATCCATTCATCAGCCAAACCACCTCGGTCTGACTTTCCAGCTTCTTTGCCCAGACTTCCGCAAGCGCCCCACTCGCGCACTGCAGCAAAAGGTCCATTTTGTCATCGTTCTTAAGAAATTTCTCGTTGCTGACAGTGACTTTTCCGCCTGAATTGGTGACCAAATGAATACTGGTGTTCAGTACGCCGTTGTATGTCACGGCTCCACAGACAATCGACTTCAGGTCCGTGTAGCGGCCACTCACACTGCCGAACATGTTCTTCGAGATAAATCCCTGTTCATAAATCTCAGTTTTTTGGGTCGTAATCTTCAAGAAAAATTTGACGCCGGCAATTCCAAGAAGAATGAGCAGGATGCCCAGAACGCTATAGTAGCCGCCATCAAGAAGGGCCCATATTCCGAATGCAATTAACACGCCGCAGATTACGATTCCAGAAATGCCGTTGGTCCGATTCGTATTTACAAACAGTAGTTTTCCCATAGATGGTATGACTCGAGCTGCCCCTGGCTTCTGGCCTATTTTTCAGGGAAAAGGTCGGCTTTGCCAGATGACTTAAGCTCTGTGACGAGTGGCGCGCGATAAGGGGCCGATCAGGTTGGAGTGGAGCATACCGAGGTTGTCTAAATCATATTGTCTAACCATCGAAATCTTGCTTCCGTAAGTTGTCAAAATCTTGTCAACGATTCCTGTTTCCCATAAGAAAACGTACAATTTCGACCATGAGAATATTGGTCGCTCGTCTTACCTCCGCGTTGTTGATTTTCTGTTTTTTCACCTCGCAACTTTGGGCTACGTGCGGAGGCGGAGGTGGCGGTGGAACGGGCGGAATGAATTCGATGGGCATGCCGAACATGCCAACGCAACAGGCGTACAACGTGCCATGGCGCGTTTGGGGAGCGAACGCTCCTGCGATCACCTCGGGATTGATTTTGTATTGGTTTCCTTCTTCTGTGCAGGAAGTTCAGAAGTCAAGCTTGCGAACTTCGCGCGTGCTATCGCTGTACGCGTCGCAATGCGTCTCCATGGAAATTGCCGACGCCGGTTCGCCGATTGGAAAGCAGTTGGCAACGAACGCCAAGCTGCCACTCGCGGTTCTGACCACTCCGGACGGTCAGTCTCTTGGAAGGGCTGACAATGAAAATGGAATGCTGCGCGCCGATCCGGTCGAGAAGCTGGTGGACAATGAAGTCAAAAAGCGCGACAACCAGCTTGATCAGCAGATGAAGCAGGCTAAAGAGCACGAGAAATCCGGCGATACCGCTGGAGCCATCCCGCTCTATAAAGCGGTGCTCGATCAGAAATGTATGTTTCCCAAACGAGCGAAAGACGCTTCGAAAGAATTGAAGAAGTTGGGCGTGAACGATGTTGGTGAAATTACAAATCCGCCGATTTTCGATCGTGCCAAAGGTGCGCAGATCGAAAAAGTCATGCAGCAAGGCCTGCAGGCAGAAAACGATGCGCGGTATGAAGAGGCAACAAAGCTTTACGCCAAGGCGCATCGGATGGACCCGGCTGACCCAACACCGTTGCGTTATTTGGGCGAAGTGTACCGCCATGAAACTGGCGACTGGGACAAAGCTCACGAGGCGTTTAACGCGATCCTCGCCATGCCTGCGGACCCTCTGGCCCGTGCAGTTGCATTGCACGGCTTGGGAAAAATGACGATCCACGAAGGCGACTTTAAGAAAGGCCTGGGATTGATGGAGCAGTCGGTGGACGTGTTCCCAATTGCACTTGCCTATCGCAACCTTGCCGTTTATTGGAACTCCGAAGGCGACGCGGCAAAGACTGATTACTACGTCCGCAAAGCTATGAATCTTGAGCCGCATGACACTTATAACCTCGTGTTCGTCGCCGGCTTTATGGCGGCCAACGGACACGGAGAACAAGCGTTGAAGATTGCCAAAGAAAACGAGGCAATGCTGCCGGCTTCGTATAACCTGGCGGCAATTTACGCGCAGGTCGGTCAACGCGATAAAGCGCTGGCCATGCTGAAGCGGCACTTCTTCGACTACGAGCGTTACCAATCGGTGCGCGCGAAGGAAATGATGGAAGCGCGTGTGGATGCTGTGTTTGCGTCCATTGCGAATGATCCGGAGTTTATTTCGCTCACCAGCGGAGCGGACGGACGGCTTCCCATTCCACAACGTAAAGGTATGAGCACCGCTGCGGGCGCAACCCAGTAGAAAGTCACTTTGCTTTAAATTAGGCACCTGGAGGCCATCCCAAAGATTGCCGCTCTAGGTGCCTTTTGTTCTGGAATGAAATTACCGCGCGCGCAATACGGGTATATTGTTTTCATGACCAGCGCGAAGGATTCTCAGAAGCAACGATTTGCCATCATTATTATGGCGGCGGGAAAAGGGACGCGTCTCAAGTCCAAGCTCCCGAAAGTTTTGCATGAAGCAGGTGGCAAGGCGCTGCTTTCCCACGTAATCGCCGCGGCGAAAAAAGTTGTTTCCGCTAAAGACATCTACATTGTGATTGGACACGAAGCCGACCGAATCCGCGAGGCGGTTTCCAGCACGGGCGTTAATTTTGTCGTACAGGAGGAGCAGCGCGGAACAGGTCATGCCATCATGATGGCCCGCGATGCGATCAAAAATTACGACCAGGTGATTGTGCTCTCAGGAGATGCGCCAAGAATTCGCCCTCAAACCATCGAAAAGTTGCGCGACTTTCATCGCGAGAAAAAAGCGGCGATGACCATCCTCACCGCGACCCTGGATGATCCGACCGGCTACGGCCGCATGATCCGCAAAAGTAAAGTGAGCGCAGAAGTGCAGGCAATCGTTGAGCACAAATCGGCGAATGCGAAGCAGTTGAAAGTGAAAGAAATCAATTCTGGGATTTACGCGTTCTCGGTGAAACCGCTGCTGCAATATCTCGACAAGATCCGCACCGACAACCCGCATGGCGAGTATTACCTCACCGATATCGCCTCCATTCTGGGCAAAGCCAGGCAGCGTGTCGTCGCGATTGATGGCGGCAGTTTCAGCGAAATACAAGGTGGAAACACGCGGGCCGAACTCGCGGAGATTGACCAGAGTATGCGCATGGCAAAGTGCGAAGAATTAATGGCCGCAGGCGCGTCGATCTTTTATCCGCAAAGCTGCGTAATGGATGCGGATGTTGAAATTGGGCCGGATACGGTGATTGAACCGTATGTACAGCTTTTGGGAAAAACGCAGATCGGCGGCGGATGCCGTGTCGGGTCGTACAGCGTGATTCGCGATGCCAGCATCGGCGACAGTGTGACAATTCTTCCCGGCTGCATCATTGATGAGTCGAACGTGAAAGCTGGCGCGACGCTTGGGCCGTATGCACGGCTGCGCCCCGGCAGCGACATCGGCGAAAACGCGAAGGTCGGCAATTTTGTGGAGACGAAGAAGGTACGATTGGGGAAAGGCTCGAAAGCCAACCATCTCACTTATCTTGGCGACGCGGAAATCGGCGAAGGCGTAAACATCGGCGCAGGAACTATCCTTTGCAACTACGATGGCGTACACAAGCACAAAACTACCATCGAAGATGGCGTGTTTGTCGGCAGCGACTCTACGCTGGTTGCGCCTATTAAGATTGGTAAGGGCGCTTATATCGCCGCAGCTTCCTGCATCACGAACGATGTGCCAGAAGATGCTTTAGCTCTGGGACGCTCCCGGCAGATCACAAAAGAAGGCTGGGCAAAAACCAAAAGGCAGTCGCAGAAGCATGATCATGCAGCGAAGCACTAGGTAGTTTTCCACCCATTTCCTCAGCGGCACATTCACGTATAATCTGGTGTTCTCGACCCATGAGCTATCAGGTTCTTGCCCGTAAGTATCGTCCGCAGAAGTTCTCCGAAGTCATCGGGCAGGACCACGTCACACGCACCCTGAAAAACGCCATCGAGCAGGAACGCATTGCCCACGGCTACATTTTCAGCGGCCATCGCGGGATTGGAAAGACCACAATCGCGCGAATTCTGGCGATGGCTTTGAATTGCCGTTCTTCGGAAAACCCTGTCACCGAACCTTGTGGAGTGTGCGATTCCTGCGTGGAGATTCGTGCGGGAAATTCCGTGGACGTCATTGAAATTGACGCCGCCACCAATCGGGGTATCGATGAGATCCGCGAACTACGCGAGGGGGCGCGATATCGGCCGGCACGTGACCGTTTTAAAATTTACATCCTCGACGAAGCGCACCAGATTACAGATGCCGCTTTCAATGCATTGTTGAAGACGCTGGAGGAGCCGCCAAGCCATGTTGTTTTCATGCTGGCCACAACCCAGCCCGAAGATATTCCGCAAACCATCCGTTCGCGCTGTCAGCACTTCAGCTTTCATGCGGTCCGCTTTGAAGAGATCCTTGGCCAGCTCCGGGACCTGGCCGCTCGCGAAAATATTGAGGCCGATGAAGACGCTCTGGCATTGCTGGCCGAGGCAGGCGATGGTTCTATGCGCGATGCGCTCTCTATTCTGGACCAGGCAATCGCCTCCAGCATTGGACGACTGACGACGGAGTCGGTACGGCAACTTGTTGGCTCTGCTCCTTCCGGCGTGATGGAAGAAATTCTGCTGGCCGTAAGCGATAACTCCAGTGAGGGCGTTCTCAAGATTGTGGATCGCTTGCTAACCGAAGGTCACAGTCCCACTCACTTCGCCCGGCAAATGGTTCGATTCCTGCGAAATGCGATGGTGGCAAAAGTTGCCGGAGCCGAGTCTTCCCTGCTCCAGATTTCTACCGATGAGCGGCAGCGTGCCGCGCGAATCGCAGAATTGTTCAGTGAAGAAGACCTGACGCGGCATTTGCAAATCATGCTGCGTACGCACAACGAGATTGGCTATCGTCAAGAGCAGCGCTTCCATCTGGAGCTTGGCTTGTTGAAGATGGTGCATGCGCAGCGGCTTTTGCCGCTGGAAGAAATTTTGAGTGGCGCGGCAGCGAGTCCGAGTGCGCCACAAGTTGCGCGTAAGCCATCCGTTGTACCTGAACCTGTTCGCATGCCCGACCCTATGCCTGCCAGGGCGCCTCAAGTTTCTCCATTTGCCGCGGACTCCGCGCGGAAAAGCGGCCCGAAAGCTGAATTTTCGGAGAGCGCGATTTCTTCTGGCCCTCGACTGGTTGCCGGATCCAATCCGGCGCCGAGCGTCGTAATGGGATCGACTGCTCCTGCGGCTGTCATGGAAGAAGCGCCGAAGCCGGAAATCCTTGAGGCTGCACCAGTTCCAGAAGAGGCGGCCGTCATCCTCAATGCCGATGTCGCGATCGATGTCGCCAGCGATGTAAACGTGAATGCCGTTCGCACCGTGGTTCTCGAAGCGCTCTCTAGCAGCGGGCAGCGGATGCTGGTCTCCATGCTGGAAATGGGGGAGTGGAACCTGGAAGGAAATGAACTCGCCATCAAAGTCGCGGCTTCCGCCACCGTCATTGATATGTCCTTGGGCGCGGAATCTAAGCGGCTGATCCTTGCTAAAGCCAGTGAAGCTATTGGACGGGCCGTTAAATTAAAAATTGTTTCAGGAGCAGTTCCCTCCCCTACGACAGTCGCGCGCGCGGCGACAAGCAGCAATGGCGGACGCGGTCGCGCTGAACAGGACCCGGTTGTGCAGCGCATGAAAGAAAAGTTTGGCGCGGAAATTCGGACCATCATTGACTATAAAGACCGGAACTCCAAGGAAAAGCGGTAGGCATACCATGGGCGGATTCAATCTTCAGGATTTAATGTCGCAAGCCAAAAAGCAGTACGAGGTCTTGCAGAAGAAAATGGAAGAGACGGTGGTCGAGGCTTCCTCGGGCGGCGGCTCTGTCACGGTGAAGATGGATGGCCGCAAGCAAGTGTTGAGCATCAGGATTGATCCGGAAGTGGCCAAGGGTGACGATTTGGAAATGTTGCAAGACCTGGTTGCCGCCGCGGTGAATGCCGCAGGCAAGAAGGTGGATGAATCGATGCAGTCCACGATGGGCGGCATGCTAGGCGGAATGGGCGTTCCGGGTTTGTGATCATCGCTACAACATTCGTTATCGTTTCGTAAAAATTCCAGCACAAGAAAAGAACCCAATGTCGCGATTTGCAGAGCCGATGACCCGGCTCATCGACGAACTCAAGAAGCTTCCCGGGATTGGCAGCAAGACCGCGCAAAGGCTCGCGTTCCATATTCTGCGCTCCAGCGATGATGACGCTGAGGCCCTGGCTGTCGCGGTGCGCGACGTAAAAGCCAGCCTGCGGTTGTGCTCTATATGCAACAACATCACCGATGTTGACCCTTGCGTTTATTGCAGCAGCCCAACGCGCAATCAGCGACTGGTGTGCGTGGTGGAAGAACCAACCAATATTGCTTCGATTGAAAAAACGAAACACTTTAATGGTGTGTACCATGTTCTGCATGGAGCAATTTCGCCGCTGCACGGCGTGGGTCCGGAGCAATTGCGGATTTCCAATTTGATGAAGCGCGTGGATGACAATCAGGTGGATGAAGTGATCCTCGCCACAAATCCTACCGTCGAAGGCGAAGCCACAGCGACATATTTATCGACTCAATTGCGGCGCGCGGGATTAAAAGTGACGCGCATTGCGATGGGCATTCCCGTAGGCAGCGACATCGAATACACCGATGAGATCACGATGCTTAAAGCCATGGAAGGCCGCCGGGAACTTTAACAACTTGCAATAAATAATAAAAGGCCACGACATTGTCGTGGCCTTTTTGATTTAACTTACGCTGGGTTTAGTGACGTCCACCGCCGCCCCCGCTATGTCCTCCGCGACCGCCGCGCCCCCGGCCACCACCACCGCCGTGACCACCACGTCCGCCTCGGCCTCGACCACCACCACCGCCGCCGGGAGGACGGCCACTGCGTCCACCACGATCCCCTCCACGGTCTGGAGGACGTTGTTCGGCGCTACCAGTATTGTGGCTCGCATCATCGCGGTTGAAGTTTGGTTCTGCTTCATCCGGGAAATCGCCACCGCCTTCAATCGTCAGCGCCGGAGCATGGGCCGGTGCTTCCACACCATGACTTTCCGTACCACCTTCCGCGCTTTCCGCGCCTTCAACAGGCGCTTCACCGCCGCCCATCTTCGCGCGCTGTTCTTTAAGGATCGCTTTGCGCGACAGGCGAATGCGATTGCCTTCGATGGAAAGCACTTTCACCAGGACCTGATCGCCTTCCTTCAACTCATCGCGGACATCTTTAATACGGTGTTCCGCGACTTCGCTGATATGCAATAGACCATCAGTTCCCGGCAGAATTTCCACAAACGCGCCGAAATCGGCGAGCCGTGAAACTGTGCCTAGGTAAGTTTTCCCAATTTCCGCCGTCGCCGTAATGTCGCCGATCAACTGCAATGCCTTCGCGGCGGCAGCTTCATCACTCGAAGCCACCTTCACCATGCCGGAATCTTCCACGTCGATCTTGACTCCGGTTTGTTCCACAATCGAGCGGATCATTTTCCCGCCAGGCCCAATCAGGTCGCGAATCTTGTCGGTTGGGATCTGCACAGTGTAGAAGCGAGGCGCGTAAGAGGAAATCTTGGTCCGCGCTTCTGGGATGGCTTCGTTCATCTTGTCGAGGATGAACAATCGTCCACGCTGCGCCTGGGCCATAGCTTCCCGCATGATCTGCGGCGTGATGCCGGCAACTTTAATATCCATTTGCAGAGCGGTAATGCCGTCTTTTGTTCCGGCAACTTTGAAATCCATGTCGCCGTAGTGGTCTTCAGCGCCGGCGATGTCGGTAAGGATGGAATACTGTTCGCCTTCCTTCACCAATCCCATGGCTACACCAGCAACATGAGACTTGAGCGGAACGCCAGCATCCATGAGTGACAGCGAAGCACCGCAAACCGAAGCCATGGAGGAAGATCCATTGGATTCAAGAATGTCGGAAACAACGCGCATGGCATAAGGCCATTTGTCTTCGGCAGGAAGAACTACAGCTACAGAGCGTTCGGCGAGAGCGCCGTGTCCAATTTCACGACGGCCAGCTCCGCGCAGGAAACCAACTTCGCCGACACTGAACGGCGGGAAGTTGTAATGCAGCATGAAGCGTTTTTTCGCTTCGCCCTCGAAGACTTCCAGGCGCTGCATGTCATCCGATGTACCGAGAGTAGTTGTAACTAAAGCTTGCGTTTCACCACGGGTGAAAACCGCGGAGCCGTGCGTACGAGGAAGAAGTCCGGTTTCAATCCAGATGGGGCGAATTTCATCGAACTTACGGCCATCGGGACGGCGTTTATCAGCGATTACTTGCTCACGGAAAATGCGCTCGCGCAGAGCCTCATAATAATGCTTTACCTTTTTCTGCGCGTCTTCGTCGTCTTCCGGAACATCTGCGAGAAGTTTCTTCTTGATCTCGCTTATGAGGTTGTAACTCTCGGATTTCGGATGCTTTTGGGTATCGAGCGCGTCCGTGAGATCTTTGCCGATACGCTTTTTCAAGGCATTGTAATAAGCATCATCGAAATCAGGAGGAGCCACTTCACGCTTCGGCTTGCCAGCTTTATCACGCAGCTGATTGATGGCGGCGCAAATCTTCTTAATTTCCGCGTGCGCGAATTCAATCGCATCCACAACGGTTTCTTCTTTTACTTCCTTGGCAGCCGCTTCAATCATGACGATGGCTTCAGCAGAACCGACAACCATCAGGTTCAAGAGGCCTTCGCGAAGTTCGGTATAGGTAGGATTTACGACGAACTGTCCATTTACCAAGCCGACGCGTACCGCGCCAATCGGGCCCAGAAACGGAATGTCAGAAATTGTCAGCGCAGCTGAAGCGCCGTTGATGGCGCAGACATCGGGATCATTTTCTTTATCGGCAGAAAGTACAAACGCAATCACCTGGGTTTCGCAACGGAAGCCTTCCGCAAAGAGTGGGCGCACGGGACGGTCAATCATGCGGCTGACGAGAATTTCTCGCTCGCTGGGCCGGCCTTCACGCTTAATAAACCCACCGGGGATACGTCCGCCGGCGTAAGTGTATTCACGGTAATCGACCGTGAGGGGGAAGAAATCAATTCCTTCGCGAGGATCTTTATTCGAAGTGCCGGTCGCTAAAACTACGTTGTCGCCCGTGCGGACTACCACGGAGCCGTGGGCTTGCTTCGCCAGTTTTCCTGTTTCAAATGAAAGGGTTTTACCGCCGGAAAGTTCTACAGATACTTCTTGTTTCATGTTCATTTATCCTTGTGGCAGGAGGGCACTCATGTGCCTGCAAGGAGGCTGCATATTCGCAGGTAGCGCTAGAAGACTGCAGAAAGCATTCAACTACACTTTTAAATACACGTATCCCTCAAGGCTAAACCGGTATTTTAATCGCCGGATGAAGCCAACAACGACTACTTACGCAAACCGAGCTTATGCAGGACGGTTTTATAGCGTTCGGAATCGTATGTTTTGAGGTAGTCGAGTAAGCGACGCCGCTTGCTGACCAACATGAGAAGACCGCGACGTGAACCATGGTCTTTCTGGTGCGATTTAAAGTGCTCCGTCAATGAACCAATCCGCTCGCTTAACAGCGCGATTTGGACTTCCGGACTACCCGTGTCGGTGGGATGGGTACGGTGTTGGTCGATGAGGGTCTGTTTTTGCTCTCTGGCTAGCACTAACCTGATGCACTCCTGTCTAAATTCTTTTCCTTGTAACTGTTTCAAAGGTTAACACGTAGTTACGGAAGGTGTAAAGGAAGCTACCGAATTGACTACGGTAACCTTAAAAATATCATCTAATTCGCCTTATGATAGAGACCATGGTGCAATGTCCTCATTGCGGGCAAGAGAATCCACAGCAATATCGCTTTTGCGGTATGTGCGGAAAAGCTGTCATTGCTATGGCTCCGGTACCGCCCAAGCAAGTCGCCCCGGTTCCGCCTGCTTCCTTAAAAGAACCTATACAGGCCACCCGCGAAGTTTCCAAAGAAGTTTCGCGAACCCCGGTTTCGAAGACCGAAGACGTTCCTTTTACCGGACCATCGTTCCTGGGACTGAGCAGCGGAACGAGCGATAGTTCCCCAGAATATTTGCTGGAAGACGAAGCGTCATCATCAGGTCGCGGGAAAATGTTCGTGACGTTGCTACTGTTGCTGGCAGCGGCAGGACTCCTGGGATGGAAGTGGCATTTCGGAAATTTCCCGTGGCAAAGCACTTCGAACGTGTCGACGGCCCCTACCACTACGGCGCAGTCTAACGCTCCAGCACCGGAAAATGCGCCTGCGGCAACGGCTCCGAGTTCGGCGGCGCAGAATCCGGCAGATCTGAACGGGCAAAATCAGCCAGCATCATCTCCACAAAATGCGGCCCCTGCTCCGTCGCCGAATGCGGACAATTCCGGAACCCAGGCGGCGCCCGATTCCTCAGCAGCAGGCAATGATGCAACGGCTGCTAAATCTGCTAAGGCAGTCGCGCCATCCGATGCGGGACAATCTTCTGAACCAGCCGCGAATGAACAATCCGCAAACGATCAAGTTGCGGATAAATCTGCTGCCGCACCAAAGCCGGCGGAACAAACTCCACCGGTACGCGAAGCCACGTCGCGGAAAGTTGCCGCTACTCAGGACGATTCGCCGGAATCTGAGGCCCAGGCATTGCTCACGCAAGGGGAACGCTATTTGAACGGAAACGGCGTACCGCAGAACTGCGGACTGGCACAGAATAGCCTGCGTACCGCCGCCGACCGCGGCAATTTCCAGGCTGTAAGTGATCTTGCAACCATGTATTCGACGGGACACTGCGTGAAGCGCGATCTGCCCACTGCGTATCGCTGGTTCGTAAAAGCATTGCATCAGCAGCCGAACAACAACCGCATCTCCACCGATCTGCAGGTTCTTTGGAACCAGATGTCGCCGCAAGAAAAACAAGTGGCGATGCAGCGGTAATCTTTTAAGAATTCGCAGCGGCGGACAAGAATTCGCGGTGGCAGAATTTTTCCATTGTTGCGCCAAACCACATGCCCTATATAGTGGTCGTGAATTCATACCTTCCAATTCGAGAACGAATTTATGGCGGAGACGGACAACGGACTTATCCACTTGAGCAGCCATTATTCTGTGGCAGAAACCGCGAAACGGTTGGAGGATCTACTACAGGCGCAAGGGATCAAAGTTTCCTGCCGAATTGATCACAGCGGTGAAGCCGAGAAAGCCGGGCTGAAAATGCGCCCGACTCAAGTAATTATTTTCGGCAATGCAAAAGCTGGAACCCCCTTGATGCTCGCAGTCCCAGGAATTGCGATCGACCTGCCCTTGAAGG
>DASXCC010000009.1:0-4346 GCA_036491415.1 Terriglobales bacterium | reverse complement strand
ATGATTTTCATGACGATAGCTCGCCGGAGCTGTTCCGCTGTACTCTTGGTGAGTTGCGCACCTGGAATTCCTGATAGACCTACAAACTCCACTGGGTAAAAAGGGGAATTCTGAAGAAAGATAGTCGACTCGATACTCACCGCAGACGATTCCCGTTTCCGTTCAGCACTATCGACCAAAGATTTATGAAGAACTGACTGCTCACCATCGCCGAGTGCGTGAAAGAACAACTGTAGCAATTTGATATCGAGTTGAGATTTCGCGCTGGCGCTCTTCCATCCGAAACGTATCTCACCCGGATCCGAAATACTGTTGCCTGGGAACAGGTAAAACTGGATCTCCTTACTCATTGTGGGCTGAATAGGATACTTTGGCAGTTCCGCTGAAGAATCCTTGCGTGCTGAAGCTCGAGCGCCGGCAAATTGGTCCAGCTCATCGGAAATCTGTTGCAGAAAATTACCAGCATCTTCCTTCGGATCCAGCGCCAAAATGAATCCAGTGGTCGAGCTTATGGTGTAATGCTGTCGATAGAACTTGCGAATATTCGCGGGAGTCACATCCCGCATGGCATCCGGTGCGCCACCGATGTTATATGCGAACGGGGAGTTTTCTCCCAGTATCTGCTTATTCAATCCAAAGTAATAGTCATATCGACCGGGGGCGGTTTGCATTTCGTTATAAACAGAGCCTTCCTCAATTAGGCTTTTCGTGGACTTGGAGTCCTCAGACGAAACCCCAAAATGAAAGAATTCGCGCTCTGCCTCAAGATCACTAAAATCCGGGCTGTAGAGCGCTTCTAGCCATGCGTGAAATTGATCAAAAAAACCCTTCACTCCGGTACCAGAGGAAAAACTGTATAGATTGAAGTCATCCGTCGTAGCCGCGGTACTTTGACTAAGCCTCATGCCTTTCAACAGATTGAGGTAACGTCCTTTAGTTCCTTTTCCGGCGAGAAGATGTTCAAGAGAATGCGCTATTCCCTGATCGGAAACTGCGGGAGCATCAACCCACATAAACGCTTGGGGCACGGTTTCGATTTGAAACAGATAGACAGGTGCACCAGAAAGATCTTCTAATTTAGCTCCAACAATGATTCCTTTAGAATCGGCGTAAAGATTTAAAACCGTGAGGCGGCCGATTTTTTGGTTTCGCCGAAGCTTGCCTAACTCGGTGTTTGATGCTCGGCAGGGCTCTGAAATACCCGCCAGGAAAAGCATCGCGACAATTACACGCAGAATCATTTGTGCTAACAGTAAAGCGTCTAACACTTTACTGCAACACGCGCGAAATCAGCGTGGCACTATTGGACTAAGAAGTCACTGCAGGAATCTCTCGATTGACACATGGACATGCGTTTACATAGTATTGCGCAAAGCACGCTACCCTTTGAATTTTGGGAGTTGGGCCATGCTAGAACTACTTTTACAGTTCCTCTCTTCGATGTTGTATTCATCAGCCGACTACGTTCAAAAACCTCGCCCTCATCCGATGCCTCCTCCTCTACCACCTGCGCAATCTGAGTAACTTGGATTTCGAAAGCGGGTATTTGTTTACTCGCGGGGCCTCACGGTCATAATGAAATGGTTCGCTTTTTCCGTTACGTTGGCATTGATCTTCTGCTTAGAGTATAGAGCTCAAGCGCAGCCCGCGCGTCTTGGCTCAACATCTGCGCAGCAGTTGCTGCGTGGCCTTGTGGTCACGGACGTAGAAGTCAATGGCCAAGCCGGGCAAAAAGGATTGAAACCGGGAGACATTCTGCTCAGCTGGCAGAGCGGAGCGGCAAACGGAGACCTTGAGTCTCCGTTTGATTTAACGTCTGTTTTTCTAGAACAAACCGGCCGCGGTCCAGTGATAATTTTCGGCGCAAGAAATAGTAAGCCACGGCGCTGGGAATTTGGTTCTGACTCCTGGGGTATCGCCGTTCGCCCGCGTTTTCAAGATTCATTTCTCTCTCGCTTTAAAGAATCCGAACAGAATGTCACAAGTGGTCAGTTCGAAAACGCATTGACTCAAGTACGTTCCTTAGCCGCGGAGACCGAAGGCCGAAACCCAACGTGGCTCAATGCTTGGCTCTTAGTTCATGCAGCCAAGAACTTTGATCGTGCAAAAAAATGGGAAAGGGCTGATGCGCTTTATCAGCAGGCCATCCAGCTTGAGTTGAAGCTCACATTCAAAATGGATCTACTTCGTCAGTGGGCAGTCAGCCTGACAAACCGCAAAGATTTTGAGAGTGCTGTGCGGCTTTATCGCGAGATACTATCGACCTTTCAGAATTCAGATCGTCACACAATGGTTGAAGCCAATGCTCTTCTATCCCTTGCCGTTATTGAATTGCAAGCGGGCGATTATGGGCAGGCCGAAATGGATCTCAATCGTGCGCGAGTCATCGATGAACTTTTAGCTCCAAAGGGAATCCAAACAGCCCTCGTTATCGCCAATCTTGGTATCGTCTACCAAGATGAGGGTGAGCTGTCTAAAGCCGAACAGTATTACTTGAAGGCCTTAGACAAGGAGGAGAGATATTTTCCAGGGAGCCTCCACTTGCAGCGCGCACTCACTAACCTCGCGGTCTTGTTCGATCAGGAGGGTGATTTTAACCGCGCAGAACCATATCACCGGCGCGCTTTAAGACTAGCCGCACATAATGATCCGACGAGTCTTGAAGTTGCAGAAATCCTCTCAGATTTATCTGGCTGTCTTCTGGAAGAAGGAAGGCTCGCAGCAGCGACTGCACGGGAAAAACGAGCCCTCTCGATCCGTGAAGCTTCTGCTCCTGTCAGCCTAGCTACCGCTAATAGCCTTGCAGGGATGGGCAAGATTTCGCGTGCACAAAAACACTTAGACGAAGCTGAGCGGTATTATCAGCGGGCTCTCTCGATCATGCGCACGATAAACGCGCCAGAGCGGGATCAAGCAGCGGTCCTGATGGGCCTGGCGGCCGTTTTCAAGAGCAGGCGCGAGTTCAGCAAAGCGGAAGGTTCGTACAGAGAGGCGCTGGCAATCGTGGAAACGCAAGATCCGCAGAGCGTGGACCGCGGAACGATTCTCGCTGAGCTGGCCGGGGCAAGATATCGAGAAGGTGAGCGCGATGATGCGGCACAGTTATATCGGCAAGCCATGGGTTTTTTTGAAAACGGCCTAGTGCATTTGTCTGGCATCTCCGAATCCCGTTCTCGATACAGAGCAGAACATCTTCGTTACCACCAGGAATACTCAAAGCTCCTGCTTGAAAGCGGCCAGCCGGAACAGGCGTTTGAGGAAATCGAGAGCGCACGGGCCCGCACGCTGGTTGAAATGCTTTCGAATGGCCACGCTCGCACAATGAGAGGAGATCCGTCCCTTCTGAGGCGTGCACAAGACCTTTATGGTCTGCTGACTGCCAAATCTGAGTATCGTCTGAGCCTCCTCTCTCGGAAGGAAGCAGCCGTCGAACTTGCACGAACTGACAGGGAGATAGATGACCTCCTGCTGCAATTCCAACAGGTTCAAAGCCAACTCGCTGCTGCCGATCCGGGTGACACCCAGATCAATACTCCACAAACCCTGAAAATCGAGGATATTCAACACCTTCTTGGCCCGGACACGCTACTACTTGAGTACACACTCAGCGCCGACAAGAGCCAACTATGGGTGGTTTCGAACACCACGCTGAAAGTATTTGATTTGCCTGGGCGCTCCCAAATTGAAGGAGGCGTTCGCAAAATTTTCCGCTTGCTTAACTCGGGTACTTCCGACGTTCCCGTCCGGGCTATAACCTCAATTTCTCGGCCGACGGAACTAGATCAGATAACGCGAAGGATGACAAAGATTCTGCTCGGTCCTATTAAAGAACAGTTCCGGGGAAAACGGCTGGCTATCGTAGCGGAAGGAGCCTTGGAATACCTACCCTTTTCGGCTTTGCTTTCTTCCATTGATGATGGGCAGAACACTCCCTTGATTGCGAATCATGAGATCGTTTATCTGCCGTCGGCGTCTGCGTTAGCTCAACTGCGCAATGAAGAATTACATCGAAAGAGGGCCAACAAGGCGGTTGCTATTCTTGCCGACCCCGTTTTTAACGCCACCGACGAAAGAGTGATCCACCATTCGGATTCCTTGGCATCAGCAAAACAGCTTTCTTCCGAAGACGAAGACAATATACAGAAAGCGTACGCTCAGACGCGTGGCAATGTTTCCCAGCTTGGACGCCTTCTCTATACCCGTAATGAAGCCCAGGCAGTCTTGGCTGTGTCTCCGGCGAACGAGACTTTACTAGCGCTGGACTTTTCAGCGACCCGAAATTTAGCCATGAGTTCAGCTCTCGCCGACTACCGGATTGTGCACTTTGCAACTCACGGGGTATTAGA
>DASXCC010000008.1:0-19590 GCA_036491415.1 Terriglobales bacterium | reverse complement strand
GGGGAGCCGCGACAGCCGTTTGGCGATGCGGCGCATCTGAGCGCGCGAAACAGCATTCTCGCGTCCGTTGGGAGTCTTGTACAGATTGTGACCCACTGCGGCCAATGATTCCGCGGTGCCGGAGGTGGCGATCACAACTTTGGGTTTTGCTTTGTTGATGCGGTCCTGAATGCGCTCGAGTTCCTGAGCGACAAATCCTTTGAGCTGCTGCAACTCCGGTTTGCGAGGAGGATCGTGCTTTAAAAAATCATTCGTCACGCGCACGGCTCCAAGCGGCACGCTGACGGTGCTCAGGATTCGGTGCTTGTCAGAGATAGTCAATTCGCAGCTTCCGCCACCGAGGTCCATCATGAGGATGGGAGAGGCGCTAATGCGAAGATTGGAAACAATTCCTAAATGGATCAGCCGAGCCTCTTCGATGCCGGAGATGATTTCTACATTCCATCCGGTCGAGGAACGCACCCATTCGGTGAAGGCCCGCGAATTGCGCGCATCGCGCATGGCGCTCGTGGCGACAACCCGGACAGACTCAGCGCCGGTGCGTTGCACCGCGCGATGAAAGCGCCGCAAAACTTTTACCGTAGTCGCGATGGCTTCCGGAGAAAGAAATCCGCTGCGAAAGACTGATTCTCCTAGGCGGGTCACTTCGCGGTCTTCGTGGATTTCCTTGAGCTTGTGCCCCACCATGCGCGCAATCTTCAGGCGTACGGAATTGGACCCGATATCAATGGCGGCGAACGTGGGCATGAGAGAGCAACCAGTTTACAGCCTTCGATGGGGATTGCGGAAAGTCAGGATGCTAGTGGCTTCAATTTACGTGGAGATTCCGGTAGTTATTTGACTCATCAATTACGCAACGGCAGCCGAGGTATTTTCCTGAGATTGCATAGCAGCCGCCTTGCGTGTTTCAGGATTTTTTTGAGCAACCAGAGATTGTTCGCGAATGGAATTTCGGACCTCTGACAAAACTCGTACCGCCTGCCGGAATTTTGCACGATTCAAATTTTGCAGCACAGCGACCAGGGAGGAATCATGTGCACGACCAAATGATTCTTCCGCGCGAGCAGTGAGTTCTAGCCAATCATGCCAATCGCCAATGAAGTCTTGCATGCGTTTCATCTCTTTGATGAATTGCATGGCTTCAGCATTCTGTCCGGCAAATTCTGCCAAGTAGCGGACGCGCTTTCCCAGCAGGCGATATTGATGCATGCGCTTTTCTGTAAGCGGGGCACGGTCTTTTTCCAGCTCAGCCAGTAGAAGTTTTGCCATGGCCAAAGGATCAATAGTCAGTAAAATTTGTGCTTCGGCAGAGGTGCGACGCAGGCGTCTGCGTAATTCTGCGACATTCTCTTTGTCGAGAGATTTTGCCAGCTTCTTCTGCCGCGATTCGCGCTCGCGATGCATCTCCCGGATAAGCTGGGCTTTGTGGCCTTGATGCGAAGAGATCTTTAAATTATCCAGCGCGGCGATCTGTACGTCCAAATCGCGGATTTTGCCGGCTTTTTTGCGCAACCGTCCCAGCAACTTCGACAACTTCTTGTCGTTGCCGCTTTGCTCAAGTCCGAGATTTTCCAGAAAAGTTTCCACACGACGACTGTAGGTGCGGAATTTGTGCACATGTTCGGCTTCGGGTTGCTTCGCCAGTTTGCCGAGGGTACGGTCTAAATTCTGGAAAATACGACGACGATGCTGCTGATCAATAGCCATATCAATTTCGGGGAGAGCACCAAAATTTACAGGGGAAAAGCGGGAAATGCAAACGAGGAAATTTTTCCCAATCCTGTGAATCCAAGCCTCGGCAAGCGCCGAAAACTCTCAACGTCATTTTAACATCGTTGTAACAAAACTCTGATAATGTCCGGGTGAATGGCAAATCAAGCACTGGGAACGCCACCTTTGCCCGGACCGCAACCACTTGAAAAAACGGCAGTTCTGGTAAAGCCAAGGGGCGAAGCTGATGTATTGGCCCGCACAGGTTCCAGCCTGTGGCCAGACCGCATATTTTCCTGGGTAATGCTGTCTTGCGCGCTTTGCATTTTGGCCCTGGTGGGGTTGATTGTTTACGAATTGGTCAAAGGATCGCAGCTTTCCTGGCATGCTTCCGGCTGGAAATTCCTCTATCACAGCGATTGGGACCCCGTTAACGACCAGTATGGCGCGCTGCCTTTTGCCTATGGAACGATCGTTTCCTCGCTCCTGGCGCTTGCCATCGCCATACCGTTGGCAATAGGCGTGGCTGTTTTCATCACAGAAATGTGTCCGCGTAGGTTGCGCGGGCCTCTGGCTTTTGCCACAGAACTTCTAGCCGCCATCCCCAGCATTATTTATGGCATATGGGCCAGTTTCATCCTGGTGCCCTTGCTCAGGACGTATCTGGAACCATTTCTTGCGAAATATTTTGGGTGGACGGGTCTGTTTGAAGGGCCGCCGCTCGGCATTGGCATGCTGGCGGCAGGAATTATTCTCGCGATCATGGTGATTCCGATTATTTCGTCGATCACCCGCGAAGTAATGACGTCAGTTCCACAACAGCAACGGGAAGCCGTGCTGGCTCTAGGCGCGACACGCTGGGAGATGATTTGGACCGGTGTGCTTCGCAACGCGCGCGCGGGAATTCTCGGCGGCATCATTCTTGGTTTAGGCCGCGCTCTCGGGGAGACGATGGCAGTTTTCATGGTGATCGGTAATCGTCCTGAAATTGCAAAATCCTTGTTCGCGCCGGGATACACCATGGCGAGCGTGCTCGCGAACGAATTCAGCGAAGCCAGTGGAGATCTGTATTTAAGTGCGCTGGTTGAAATCGGCTTGGCACTCTTTATCGTTACGATCATCGTGAACATCTTTGCGCAGATTTTGGTTTGGACCGTGACTCGAGGAACTCCTGCGAGGGGCAATGCCTAACACGACACTGTTGTCTAACGATTTTGCGGCAGCGCCGGTCAGTGTTCGCAGACGCCTTACGAACATGCTGGCGACGGGAGCGGCCGCCGGAGCGGTCCTTCTTGTTTTGCTGTCTTTAGGCGCAATTTTTGTTTACCTCGTTTACAAAGGAATTGGCGCGATCGACTGGAATTTTCTTACCCAAATTCCCAAGCCGGTCGGTGAATCTGGCGGCGGTATGGCCAACGCGATTGCCGGTACTGCCTACATTTTGCTGATTGCCAGTGCATTCGGCGTGCCCATCGGCATTGGAGCAGGAATTTATCTTGCCGAGTATGGGCGTCATCGCTTTGGCGACATTGTTCGGTTCACCGCTGACGTTCTCAATGGAGTTCCTTCGATTGTCGTGGGAATTGTGGCGTGGGCGGTGGTCGTGGTCGGTCACGGCTTTTCCGCGCTCGCCGGCAGTGTCGCATTGGCCATCATGATGATTCCGACCATCACGCGCGCGACCGAAGAAATGCTGTTGCTTGTGCCGAATACGGTGCGCGAAGCGGCATATGGCCTTGGTGTTTCGCGTTGGCGGACGACGCTTTCTATTACGCTGCGTACCGCAAGTTCCGGAGTTATTACAGGAATCATGTTGGCGTTCGCGCGTGTAGCCGGAGAAACTGCGCCGCTCTTGTTTACTGCATTCGGCAACACATATTGGAATTGGAAATTAGATCAGCCGACCGCGGCACTTTCTTTGCAAATTTATGTGTATGCGAACTCTCCGTTCGATGAATGGCATCGGCAGGCGTGGGCGGGCGCATTAATCCTGATTGTACTGATTGTTGCCTCAATTTCTGCCGTGCGATTGGTGGCCGGGCGCGGAATGCTCAAGGGAGCGAATTAATTATGGGAGTTGGCATCCAGGTCGAAAAGCTGGACGCGTGGTTTGGCAAGACCCAGGCGCTGCACGACATTAATATCAATATTGCCGCCAATCATGCCACCGCGGTCATTGGGCCGTCGGGCTGCGGTAAATCCACATTCGTGCGCTGCCTGAACCGCATGCACGAAACCATCCCTCAGGCGCGTGCCGAAGGCCGCGTAAGGATTGGCGAAGTGGATATCTACAATGGAACTTCCGCCACGCAGATTCGCCGCCGTATCGGAATGGTGTTTCAGAAGCCGAATCCATTCCCCACCATGACGATTTACGACAATGTTGCATCTGGTTTGAAGCTGAACGGTTTCCGCGATCGCCGCCGTTTGGATGAAATCGTCGAACGCTCTCTGCGGTACGCCGCTCTTTGGGAAGAAGTAAAAGACACGCTTCGCAAAAAATCGGGAGCGAGTCTTTCCGGCGGACAGCAGCAGCGCCTGTGCATTGCACGCGCGTTAGCAGTTGAACCCCAGGTGCTCCTGATGGACGAACCCTGCTCGGCGCTTGATCCGATCTCAACCGGGAAGATTGAAGAGCTTATTTTCCAGCTCAAAGAAAAGTTCACCATCGTGATTGTGACCCACAATATGCAGCAGGCCTCGCGGGTGGCGGAATTCACGGGCTTCTTTCTAATGGGCAAACTCATCGAATTTGATAAGACAGAAAAAATTTTTACCACTCCATCCAACAAACGGACGGAAGACTACATTACAGGCAGGTTCGGATAATGCGCAGCCGATTTCATCAGGAACTGGACGAACTTCGCTCCCGGTTACTTCGTATGGGAGGATTGGCCGAACAGGCCGTAGAACGCGCCTGCCAGGCATACATTGATCGCGACCTTAAGCGGTGCCACATGGTGCTTGAGGGCGAAACCCAGGTCAACATCGTCGAACGCGAAATTGATGAAATGTCGTTTGACCTTCTGGCCATGCAACAGCCGATGGCGGTAGATCTGCGCTTTATTCTTGCGGTCACGAAAATCAACGCGGATCTCGAGCGCGTGGGCGATCAGGCGGTCAATATCGCCGAGCGCGTCATGGACATGGTGGAACTGCCAAAGGTAGATCTTCCGGTGGATATCCCACGCATGGCAACGGCGGTTTCCGCGATGGTGCGCCGAGCGCTGGAATCATTTATCGAAGGCAAAGCGGAACTGGCACAGGCTGTTCTGGAAATGGACAACGTCGTGGATCGCATGCGCGATGAAGCGTTCATTATGCTGGTGAAGGCCATGAATGAACATCCAGAGCATACGCGGCAGGCGCTGGATGCGCTGCTGATCGCTCGCAACTTAGAGCGCGTGGCGGACCATGCTACCAACATCGCGGAAGACGTCATCTTCTGGGTACGTGGCGCGGACGTTCGTCATAACATCCAGCCAGAAGAACCCACGCATCAAACGGCGACCGAATCTCACTAAATTCAATTTATGCAAATACGAAGGGCCAAGCTCGAAAGCTTGGCCCTTAAATCTTTTGCCGGGAAGAAATTTACTTCAGGGCAGAGAGGCGCGCGTTCAAACGGGACTTATAACGTCCGGCTGTGTTCTTGTGGATCACGCCCTTCTGAATTGCTTTATCCAATGCGGAAACGGTCTGCCGGAAAAGCTGCTCGGCGGCCTTCTTGTCGCCTTTGGCAAGGCTCTCGCGGAAATCACGCAGAACGGTGCGCAGACGCGAGGTATTGGCCCGATTGCGGGCAGTGCGAGTTACTGTCTGACGGGCGCGCTTAAGCGCCGAAAAATGATTTGCCATGCTGGATCGTTACCTTCGTTTGCTACAGAGATATTTCCGGTGGATACCGAATAAGGTATTGTACGGGAGCAACTTCCAGATGGTCAAACATTTATGGCAGATGTCGTGGAACGGCTGAAAGTTCTAATCGATTCCTCAATCCCAATTGTAGTGATTGAGACGGTGGAAGAGATGCGCGCAGTTCGCGCCGTGAGGGCAGCTTGCGCAGCCCTTAATCTGGCGATTTTTGAGTGGAGCATCGCCAGCGGTCTCACGCGCTGCGGAAGCGATGGCCATGAAGTTGTATCGGACACAGCTTCTTCAACCGGACACGGTGCGGATCAGAATGCCCATGCCATCTATAACAGCCGTGAACCGGCGCAGGCCCTGAGCAATATGGAAGGCATGACAATCGAAGCCGCCTTTGTGTTGAAGGATTTTCATCGCCACATGGAGGATCCCGTGGTGGTGCGGCTGCTTCGCGATGTGGGACAAAAATTTTCTGCGAATCGACGGACGCTCATTATTACTGCGCCATCGATTGAAGTTCCTCCGGAGCTGGCCGGCCTGGTTGAATATGTGGAACTTCCGCTGCCTGACCAACAACGATTACAGCAAATCATTGATGAAACCACTGTGCGGCTCGGAAAGAGCCGCACTTTAAAGCGAACATTGGATGGCGCGGGAATGAACGCTTTAATCGATAGCCTGCGCGGCTTAACGGAAGAAGAAGCAGAGCGCGCATTGTCGCAGGCCATAGTTGCGCGCTATGGATTGACCGGGGAAATTGCGACCGATGTTCTTCAAGCAAAGAAGGAATTGCTGCGTCATTCCGGCATGCTTGAGTTCGTGGATGTTTCTGACAAGATGCAGGCCGTTGGCGGACTCGAAAATTTAAAGCGCTGGTTGGAACAGCGGCGCGGAGTATGGGATGCCTCTGCAAGAGACTTTGGGTTAGAACCTGCCAAGGGCGTAATAATTTTAGGCGTGCAAGGTTGCGGCAAAAGTATGTGTGCCCGGGCCATCGCCGGAGAATGGGAACTGCCGTTGGTAAAGTTCGATACGGCCGCGATCTTTGATAAATACATCGGCGAAACTGAGAAGCGGATTCAGAAAGTATTCAAAGTCGCCGAAGGGCTTGCTCCGTGCGTTTTGTGGATCGATGAATTGGAAAAGATTTTCGCCGGCAGCGCTCCCGATTCTGCTTCCGCGGACGCAGGAGTTTCCTCAAGATTGCTCGCCGCATTCCTTTCCTGGATGCAGGATCGCAAAGCACCGGTGTTTGTCGCTGCTACATGCAACAACGTGACCGTGTTGCCTCGGAGTTGATTCGCAAGGGACGATTCGATGAGCTTTTCTTTGTCGACCTGCCAAATCTGGCGGAGCGTAAACAGATTCTTGCTATTCAACTGAAGCGCAGAAATCGGAATCCCGAAGAGTTTGAATTGGATCGTCTTGCAGGCGCAGCCCGCGGTTTTTCTGGAGCGGAAATTGATGCCGCCGTGCAAACAGCTTTGTACGCGGCTTTTGCCAGTAAACAACCGCTCAGCACAGAAAATCTTTTGAACGCATTCGCGCAGACTGTGCCGCTTTCCACAACCCGCGCCGAAGAGATCCAGCAACTTAGAACTTGGGCCCGTGCCAGGGCCGTTCCTGCGTCAAACCCTGAATCATCCGCGCACAGCGCGTAATTCCGCAGACTTTAAGGATATCTTTAACAAGTTTTTGAAGGTTAGCTAAGATAGTTAGCTAACTAATGCAAACGACCATCCACAAGGCGAAAACAAACCTTTCCAAGCTGATCGAAAAAGCATGCAGTGGAGAAGAGGTCGTGATCGCGCGCGGCGATACTCCCGTTGTGAAGTTGGTGCCGATTCGCGCCGCCGGTAAGAAGCGGGTTTCGGGACGGTTGAAAGGCCTTTTGAAAATTGGCCCGGAATACTTCGAACCATTGCCGCCTGAAGAGTTAGAAGGCTGGGAGTAATCGAAGCTACTGCTGGATAGCCACACACTCTTATATAGTGGTGGCTAAATCAAGACCCATCGCTATCGCGCACAGCCAAAGCTGCCATTTCCAAAGCCGACAACGAAAAATCTTCGTAAGTGCGGCGTCCGCATGGGAGATCGCCATTAAAGTGCGCTTGGGGAGGCTTCCCACGGGCAAAAAATCTGGTTCAGAACTTTTGGGAATACATCTCCCGTGAGCAATTTCAGTCTCTTGCCATCTCAATTGAACATGCAGTGCAAGCTGGACTTTTACAGGGTGTACCTAAAGATCCGTTCGACCGAATGTTGATCGCCCAAGCACAACTGGAAAATGTGTCCATTGTGAGCATGACAAAATATTCGACACTTGTGGAGTGAACCGTATTTGGTAGTATGCACTGTTCACTGAAAAATCCTACCATCCAATGCTAATCCTCTAGATTTCAGTGGTTTACGTTGACCAAAGGGGTACTTTTCTATAGCCTGAGTAGTAATCGGGCTGGGGAAACGTGTATCTTTAAGATCATCGGAATTCGAGGAATATAGTGTCTGAAAATAACGGCAAAACTTTGCTATTGCTCAAGCCCCGCGGCTTTTGCGCCGGTGTGGTTCGGGCCATTGACATCGTTCGCATCGCACTCGATGCCTTTGGACCTCCCATTTATGTCCGCAAAGAGATTGTCCACAATCGGTTTGTGGTAGAGGATTTGCAGGCTAAAGGCGCGATTTTTGTAGACAGCGTGGATGAAGTTCCCGAAGGCGAACGGGTGATCTACAGTGCTCACGGAGTTTCTCCGGAAGTTCGCGAAAACAGCAAGGAGCGCAATCTGCGCGTCATAGATGCCACTTGCCCGCTGGTGACAAAGGTCCACGTGGAAGCTGTGAAGTTTGCCAAAGAGGGCTATTCGCTCATTCTGATTGGCCATCGCGACCATGATGAAGTTGTCGGCACGCTCGGCGAAGCCCCGCTGGAGACTCAGGTGGTTGGATCCCCTGAAGAGGTGAAATCCCTAACGGTTCCTGACCCGAACCGGGTTGCTTATCTGACCCAAACGACGCTGAGTCTGGATGAAACGCGCGACATCATTGCTGCGTTGAAAATGAAATTCCCAAATATTACCGGACCCCATGCTCAGGATATTTGCTATGCCACGGAAAACCGCCAGACGGCGGTCAAGCATGTGGTTTCCGATGCGGATCTGCTTTTGGTTGTAGGTTCGGAGAATAGTTCCAACTCGAATCGCTTGGTGGAAGTGGCCCGCAACCTGGGTCGCAATTCCCACTTGATTGATAGTTTCAAGGATATTCAGCCGGGCTGGCTCGATGGCGTAAAGACAATTGCGCTGACGGCAGGAGCTTCCGCTCCTGAACGCCTGGTGGAAGAGGTAGTGAAGTTTTTGAGTACGAAGGGCTTCGATAACGTGAATGAAGTTGAGGTCATGCCGGAAAATGTTCGTTTCGGCCTGCCTCCGGAGATTGTGGCGGCGATCAGTAGTGCGCCTGCTGTCTCGGTTGCGGAGTAGAAGCTGTTTATGCAAGATACATCCTCCCCTCTGTCTGTAGCTGTGTCCACTTCTGGTGGGCCTCAGCTGCGCTTTGGCAAAATTGACGACCTGAGTAGCCGGGTCGCAGTTGCCGTGGACGCGGCGCGTAAATTTCTCTTTTCTCAGCAAAGCGAAGAAGGGTTTTGGTGCGGCGAGCTCGAAGCCGACACCACGCTGGAATCCGACTACATTCTGCTGCACACTTTGTTGGGTACTGGAAACCAGGAACGTTTCCAGAAGTGCGCCAACTACATCCTGAAATATCAGAATGAGGATGGCGGTTGGCCTACCTACGCCGCGGGCCCGTCCAATATCAGCGCATCGGTAAAAGCCTATTTCGGTTTGAAGTTGGTGGGATACAGGCCCGATCATCCCGCAATGGAGCGCGCCCGTAAAAAGATTCTGGAAATGGGCGGCGTAACGAAGGTCAATACCTTCACAAAGATTTATCTCTGCTTCCTGGGACAGTACGACTACGACGCCGTCCCAGCGGTTCCGCCGGAGATCACTCTCTTTCCCAACTGGTTCTGGTTCAACATCTACGAAATTTCTTCATGGTCGCGGGCGATTCTTGTGCCGCTTTCCATCTGCTATGCGAAGAAACCATTTAAGAAGATTCCTGACGAAATGGCCATCGACGAGCTTTTCGTCGGGGGACGCGACAAAGCCCGCATGCGTCTGGAGTGGAGTTACAGTCTTTTCTCGTGGCGCAATTTCTTTTTAGTACTGGACCGCATCACGCACTGGTTTGAAGCGGTCCACATACGTCCTCTGCGCTATCTCGCGCTGAAAAAGGCCGAGAAGTGGATGCTGGAACGTTTTGAGATGAGCGATGGTCTGGGAGGAATTTATCCCTCGATCATGAATTCAATCATCGCCATGCGCTGCTTGGGTTATTCGCTGGACGATCCGCAGGTCATCCGCGCGATGGACGAATTTGAAAAGCTGGGAATTGAAGAAGAAGACACATTCCGCATGCAGCCCTGCAAGTCTCCGGTATGGGACACGGCGTATGCGCTATTTGCCTTGGGGGAAGCAGGAGTTCCGGCGTCTGATTCCCGCATGATCAAGTGCGCAGAATGGATTTTGCAAAAGCAGGTGCGGAAAGCCGGCGACTGGAAGATTAAAAACAAAAAAGGTCAGCCGGGCGGATGGTACTTCGAGTTCAATAATGAGTTCTATCCGGACGTGGATGATTCCGCGATGGTTTGTTTAGGGCTTTCCAAAGTCGAACATCCCAACGGACGTTATCAGTTGGAATCGGTGCAGCGGGCCATCGATTGGATTTTCTCCATGCAGTGTAAGAATGGAGGATGGGCATCGTTTGATAAAGACAATGACCGGATGGTTTTCCAGTACATTCCGTTCGCCGACCACAACGCCATGCTCGATCCTGCGACCGTGGATATTACCGGACGCATTCTTGAAATGCTGGCGGTTTACGGATACGACAAGAACCATCCACGGGTGAAGAAAGCCATTCAGTTTATCCGCGCCGAACAGGAAGCCGATGGTTCCTGGTTCGGTCGTTGGGGTGTGAACTACATCTACGGAACCATGCTTGTCCTGCGCGGATTGCGCGCCATGGAAGTGGACGAACATGAGCCGTATGTCCAGCAGGCGGCCGAGTGGTTGCGCATGGTACAGAACTCCGATGGCGGCTGGGGAGAAAGTTGCGGCTCTTACGACGACCCGAGCATCAAAGGAGTGGGCCCGAGCACGCCTTCGCAGACAGCATGGGGCGTAATGGGATTGCTTGCCGCAAACGATACGCGCAGCGATTCGGTGGCGCGGGCCATTGCGTACTTGCTGCGTACGCAGAAAAAGGATGGTTCGTGGGCGGAGCCTGAGTACACAGGGACGGGATTTCCGCGAGTGTTTTACCTGATATATCACATGTACCGGCAATATTTTCCAATGATTGCTCTCACTACGTATGCAAAGGTGATGGCGGAAGAATCCAAAGCGACGACCGGGCGAACAGCGTAGCCGCCAGGCGTCAGAAGAACTGGAGTTTAAAGAATGGCAGTGCCGATTTCACAAGGGTGGACAGTTGCCACTTACGTCCTGAAGCAGAAATTAAAGGGACGCAAGCGCTATCCATTGGTGTTGATGCTCGAGCCACTATTCCGCTGCAACCTGGCATGCGCGGGCTGCGGAAAAATTCAATATCCAGCTCACGTGCTGAAGATGCAGCTTACGCCGGAAGAATGTTTCAAGGCGGCGGAAGAGTGCGGCACGCCCATGATCTCCATTCCCGGCGGAGAACCATTGTTGCATCCGCAAATTGGTGAAATTGTTGCCGGACTGGTCGAGCGCAAAAAATATATTTATCTCTGCACCAACGCATTGTTGCTGAAGCAGAAAATTGATCTGTTCAAGCCGAGCAAGTATCTGACGTTCTCCGTCCACATGGATGGACAGCGCGAGCACCATGATTTTTCTGTGTGCCAGGAAGGTGGATTTGACCAGGCGCGCGAAGGAATTCAAGAAGCCGTAAAGCGCGGCTTTCGCGTCACGACAAACACAACCCTGTTTGACGGCGCCGACCCTAAGAGTGTGCGGGATTTCTTTGATGAAATGATGGAACTCGGCGTCGAGGGCATGATGCTTTCGCCGGGATACTCCTACGACAAAGCTCCCGACCAAAGTCACTTCTTAGGTAAAGCGCGTACGCGACGTTTATTCCGCGCGATGTTGTCGAACCGAAAGAAAAATTGGAAATTTAATCAGTCATTCCTGTTCCTCGAATTTCTAATGGGCAAGCGCGAGTACTCCTGCACCCCGTGGGGTATGCCGACGTACAACGTCTTTGGCTGGCAGAAGCCTTGCTACCTGCTGCAGGACGGCTATGCCGATACCTTCTCGGAACTTCTTGCTGCAACCGAATGGGAAAAGTACGGGACGGAATCCGGCAATCCGAAGTGTGCGAATTGCATGGTGCATAGCGGATACGAGGCTTCCGCGGTAAACGATACATTCGGTTCGTTGCGCGGACTATGGGGTGAGGCAAAAGCGCGACTCTTCAGCGGATATAAAGATGAATCCGCACTCAGGCTGCTCGATGAAACTACGCGTCCCGTTCACGCCTACAATCCTCTGGTGCAGATCGAAACTGAAGTGGCTGAGGAAACCCGCGCTTAATGAATATGGATACCCACCCCTCATCCGCTGCTGCAAATAACGACGTCCTCGAAGTAGCTCCGGGGACCGTTCACGAAAAATTAGAAGGATGGGTGCCGCAACTGGCATCCGAAGAAGACCTGCGCAAAGCGCTGGAAAACGCGTTTGATTATCGCGGCGACATTCTGATTACCCGCAAAGACGGAAACACAGTGGAAGGCTACATTTTTGATCGCCGCAATGGAAAGACGCTCGCCGATTCTTTCGTGCGTCTTCTTCCTAAAGATGGCAGCGGCAAGACGTCGGTTTCCTATACTGACATTGCTGCCCTTGCTTTCATTGGACGTGACATGGCCGCAGGCAAAAGTTGGGAAGCGTGGGTGAAGAAGTATTGGGAAAAGAAGGCTGCCGGAGAAAAGGACATTTCCATTCAGCCGGAAAAGCTGGAGTAGTTCGCGCTTAGCCAATACTAACTGCCCATCATGAAAGCTTTCGTTACAGGCGCAACGGGATTTTTGGGAAGTCACGTGGCCCACGTACTGGCGGCAAATGGCGCCGACTTAAGACTGCTGGTAAGGCCGAGCAGCGATCTCCGCAATATTGAACGGTTCAATGCGGAACGGGTCATAGGCGATTTGCGCGATGCGGCGTCGCTGGAAAAAGGCATGACCGGATGTGAAGCTGTGTTTCACGTCGCGGCGGATTACCGGTTGTGGGTGCGCGATCCGCAGGAGATGTACCGCTCGAATGTAGAAGGAACGCGGGCCATCCTGCAGGCGGCGAAGAAAAATAGTGTGCGGCGCGTGGTCTATACGTCGAGTGTCGCGACCATGGGGTTTACGAACAACGGAAACCTGGCGGACGAAAATTCGCCGGTATCGTTGCAGAACATGATCGGTCCGTACAAGCGGTCGAAGTTCATGGCAGAAGAAGTTGCAATGCAGGCCGGACGCGAAGGTATGAGCGTGGTGGTGGTGAATCCGACGACGCCAGTGGGCGAGCAGGACGTAAAACCAACGCCTACAGGAAGAATTGTGCTGGATTTTCTGAAACGAAAATTTCCCGCCTATGTGGATACGGGATTGAACCTGGTGGATGCGACCGAATGCGCACGCGGACACGTTGCTGCATTTGAGAAGGCAAGACCCGGAGAGCGGTACATTCTGGGCGGCGAGAACCTGACGTTGAAGCAGATTCTGGACAAACTCGGCGAGATCACCGGATTGCCTTCGCCGCGTGTTAAGGTTCCGTACGTTGTGGCACTGGCTGCCGGCGTAGTGGATGAAGTTGTTACCGGACGCATATTGGGCCGCGAGCCGCGGGCCACCATTGATGCGGTGAGGATGGGCAAAAAGAAGATGTTTGTGTCTTCCTCGAAGGCCGAACGCGAGTTGGGATGGAAGACTGTTCCGGTGGAGGGCGCATTGCGCCGGGCCGCGGATTGGTTTCGCACAAATGGTTACGTGCAGTGGTGAGCCATGCACGTTAGGAAGCAATGACCGAAGGTCGCAAAATCGCATTTGTGGCGGCGATGGAGAGGGAAGTTGCTCCCCTGGTAAAAAGTTGGATTGTTATGGACCGCGAATTTGCGGGACGGAAATTTAAGTTTTTTGAAAACGGAAATGCGGTGGTGGTTTGCGGAGGCATCGGAGCGGAGAACGCCCGGCGCGCCACGGAAGCTGCGATCCAGCTTTACCGGCCAGCGAAGATTGTTTCTGTCGGCGTAGCCGGCGCGCTGGATTCGCAGCTGAAAATTGGCGATATCTTTACGCCGCGTTGGGTTGTCGACGTCCGTGACAGCAGCCGTATGGATACGGAAAAAGGTTCTGGCATATTGGTGAGCTTTTCTGGAATTGCTGGAGTTGAGCAGAAGAAAAAGCTGGGTCAGTCTTACGGAGCGCAAGCGGTAGATATGGAAGCAGCAGCCGTTGGCAAAGGCGCGCAAGTACGAGGCGTATCGTTTATGGCGCTTAAGGCAATTTCGGATGGAAACAGTTTTGCCATGCCGCAAATGGAGCGATTTGTAAGCATGGATGGAAAATTTAAAACGGCCAATTTTGTTTTCTATGCATCCATTAGGCCTTGGCTGTGGTTTCGAGTGATTCAATTAGGCAGAAATACCGCGCGGGCTGTGCGTTCGTTATGTATGGAGATGGCCAGGCAAATTGAAGCGGAATCGCAAGTGGAACATTCCGCTCGGCAAACCGTAAGTTTGTAAATGATTTCGTAAACGTAATACGAAGGGACCAAAAGATTTTGGCAACAGCGCGACAAATGGAAGTGGACGAATCCTTGCTGACCATCCCGGCAACTATGCAGGCCGCCGTGTATCACGGCGTGAATGATGTTCGCGTGGAAACAATCCGTGTACCGGAGATCGGCATCGGAGAACTTTTGGTCAAAGTGAATACCTGCGGGATTTGCGGGACTGACCTGAAGAAGATTGCCACCGGTTCCCATTCCGCTCCGCGCATTTTCGGCCATGAAACTTCAGGAACGGTTGCAGCCGTTGGTAAGGGCGTAACAAAATTTCAGCCCGGCGACCGTGTGATGGTGTTCCATCACATCCCTTGCCGCCAATGCTTTTATTGCAAACACAAAACTTTCGCGCAGTGTGCAACATACAAGAAAGTAGGCTGTACCGCCGGCTTTGAACCTGCGGGCGGGGGATTTGCCGAATATGTCCGGGTAATGGACTGGATCGTGGAAGGCGGGACCGTACGCATTCCGGATCAAATCTCTTTTGAGCAAGCGTGCTTCGTGGAACCTGTGAACACATGCATGAAGGGCATTGAAGCCCTGCGCTTCGAAAAAGGGGAAACTGCACTGGTAATTGGGCAAGGACCGATAGGGATCATTCTTTCGTTCTTGGCCCAAAGGGCGGGGGCTAGGGTAATTACTTCCGATTTGTATCCGGAGAGGCTTAAAATAGCTTTAACATTCGGCTTGGGGAACAGTATTGACGCTTCGCGTACGGAGGTCCTGAAATCTGTGCGTGAGCAGACCGAAGGTCGGGGTGCTGATGTCGCCATATTGGCGGTCGGCGGCAACGGCCTGATTCAACCCGCAATGGATGCGGTACGTCCCGGCGGGCGGGTTCTGTTGTTTGCGCAAACGGCGCGGGGGGAAGCCACCATTGACCCTGCGGCGGTTTGCGTGGATGAGAAGACGTTATTAGGTTCCTACAGCGCTTCTGTAGATTTGCAGGAGGAGTCGGTGCGATTTGTAATGAATCGCGAGATGGATTTGCAACGATTAATCAGTCACCGTTTTCCTTTGAGCAACAGCATAGAGGCGCTAAAGCTGGCGGCCCGTCCACAACCTGATTCACTGAAGATCGTGATCCAGCCGGACCCCCAAACGGAAGGAAGTCGAGTGTGAACGGAAAGATGACGGCTGCTGTCCTCTACGGTAAAGAGGACGTGAAAATCGAAAAGGTGCCGATCCCCAGACTCGGGGAAGGCGAAGTGCTGGTCAAAGTGCATGTTGCTTTGACCTGCGGCACGGACCTCAAGGTTTATCAACGCGGATATCACGCCCGCATGATTGTGCCCCCAGCTCTTTTTGGACATGAGCTGGCCGGCGTGATTGAAGAAGTGGGTTCCGGAGTTCGCGGCTTCCGCAAAGGCATGAAGGTGGTGGCGTTGAACTCCGCGCCCTGCCAGAAATGCTTCTACTGCTCCAAACACCAGGAAAATCTCTGCGAAGACCTGCTCTTTAACAACGGAGCCTATGCCGAGTACATCCGTATACCGCGGCGCATCGTCGAGCAGAACATGCTGGTGGTGCCGGCTTCTGTCACATTCGAAGAAGCGGCCATGATCGAACCGCTGGCCTGTGTTTTGCGCGGCCTGCACGAAACCAAGGTAGAAATCGGCGACACAGTTACGGTCATCGGCGGCGGTCCCATCGGCTTGATGTTTGTACAGGTGGCAAAGGCGACTGGATGCAATGTGATCTCTGTCGTAAAGCGCGATTCGCAGGTGGAAGCTGCCAAGCGCATGGGCGCGCATGATGTCGTGCAAATCACAAAGGTGGATGATCCCATTGAAGCAGTTCGTTCCCTGACGCCGAGCCGCCGGGGCAGCGACGTAGTGGTTGAAGCCGTCGGCCGTCCCCAGGCTTGGGAATGGTCGATCGATATGGTCCGCAAAGGCGGAACCGTCAACTTCTTCGGCGGATGCGCGAACGGCACCAAGGTACAGCTTGACACCACACGGCTGCATTATTCGGAAATTACGTTGAAGGCGACGTTCCATCACACGCCGGAAACCGTCCGCAAGGCATTTGCTTTGATGGCGGAAAAGAAAGTCCGCTCCACCGATTACATTACCGGTGAAGCGCCGCTTTCGCGCTTGCAACAGGTGTTGCGGCACATGCTCAACCGCAACGGCGACATCAAAACCGCAATTATTCCCGGCCACTAAGGCCGGGCGCAATTTTTCGGGAACCCCTGAACTGACAATGCCCCACACTGCCAGTCACGATACTGCTCGATCTGCATCGGCTGGTTGGAGCAGTCTGCCGCCCGAATACGCCATTCCCGCACAAGCCCCGTCACTCGCGGAAGCGCAGGAATATTGCCGCAAACTGGCGCGCTCTCATTACGAAAATTTTTCTGTAGCGACATGGTTTCTGCCCGAACGATTGCGGCAGCACTTCAGCAATGTTTATTCCTATTGCCGCATCTCGGATGACCTGGGCGATGAAGTCGGCGATCCTGCGGTTTCTTTGGAACTACTCGACCAATGGGAGGCCGAGTTAGACGCCTGTTATGCAGGCAATCCCCGGCATCCTGTGTTCGTGGCGTTAAATGAAACGATACAGAAATTTAATATTCCCAAGCAGCCGTTTTCTGATTTACTCAAAGCCTTTCGGCAGGACCAGACCATCACGCGCTTTCCGACGTTTCAGGATGTGTTGAATTATTGCCATTATTCGGCGAACCCTGTCGGGCATCTTGTTCTTTATCTTTGCGGGTATCGCGATGCGGCGCGTCAGGCTCTTTCTGATTTCACCTGTACGGCCCTGCAATTGGCGAACTTCTGGCAGGACGTCACTCCCGACTACGCAAAGGGCCGGGTTTATCTTCCCCTCGAAGACCTGCAAAAGTTTGATGTGAGCGAGGCGGACATCGCCAGCGCGAAAAATTCGCCTGCGTTCTGTGAAATGATGCGCTTTGAAGTTACCCGCGCCCGCGATTGGTTTGCACGCGGATTGCCCTTAGTGAAACAAGTCGATAAGGAATTGGCGATCGATATTGAATTGTTCAGCCGCGGCGGGCAGGAAATTCTCAACGCAATTGAGAAGCAGAAGTTCGCGGTCCTCGGCAATCGGCCTTCAATTTCCAAGCCACGCAAGCTGGCCCTCGTCGCCCGGGCTGCGCTGGGGAAGTTGCTATGAGTTCTGCCGTGCAACAGTTTCCCGCGCCGTTCACCCCGACCGATTCTCAAATGGCAGTCGCGTACTCCGTTTGCCGCAGCATCGCGCGGACATCTGCCAAAAATTTCTACTATGCATTTCTAGCGTTGCCAAAACCCAAGCGGGAAGCGCTTTGTGCGGTGTATGCCTTCATGCGCAAATGCGACGACATTGCGGACAACGAAGCCATGCCAATCCGCGAGCGGCGGCAAAAGCTGTATGCGTGGCTTGATGACTTTCATCGCGCGCATGCTGGGCAGGCTACCGATGATCCCGTGCTCATGGCATTGACGGATGCGCAGCGCCGCTTTCTGATTCCCGTCGGATGGCTTGATCAGTTGGCTTATGGGACCGCAATGGACGTGGAAGAAGATCCGGAGAAAGAATACGAAAGACTGACTCGCCGAGAATCCAGCGAAGCAAACGGCCTTACGATTCGCTACCAGACCTTTGAAGACCTGGCTTTTTATTGCTATCGCGTAGCCTCAGTTGTCGGCTTGGTGTGCATCAAGATTTTTGGCTATCGCGATCCGGCGGCGGAGCAATTGGCCGAGCGCTGTGGCTTGGCATTTCAGCTCACTAATATTATCCGCGATGTGAAAGAAGACGCCGAGCAAGGTCGCATTTACCTTCCGCAGGAAGATTTGATCAGGTTCGGAATTACTCCAGAAGAGTTGCAGTCTGCATCGGATGCCGCGCGCTTTGCGCCGTTGCTGGCTCTCGAAGCTGACCGTGCGCGTGAATATTACCGCGCGGGTGAAGAATTAATTGCCTATGTGGAGGAAGACAGTCAACCCGCGCTTTGGGCCTTGGTCACTATTTATCAGCGTCTACTCGAGAAAATTGCCGCGCAGCAGTACGACGTCTTCCACGGCAAAGTCCGCCTTACAACGCGTGAAAAGTTGATGATCCTTGGAAAAGGCGTGGTCAAGCGCCTTTTGTGATGATCCAGCAACGAACTCCTACGGTTGCTGTGGTGGGCGGCGGGCTGGCGGGACTGGCCGCAGGCTGCGCCCTTGCTGGCAGCGGCTTTCACGTAACACTCTTCGAGCGGCGGCCCTATCTTGGTGGCCGTGCATCCTCCTACGAACATCCCGGAACCGGCGAGGTTGTGGACAACTGCCAGCACGTGCTGCTCGGCTGCTGCACCAATCTCTTCGAATTTTATAAACGGATTGGGGTCGAAGATAAGATCCGCTGGTATGACGAGCTCACTTTTGTCGAGCCGGGCGGACGGAAGTCGGTCATCAAGCCATCTTTTTTGCCGGCGCCGTTTCATGCTTCGCCTTCATTTCTGTATTCCTCTTGTTTGAGTTTTGGAGATAAAGCCGCCATCGGACGGGCCCTGATGGCTTTGATCCCGAAAACGCCTGCGGAGAATGGCGAGACTTTTTTGGCATGGCTGCAGCGCCATAAACAAACCAAGCGGGCGATTGAACGCTTCTGGCATCCGATTCTGGTGAGCGCGTTAAACGAAGATCTCGACCGGATGTCCGTTCCTTATGCCGCGCAGGTAATTCGTGAATCTTTTTTGCGGTCGCCCGAAGCCGGGAAGTTTGGCGTACCCAAGGTTCCGTTGACCGAACTTTACAGCCGCGCTGGCGATTACATGAAATCGCATCACGGTGAATTGCATTTGCGGGCCAGGGTCGAATCTTTTGAACTCCAGCAACACGGCGTGAGCGTGAGAGTGGCGGGGAAAGACCTGGCCTTTGATTTCGTCGTACTGGCTGTGCCTTTTGACGCGCTGGCAAAAATTCTTCCCGCGGGCATGGCGAAAGACGAAAAGAAGAAGCTGGAAAAATTTGAAGTCTCGCCAATCACCGGCATCCATTTGTGGTTCGACAAAAAAGTTACAGACCTTGACCATGCTGTACTTCTGGACCGAACGATCCAGTGGATGTTCCAGAAATCTACCGTGCAGGAACGCCGCCAAAATTCGGATGCGGGCAGTTATTTGGAACTCGTT
>DASXCC010000007.1:0-15009 GCA_036491415.1 Terriglobales bacterium | reverse complement strand
GCGAATGTTTCGAAGGAAGATTTTGTTTCGAATGATCCAGATCTCTGGATGTATCGCGATAGAACGGCGGCGCTGCTTCGCCGATATTTCCGGATTTCGATTGAAGTAGGGCGATTGCCGTCGTTGATGGGCCGGGAGGTGTTCCGAGGAAAAGTCACCGCGTACCGGATGAGGACTTTTGAAGATGCGGTGATTTTTGTCCATGACGTGGAGCATGCGTTGCATGAGTTGGATGATTTCGAACAAGGGTTGATACACAGGATCCTTTTCCAGGAATACACGCAAGATGAAGCAGCGCAGTTGTTGGGGTGCTGGCGGCGGACGGTGGGGCGGCGATTTCCGGAGGCGCTGGACCGCATGAGCGAGATTTTTCTGGAGGGAGGGCTATTGCGACGTTTTCCAGATGCTGCGAAGGAGCCCTCCGAAAGCTGTCAAGAGCCGGAAGCTGTGGTGGATGCGATAAGTAGTTCAATGTGCAGGGGATAAAAAATTAGAGACAATGTCCCTTTTCGTTTTGTGCGTTTGCTATTCTGGTTTCACAAGTGAGAAAAATATTTTGGGGCGTGCATGCAGCGCGCCCTAATTTATTTGCGGAAGTGATCCGATAAAGAATAAAGAGATGAAGAGAGTCAGCACGATTCAGCGCGCATCGAAACAAAAAGTGGGTAAGCAGAGGGAATTGCGCGGGTCGAAAAATGTCCGTGAATTGCGAGGCGAAATAGAAGCTCTGGTAAGGCGGGAAGCATTGCCCATGGTGGAGTGCACAGTCGCTGAGGCGAAAAGCGGACATTTTGCTGCGATGAAATATTTATTTGAAATGGTGGGTTTGTTCCCTGGAACTGAAGATACGGAACCAGAACAAGATGATTCGTTGGCAAAAATTTTGCTTCAGCGTCTGGGGATGACAGATGCTACTCCGGGGATTCCCGCCAGTGCCAACGGAAATCCGACGATCGACGATGCCGTAGAATGAAATAGATTAGCGATGTAGCGTTATCCGAAATTTTGACCGCGAGCCGCACGAATGGACATGACATGGTTGACCGGCCGAATCGCTGTAGGTGGCGGAATTAGGTCGGCTGAAAATATGGTGGAAGTAGCGCGGTCGGGAGTGACGCACATCATCGATATGCAAATCGAGTTCGATGACACTGCTTTAGCGCAGCCACATGGGATTGATGTGCTGTGGAACCCGACCGAAGACGATTTTGAATTCAAGCCGGCATCCTTGTTGCAGCGCGGAGTAGATTTTGCGCGCACGGTCCTGGATGAAGGGAATACGAAGCTTTTTATTCATTGTGCGGCGGGAGTTCATCGCGCACCAATGATGACTCTGGCGGTGCTTTGCTCGATTGGGTGGGATTTGCAGGATGCGAAACAATTGATCCAGGTGCGGCGTCCAGTTGCGGATTTCGCGGATGTGTATGTGGAGAGCGTGGAGAAGTTTTTGGAGCAAGTTGAGGCAGGGAAGTAGTTGACTTGCAAGGGCAATGGGCCTTATCGCTGTGGGAGGGACTCCGCTGCGCTCAGGATGACAAGATTGCTGAAAGTCGATCCATTGAAAATTTGCAAAGGCTGGATTGCGAAATCTATTCGCGATGAGTTGAGATAAAACCGGAGGAGTTATGCGCAAGGCATGCCGCCCATTTGGGCGGCTTTTTTATTTGATGTTCGGGGTGGCGGCAATGCTTGCATCGTCGGCCATCGGTCAGGCTCTTCCGGCCACGACGACCATTTCCGATACCGTTTTCGCTGCGGATGGAATACCAGCGCAGGGGACTCTATTAATCTCATGGCCGGCTTTCACAACAAGTGATGGGATCGCTGTTGCGGGAGGCGCAAAGAGCGTAACGCTCGGAATAGGCGGAGCGCTTTCTATATCGCAGGTGCCTAATTTGAATGCGACACCGACGAACACTCCTTACACCGTGGTTTATCAACTCGGCAATTTCGTAAAGACCGAATATTGGCTTGTGCCGGCGACTTCTCCGACGACATTAGCGGTGGTGAGAGTGCCTCTTGGTACGGGTAACAATGTCGCGCAAGCGGTAACACAACTCTATGTTAGTTCCGCTTTGGCTAACAAGGCAGACTTGATCGGAGGGTTTGTTCCGCCGAACCAACTGGCAAGCGGAAGCGCCGATTCTTCTGTGTGCTTGCGGGGCAATGCTTCCTGGGGAGCATGCGGTGGAGACAGCAATGCACAGTCGATACAGGGAGTGTCGGTTGCCCTGACAAAGAATGACATAAAACGCAGCGTTTATGATCGGCTGGTGAATGCAGCAATTTCGATTGCCATCAGCCTGGCGATTGCCATGCGCGAGCATTTGGGGATTCGATGATGCGACGATGCGACGAAAATTTACCGATGTGTACGCATAAAAAATGGGCTGGAGTGTGTAACCATCCAGCCCACCACTTTTTGAAACAAACTTTCTCGAAATAAGCTTCGAAACAAGCTTCGATCTAACCGACTTCTTCGCTCCAATTTTCCAGTGTCTTCTTGAGAAACGCCATGAACTGATCGGCCACCGCTCCATCGATGAGACGATGATCGTAGCCAAGCGTCAGATGGACGACGGAACGAATGGCGATGGAATCCACGCCATCTTTGTCGGTGATGACGAGAGGAACTTTCATAATCCCGCCAATCCCGAGAATTGCAGAGTTAGGCTGATTTATGATTGGTAATCCGAAAACGGCGCCGAATTGACCGGGATTCGTGATCGTGAATGTGGAGCCTTCCACTTCTTCCGGCTTTAATTTCTTTGCGCGAGAGCGCTCTCCAAGATCGGTAATGCTGCGCTGCAATCCAAGGAAGTTGAGTTCATCGGCAACTTTGAGGACTGGAACAATCAATCCCCAATCAAGAGCAACTGCGATGCCGACGTTTATATTGCGATGATAGTGAATGTTTGTGTCTACGAGCGACGCGTTGACGATAGGGTATTGCTGTAAAGCGATGATCGCTGCGCGCACGAAGAATGGCATGAATGTCAGACGAGCGCCATGCCGCTGCTCAAATGCATTCTTCAATTTAGTACGAAGATTTACGATACGCGTGATGTCCACTTCAAACATGCAGTGAACGTGGGCGCTGGTTCTTCGCGATTCCACCATGCGCTGCGCGATGATTTTTCGCATGTGCGACAGCGGAGTGACCTCTCCGGGAACAGCCGATGGCGCGGAACGCGGAGTGGGCGCCGGTGCGGGCGCGCTCGCAATCCGTGTGGGGGCTGGCGCGGCGGGTTGATCGCCTTTCTCGAGGAAGTCCAAAATATCCTGCTTAGTAATGCGGCCACCCAAGCCGCTGCCTTCCACTTGGGACAACTCAATATTGTGTTCACGCGCCATTTTGCGGACGAGAGGAGAAGATCGAGTTTCGTCGTCTTCGTTTTGCGCGGGTTTTGGCGTTTCTGCAACAGGAGCAGATTTTGCCGGCGCTGCCGATTTCTTTTCAGGGACGGACGCAGCAGGGGCAGATTTCGCTGGGGCGGTGGCTTCGCCTTCGCCAGTGATGGTGCCCACGACGGTATTTACTTGAACTGTTGTGCCTTCAGTGACTTTAATATCCTGAAGCACGCCGGACGCGGGTGCGGGAATTTCCGCATCCACTTTATCCGTAGAAATTTCGAACAGAGGTTCGTCGCGCTGTACTTTATCGCCCGGCTTCTTCAGCCATTTTGTAATAGTGCCTTCTACAATCGACTCGCCCATTTGGGGCATGATGATATCGGTCGCCATAATTACCTTTCAGAAAGCCTGCACAATCTGCGACAGGCAAACTAGACATTATAGCGTTCCATCCATGAGCATGCGAATGGCACGCAATACCTGATCTAAGGCTGCATTTTCATACCTTCCATGCTGCTGTGCGGATCGACGCCGTAAGAGTCTTTCCAATATTGCTGCACGGCGGGAGGCAATTTATTCAGGCGGGTAAGTAGAGCGGTGACTTTCCATATTTGGTCATCCGTCAGAGTATTTCTCCATGCGGGCATGGCGGTATAGCGGACGCCGGTAGAGATCGCAAAATGTACATGCCATTCGGGATCGTCACTCGGATCGATAATCAATTGGGGAACGGGGGGGTAGAAGGACTTCGCCAACGGGCTTGGTTTGTAGTTGAAGGAGCCGTGGCAAGTAGCGCAATTCATCGTATAGACCTTCATGCCTTCGATAAGATTGTCATCCGTGGCCGGTACCGGATTGTTCACATGAGCGGCCTGCCGCTCCATGGCAGCGTCCATTGAGCGCATGGCAATTGCGCGTTCAATGCCGGGCGGAGTCGCATCGGCGTTTGTTGGTACAAATCCCAGGAAAGCAAAAGCCAATCCGGCGGCGACAATCACAACCAGCGTTACTACAACACCGATAATAAAATTGCGCATATTGCCTCCTTAAAATGCACAGCTCTATGTGAATGAGTGCGCTTACCCGGCGAAGTTACACCCATCGTGATATAAATCGTGACTTCCAGCCCCGGCCATTCTACCTCTGAACTGTTAATAAGACTTCAAACGCCGCGCCTGACGCACCACGTCACTTACTTTGGGAAGGAAATATTCTTCCATCGGAGGCGCGAAGGGAACAGGAGTATCGAGCGCAGCGATACGCACAATCGGGCCGTCAAGATTATCGAACGCTTCTTCGTTGATGATGGCTGCGAGTTCTCCGGCGATTCCGCCCGTGCGTGAATGCTCATGAAGAAGAATCACTTTGTTCGTTTTGCCAACTGTTTGCACGATAGCTTTGCGGTCGAGCGGCGACAGGGTGCGTAGATCGAGAATCTCAACTTCAATTCCCTCTTTGCTGAGGATCGCGGCTGCTTCGAGCGCCGTATGCACCAATGCAGCATAAGTAATGATGCTGAGATCCTGGCCTTCGCGTGCGATGCGCGCTTCGCCGAGCGGAACAATGTAATCTTCTGCGGGAACTTCGTCTTTGATACGGCGGTAAAGATATTTGTGCTCGAAAAATATGACGGGGTTGTTATCGCGAATAGACGCTTTGATGAGACCTTTCGCGTCGTAAGGCGTTGCTGGGCAAACTACCTTGAGGCCGGGGTTGTGCACGAACCACATCTCCGGATTTTGTGAATGGAACGGGCCGCCATGAACATATCCGCCGCTGGGGCCGCGAAGCACAAGCGGCGCAGGCGCTCCCCACAGGTAGTGTGCCTTCGCCACCATGTTGCTGATCTGGTTCATGGCAGAGGCGATGAAGTCCATGAATTGAAATTCTGCAACCGGACGCATCCCGGTAAGGGACGCGCCGAACGCGGCGCCGACAATCGCTGATTCCGCAATAGGCGTATCAATCACACGCTCCGGGCCGAAGCGGTCGATGAATCCATCGGTAATTTTGAAGGCCCCGCCGTAAATACCGATATCCTCGCCCAGGCAAAAGACCGTGGGGTCGCGTTCCATCTCTTCCCAAATTCCTTGCCGGATTGCTTCAAGATATGTGAGTTGCGGCATGGTTATTGTTTCGCGGCAGGTATCGTAGCTTTTCCGATTTTTACTGGAAACGGCGTTGAAGTGAGTTCGCGTACGGTAGCGGCGCCATGATCTTCATTGCATTCGCTGACGTGATGCGTCAAAACTCTCTGATACCACCAGGCGCTGAGGACGGCGTGATCGGTAGGCACGATTTCTCCGGGGCATCTTTCAAACGCGCATGTCGCTGTACCTCTTAACTTCATTTCAATCCACTGTCCCTGACTGATTTCAACGTAGCTGGTGTGATCGTCGGGGTTGGCAAACACAGCTCCGGCGGACTGAAGGAAAATCGGCGGCTGTTTTTTATCGTTGATGGTAAGGTGAAAATTTACGTCCGCGACTTCGTATTTTTCTTCTGCTCCATCTTTTGAAATACCCACCGCTTGTTCGCCATCGGGCTGCCAAGGTACGGAGATTTTGTTTGGCCCATTATTTTTCAGCCGCACTGTCGCGGTGAAATCTTCATCCACACGAAGATCGGCAGGTTCGATTTTTGAAATTGTGAGTTCGAGTGAATCCGGATTGGGCTTGTCGGAGAAAGGATGCGTGTCCACATTATTGCCGTGGTTGATGGTGGCATGGACTTGCGGACATTTCTCCGAATCAGGAGAAGCGATGTGATCGTTGGGGGCACGCCAGGAAATTGTGAGATCTCGCGTCCCGACTTCCTGCGCCGATAAAAGCGACGTTAGCAATGCGCATGCGATAACCAACAGAAATGAGCGAACAATCGGCGATCGTTGATTCATTGCAAATGGATTCATTGCAAATGCACCGCTGCTTCAGAGCGTTTTATAGATGCCATTGATTTCATTGTTTTGAATTTCGGCATTGCATAGCGTGGCTTGATTTCATGACAGCCCGACTCGCAGTACACTCCGCCTTCTGCTGCTTCCGGCTTCGGCATCGGAGAATTCACGGCGATCTCCCGTTCTTCCTCAATCACCCGATCAACTTCAGCAATAAGTTCGGCATTCGCTTTCGCACTCAGCCATTTTTTTTCGTTCACCAGATAATTTTCAAATCTTGCAATTGGATCCCGTTTCTTCCAGTACTCCAGCAGCGATTTAGGAACGTAGTCCGCGCCGTCGTGAATGGCGTGGCCCTTCATGCGCATCATTTTTGCTTCAATCAGCGTGGGCCCTTCGCCGGAGTGGGCGCGGTCGACGGCTTCGCGCGCTGCGTCATAAACCTGGCATGCATCCGTACCGTCGACGATCACTCCTGGAATTCCGTAACCGATTGCGCGCTCGGCAAGATCCTTCACCTTGTATTGCATCTCTGACGGAGTCGAATAAGCCCAAAGATTGCTTTCGATGAAAAGAACCAGCCCGAGGTTTTGCACCGCGGCAAAATTGATGCCCTCGTAGGTGACGCCTGTGGACTGTCCGCCATCGCCGATGTATGTCATGACAGCGATGTTGCGTCCCTGGAGTCGCGCGCCGAGAGCAACTCCGGAAAGAGCGGGAATGAGATCGCCAAGCATGGAGATGGGCGCGACCATGTTCCGCTGATAGAGGTCTCCGAAATGGGAAGTCCCGTCGCGGCCTTTAGTCGGAGAATCGGCTTTCGCCATATATTGCATCATGGTGTCGCGCGCGCGAAATCCTCGGACCAGAAGTGACCCTTGGTTGCGAATCATGGGCGCAAACCAATCTTCTTTTTGCAACGCATAGGCCGAGGCGCACGAGCAGGCCTCTTGACCCAAACCGAAATAAACTCCGCCGACAACCTTGCCTTGCTTGTAAAGATTTTCCGTGACCTGCTCCATTTTGCGGTTCATCACCATGAAGCGGTAAATCTCTATGCATTGTTTCTGGCTGAGATATTTCGAATCTCGAATGGAAGGGACCGGAACGTTGAGATCACCGGAAACTTCGTAACGGACGCCGTCGTTTGTTTGCGCTTGCCGGACCTCAAAATCCGGAATTTCTTGCCGATAGTCGGCGATGGTGTAGGTTCGCTGCTGAACGGGAAGAGACGGCTTGCGAGATTTTGAGGGAGATGAGCTAACGCTTCGACCGTTTGAACGAATTCGGCTTGGTTTCTTCTTCGCCATGGATGCGTGTCGCTCGCGTATATGCTATACCTGTCGCCGCGTTCTATATACCACGTGGTGAAGCTTAGGCCCAGAACGTCTCTTCTTCTTTATGAAGCTTCCGCAGTTCCGCCGGAGGCTTCATCGGGACTCCGACTTTGGCGCCAAGCAGCGACTCAAGCGAATCCAACCAGAGAATCTGAGTCTGGAAGACCGTGCCAAAGTTGCGACTGATGGCGTGAGCGACATCTTGCAGCGGCAACTCATTCCCAAGCTCTTTCGCCATGGAAGTGACCGGCCGGGAAGTGATTCCACAAGGAATGATTAAGTTGAAAAAGCTGAGGTCGGTATTGATATTCAGTGCGAATCCGTGCGAGGTGACGGCGCGGGAGATGTGCACGCCGATCGCGGCAATTTTGGCTTCGTCCGGCTCAATGTCTCCGGACTTCGCAGGCTGATCCGCAAGGAGGCCATTTTGCTTCGCTCGAGAAGACAGAGAATTTGAATGAGACGCAGAATCGGGATTCGTCCACACGCCGGTCAACCCGCAAATGCGTTTGGTGGGAATACGAAAATCGGCGCAGGTGCGGATAAGAACTTCTTCCAGGCGGCGCACGTATTCGATGGCGCCGACTGTCTTTCTCTTTTCATCATCGGAAGGCAGGCTGCGCAGATCGAAAATCGGATAGCCGACAAGTTGGCCGGGACCGTGAAATGTGACATCTCCGCCACGGTCAGTCTCAAAAGTTTCGACGCCGCGTTGCGCAAGCAACTCCGGAGAAGCAATGATGTTTTTTGCTTTGGCATTGCGACCCAGAGTAATGACAGGCGTGTGCTCGAGCAGTAAAAGAACATCGCCAATTTCGTTGTTCTTGCGCAGATCGACTAGACGTTGTTGCAAGCGCAACCCAGTGGCGTAATCAATCGTGCCGAGTTGGAGAACGGAGATCAAGATTCACTTCGTTACTGCATAGGTCCTTCGCTGCGCGAAGGATGACAATTCAAGCGAAGCAGCCACCTGCGCCAACTTACATATTGATCGCAAGCCCGTACACGCTGTTCGAAGCGTCCAACATTGCTTCCGCCAGCGTCGGATGCGCGTGGATCGTCCACATTAAATCTTCCACGGTGGCTTCGAGTTCCATGGCCGTCACGGCTTCCGCAATCAACTCGGTCGCCTGTGGCCCGATAATATGGACACCTAAAATCTCTCCGTACTTGGTCTCAGAGACAATCTTTATGAAGCCCTCATGTTCGCCAACAATCGAAGCGCGTGAATTGGCAGTGAAGGGGAACTTGCCGATCCTCACGTTATAGCCCTTCTCTTTGGCCTTCGCTTCGGTCAGCCCCACGCTGCCGATTTCCGGATGGCAATACGTCACGTTAGGAATCTTCAAAGGATCAATCGGCTTATCTTCTTTTCGGGCGATCTTGGAAACTGCGACGATGCCTTCCATTGCGCCAACGTGCGCCAGTTGCGGCGTTCCAAGCACGATGTCGCCGATCGCATAGATGCCCGATTCGTCGGTCTGCATCCATTTGTCGGTCTTGATAAAGCCGCGATCAGGTTTAATGCGTGTTTTTTCCAGGCCGAGATTGTCTATGTAAGGTTTCCGTCCCACTGCGATCAATATTTTCTCGGCTTCAATCTTCTGCTGTTTGCCATCCACGCTAAACGTAACGGCTACCCCGGTTTTGATCTTTTCAACTTTCTCGACCTTTGCGCCGGTGTGAAAATTAATCCCGCGCTTGCGGTACACGCGCGCCAGTTCTTTCGATACGTCTTCGTCTTCGAGTGGAACCAATCGTGGCAGAGCTTCGATGATAGTAATTTCCGAATCGAACGAACGAAAGATGGAAGCAAACTCCACGCCGACAGCGCCCGCGCCAACAATCACCAATGATTTTGGAAGCTGGTCGAGCTCGAGAATTTCGATGTTGGTAAGAATGCGGTCGCTCGCCTCAAGTCCGGGGATCATACGGGCTTCCGATCCGGTGGCCAGAATAATGTTTTTGGCTTTGATCGTGCTGTTCTTACCGTCGTTCTCGATGTTGATGGTGAACTTCCCGTTCTGCGCCGCGCCGGTCAGCTTGCCGAATCCCTTGACCGTTTCCACCTTATTCTTGCGCATTAGGAATTCGAGGCCTTTGGCATGCTTGTTGACCACGCCTGTTTTGCGATTCTGGATCGCCGCCCAGTTCAGCTTCCGCGCGTCCACGCCTTCAATGCCAAATTCCTTGGCGTCTTTCAAGTGGTCCCAGAGTTCCGCGTTAAATAAAAGCGCTTTGGTCGGAATGCAGCCCACGTGCAGGCAGGTACCACCGAGGTATGGATCTTTTTCGACCAGCGCGGTTTTCAGGCCGTACTGGCCGGCGCGGATGGCGGCAGTGTATCCGGCAGGGCCGCTGCCAATAACCGCAATGTCATAGATTGTGTCGGGCAAAAGAGTGCTCCTCGTTAATAGAACAGATGACAAAAAGCGAACTTTTGATTCTAGACCAGCAGGTGGTAATGGCAAAACGGATGCCGATGGCTAACAATCACACCATCGTCCGAGTCGAAGCATCCCTATTTTGGTACGCCATTTTGGCACGCCAATATTTATAGGAATTCCTCGCTGAAAAGGAATGACAGGGAAGGGGGATTTAAGCCAGCAGGCGGGCTGCTTCTTTCGCGTAATACGTCAGAATGATGCTGGCCCCGGCACGCCGAATTGAGGTGAGCGACTCCATCATGACGCGCTCACGATCAATCCAATGATTGCGGGCGGCGGCTTCAATCATGGCGTATTCGCCGGAAACCTGATAAGCAGCCAACGGCAAGTCGAAACGATCCCGTGCCGCAGCGATCACATCGAGATAGGGCATGGCAGGTTTTACCATGATCATGTCCGCGCCCTCGGCAATGTCCTGCTCAATCTCGCGCATGGCTTCGCGCAAATTTGCCCCATCCATCTGATAGGAACGGCGGTCCCCGAACTGAGGCGCAGAATCCGCGGCTTCGCGGAACGGCCCGTAAAATCCCGACGCAAACTTGGCGGCGTAAGAAAGAATCGGTGTATGGATGAGCGACGCTTCATCGAGCGCTTTGCGGATGGCGGCCACGCGGCCGTCCATCATGTCAGATGGAGCGATGATGTCCACTCCGGCTCGCGCCAGCGAAACTGACGTCTTCGCCAGAATTTCCAACGTGGCATCATTCACGATTTCATATTCAGCAGTTGCGAAAGGCGGCTCGGCAACGGCCGCTCCTAATGACTGCGCAACTCGCGAAGTTTGTACGATCCCGCAATGTCCGTGCGACATGTATTCACACAGGCAAACATCGCCCACGATCACCAGCTTCGGGACCTCGCGTTTAATAGCGCGTGCCGCGCGCTGCACAATCCCATCCTCGGCCCAGGCTCCGGTGGCGACTTCGTTTTTTTTCTCCGGCAGACCAAAAAGAATAACCGCAGGAATTCCCAATGAATGGACTTCGCGGGCTTCTTTGACCGCTTCATCCACGGAAAGATTGAACACACCAGGCATGGAACTGACTTCTTTGCGAATGCTTTCGCCCGGGCACACAAATAGCGGATACACAAACGCTTCAGGTGTGAGCCGGGTTTCGCGCACCATGGAGCGGAGCGGTTCGTTCTGGCGCAGACGGCGCAAACGGGTAATCGGGAAAGCCATGGAGTGGACCCTGCAACAAGCTTACAGCCACTATTCTATAGTATTTGGCGGGTTTTGACCGCATTCCCAATGCTGCTTCATGTACCATAACTCCGTGCCATTTCTTGCCCATACAAGCGCGCGCGTACTCGAATTCGAGACCTTCCGCGAGCTTCTGCATGCCTATATTTCGTCTCCATTCGGGGAGGCGAAGTTGGCCGTGCTGGCTCCCTCCACCGACAAGGGATGGATCGAGAATCAACAGCAACTGACGGCGGAAATTCGTGAGTATCGCCGTGTGGGCGGGCGGTTTGATTTCTCCGGCTTGATCGATATCGCGGATTTGCTGGATAAGTCGCGCATCACAGGGGCGACTTTGGAGATCGCGGAAATCCGCGATGTCGTTCTTGCCGTGGATCGCATCGCTGAATGGCGGGAGATTGTATTCAATCCGCCTGCCGCCATGAAGCCATGGAATACCGTGCGTGGACTTTCTTCCAGCGTGGAGGACTTCTCGGACTTCCTACGCAGCTTCGGCAACAAGATACTTCCGGACGGTACGCTGGATGATCGCGCTTCTCCGGAACTTGCACGCATTCGCCGCGAGATGGAAAAGCAGCGCCGCGTGATTCAAGAGTCGTTACGTAGTTATCTTCGCCGCCTGGCCGAGGGCGGCACCGTGCAGGACGAACTCATCACCATTCGCGGTGAGCGCTTCGTCATTCCCGTCAAAGTGGAGCAGAAACGTCGCGTGCAGGGAGTTGTCCACGGCGCAAGTTCCAGCGGACAGACCGTGTTCGTGGAGCCGCTGGAAACCATCGAACAAAACAATGAACTGGTGCGGCTGCTGGAGGAAGAACAGTCGGAAATTCATCGCATCCTGCTGGAAATGACAAGAAAGGTTGGCGAGCGGTCGCCAGCGATCCTTTCCGCGTGCGAAGTTTTAAGCGAGTTGGAGTTGCAATTCGCCAAGGCGCGATTTGCCGATGACTACGATTGCGTTCCCGCGGAATGCAACGACGAATCGCCCGTCATTCTGCACAATGCGCGGCATCCTTTGCTGGAGCGAAATCTAAAGTTAAAGCACATGCGCGTGGTGCCGCTGACAATGGAGTTGGAAGGCAAACAACGGCAGATCATAATTACCGGCCCCAACACAGGAGGTAAAACTGTCGGCCTGAAAACGATGGGCCTGCTCGCTCTGATGGGGCAATCCGGCATCCCCGTTCCCGCGGAGCGCGCGGAGTTTCCTATTTTTGACGCAGTGCTTGCCGACATCGGCGACTACCAATCCATCGAGCAGAATCTTTCTACTTTCTCTGCGCACGTCACGAATATCGATTTTATTTCGAAGACGGCGACAGCAAAATCTCTGGTGCTGCTCGACGAGCTTGGTTCCGCGACGGACCCGGAAGAAGGCGCGGCATTGGCGGTTTCTATCGCTGATTATTTTCGCGATACGGGATGCATTAGCGTAATTTCCACGCACCATACTTCGCTCAAAGTTTATGCCGCGAACGCGCCGGGAGTTCTGAACGCCGCCGTCGGATTCAACGAAGCAACGCTGCAGCCTACCTACGAGTTGAAGATTGGCATTCCCGGAGCTTCGGCGGGCATCAATATCGCGCAACGTCTGGGGCTGAACCCGGCCATCATCACGAGTGCACGGTCAAGGTTGGGCACGCAAGCCAGAGATGTTGCGGAATTCCTGGATCGCTTGCATGCGGAATTGCGCGAAGCCGGCAACGAGAGAGCGCGCATGCAGCAACACGAAGCGGAATTGGAGCGTGAGAAATCGCATTTAGCTTCTGAAGGACGCAAAGAGCAGCAGGCGAAAGTGCGAGAGCTCGAGAAGAAACTCGAAAGTTTGCTGCGCGATTTTGAATACCACGCACGGGAAGCTGTCAATGCGGTGCAGGAGCGCGCCGTTGCGCAGAAACTTTCCAAAGACGCCGAAAGGCGCATCGCAAAACTTCGGCGTGAATTTCAAGGCCAGTTTGATTCGGCAGTCGTTGCGCATTCTACCGGCGCGGACCGCAACGATCCAAACGCGCAGCCGCAGATGGTCAAGCATGTTTCCGAAGGCGACACTGTGAAGTTGAAGTCCATGGGACGCAATGCTGTCGTCACTCGGCGTATCGATGACGATCACTTCGAAGCGGAAATCGGCGTGATGAAAATGAAAATCGCGCGCGAAGACATCGCGGAAGTGATTACACGGGCGATGGAATCTCCAGTGAAAGCCGCGCGGGCGCGCGGGATTTCTGTTTCACTGCAAAACGAAGATTCCAACGTGCCGAGTGAAATCAACGTCATTGGCCGCAATGTGAACGAAGCCACGGATGAAGTCGAAAGGTTCGTGGATCGCGCGTTCCTGGCGGGATTGCCGCGAGTGCGTGTCGTCCACGGCAGCGGCATGGGAATTTTGCGGAAAGCATTGCGTCAGTTCCTGCAAAAGCATCCGCATGTGTCGGGAGTTACCGAGCCTCCGCACAATGAAGGCGGAGGCGGCGCAACGATGGTGGAATTGAAAGTGTAAGTTCTAACGGGATTGTTGTAGGGATGCTTCGACTTCGCAAAATCACGCACTCGCACGTGATTTACTTCACTTGAGTCGAAATAAAATCTCTCGACAAAAACAAAAAAGCGGAGCTTTTGGCTCCGCCTTTTTACCTACCAGCAAATTTCTAATGTTTCTTCTTTTTCTTCGCAGCTTTCTTGGCTGGTTTTTTCTTGGCCGCCTTTTTAGCGGGTTTCTTCTTTGCTGGTTTTTTCTTTGCTGGTGCTTTCTTCGCTGACTTTTTCTTGGCAGCTGGCTTTTTCTTTGGCGCTTTTTTCGCAGCCTTCTTTTTCGCTGGTTTCTTGGCTGCCTTTTTGCGCGCCGGACGTGGAGAACCGCCACCACCGCCGCTGCTTGGTTTGGGAGCTGGGGTGCTCACTGGAACCGGCTCCGGCTCAGGATCAATTTCTGTGATTTCAGCTTCCTCTTCTTCCTCTTCCTCGTAATCTTCTTCGAGCGGATCGCCGTAAGCGCCTTCGCCTACTTCATCCATCTCGTCATCACGTCCGTAGAGGGTTTCATCAAAAGTCATTGCTCCTCCTGGTGTCCGGCAGCGCCGGAAGCTTGCGCGAACCTCTGGTGCGCTTAGGTAATAAAATGACAGCTCAGATCAAATTGCGGACTGAACAACACGCGATACAGCACCAGCATTTCGCGCACAGTCAACGGAGCTTGCGGCTACCGTTTCCCCAGCATATTACATTGCCCAGCGCGAAGCGCAAGATTCAATTCTGCCTTTTGTAAATTAATTTACTGCGTACCGTGAATGACCAACACTGTTCCGGCGCGCAGAGAGGCTACATCGTCGATGCTGTTGTCGCGCTGAATGGCGGAAACCGTGGTCTTGTAAATGTTAGCGATGGAGTAAAGAGTTTCGCCGGCCTGTACGGTATGACGTACGGTAGCTCCGGAAGTCACCTCGCTGACAGGTATTTCTTTTGTTTGCGCGGGTTTATGGATCGATCGGCGCGAATCGCTGTAGGCCTCGGATGCATGTGGCGCGACCGGCAAGTGAACCAAAAGAATACGCCGTCCTGCCAGGCTGCTGCCTTTGAGGTGGTTCCAACGGCGCACCATGGTGGCCGGAACTCCTAAGTTATCGGCTACGGTTTCGACTGTATCGCCACGATGCACATGGTAACGCGTAATCCTCCGCGCATAACTTCCCGTGTCGGCCATAGATTGACGTCCCGGAGCGACGGGGATAATCAGGTTCGCATTGGGCTCAAGCGGCGCCCCATCCAACTCGTTGG
>DASXCC010000006.1:0-49475 GCA_036491415.1 Terriglobales bacterium | reverse complement strand
GCCCACGGTCACTACGACGTTTCAATCGGCAAACGGTGGCGGCGCGGATGCTTTCGTAGCGAAATACCTCACGTTTATTCCTGTTGTCGGATCGACCGCATCGCAATCAGTAACCGTGGGTTACTTTTCCTATCTAGGTGGAAGTGGAACTGATGCGGGCTTGGCCATTGCGGCGGACAACACAGGCGGAGCGTATGTTACGGGCTACACAAACTCTCCGAATTTTCCGACCAACAATGGATTATTTACCGCAAATGCCGGTGCTCAAGACGCTTTTGCCGCACGCGTGGATACCACTGCTACCACCTCCACAGCCCCCAGCGAGTTTATGACTTATCTGGGCGGAGCCGGCAATGATGCAGGCACCGCGATTACTCGCGACATACAAGGTGGAACTCTTGTAGCTGGAGAGACTTTTTCTGCGAACTTCCCAACATCGAATCCATTGCAGGGATCAATATCCGGATCCAGCGACGCTTTTATTACCCGCCTTGGACCTGCGGTGAGTTTGAGCATGACCGCCAGTCCTTCCCCAAGTCCGGCAGGGGTTGGAAACCAAGTCATCTTTACGTACACAATTACGAATAACGGAGATGCCTTACAAAATCTGACGTTTACAGATACTTATCCTGCAATCAGCGTTACGGCCGCGACTGCCACCAGCACCAACGGAACTTGTGGCTCAGGCAGTAACGGTGTGTTGACGTGCTCTGTAGGGGCGGTTGCCGGTGCGGGTGGGCTCGCGACGGTTTCCGTTACAGTAACGCCGAACAGCGGCGGATTGATGGGAAATTCAGCGACAGTCACCGCAGCTGGATGTCCTACACAGACTTGCGGATCGGCTCAAGCTGTGGCCTCGATCAGTGATTTTGCTGTCGCTTCGAGCCCGTCCACGGTTACAGGTCCGGCAGGACAACCGGCCGCCTATCAGGTTACGGTTACACCGACCGGCGGATTCCCGGAGAGCGTTACGTTGGCGTGCAGTTCAACCTTGCCATCTGGCGCAACCTGCAGCTTTACGAATAATCCGATTACCACTCTTACCGGCGCGCAGACCCGGACGTTGGTGGTGAATACCACAGCTCGCACAACCATCATTAGTGAATCGTCTCGCAGCAGAAGCGTGTTTTATGCGATGTTCCTGCCACTTTCAGGATTGGTGCTGGTGGGAGCATGTTTCGGCGGCGTCAATTCGCGCAAGCGGCGTTTGATGATCGCAATGTTCGTGTGCGCTCTGTTTGGCACGGTGATGGTGCAGGCGGGATGCGGATCCAGCGGCACGACCACGACAGTGACGGGAACTCCTGCTGGAACTTACAATGTAACGCTTACCGCCACTTCCGGTGCAGCGTCACGGTCAACAGTCATCACACTGACAGTGCAGTAACAGCGCGCTGTAGCGACAATTGAAAAGCGTTCCGCTCAAGCGAGTGGAACGCTTTTTTATCTTTATCCTTTGAGTTAAAAAACCGACACAGCCATGCGTTTCATTTTCTAGTTCTGCACATGTTTCAGTACGATAGCGGCCGTTTCATCGGCGCCAACAATTCCCTCAAACTTACGCAGATCGGGAACCTTGTCAGCAGGAATTTCAAGCTGGCGAATAATGAGTTTGCGCTGATATCGCAACTTGCTTCCATCCACAATGACTTTGCTTTCGTAGCTGGCGAATCCAGAATCAATGGAAGTTGGCTCTGGAATATCGTCCACAACGTAGTCTTTCGGAATGTCTATCTCATAGGTGTCAGCTTCCTGCGTGACGCCGCTCATGACAAACGGATAGTGCCGCTCTTTGCGCTCTACAACGAAACTCTTTTCTCCAAGGACGCGAGGCCGCACCAGCATGAGAGGGCCGCGGACTTGTCCATATTTTGAGCTGCTGAATTTCAGCTTGACGGTTACATCTTTAGCTAAATCATCGAGTTGCTGAATGTCGGCGCTCTCCAGGCTGGCTCCCTGGAGCGAATTGTTCAGTTGTTCTTCAAATAAATGAGTGCGTTGTTGCTGGTTGGCTTCAAACATCATTTCGCGGAAGTCACTCGCATGCTTGCCGGTTAAGTCTTCCAAAACTTCGCCATTCAGAGTTCCGTCCGAATTCAATTCGAAGTGGCCGGTGCGAGTGAGGAGGGAAGTCTCTGGGGCCTGGGTGGGAGTGTGAATGACTTCGCCACCCTTGTTGGTCACCAACAACGCGTATGTTCCTTGCAGATCCGGGCGCAAGTTCCCGGCTGGAGTGAATTCATCCGTGGGGTCAAAGATCATATACTGCTGCCCGGTACTGCTCTTGATTACGCTGTAGTACCCGTCCAGATTGGTTCCCTGAGGAATCTCTATGGCAAGGATCGCGTGATTGAAGAATGATGAAGGCGCTTCAGGAGCAACGATCCCGCGTTCGGTATTGATCAATACATAGTCAGAGTGAATGCCGACTTGCTCAAGCATCGTGCTGAGCAAGGTAGCTTTGTCTTTGCAATCTCCATAACGCGCATGAAAAATATCGCCTGCGGGATGAGGCTGGAAACCTCCAATCCCTATTTCAATGCCCATATAGCGGATATCGGTTTGCATGAAGGAAGCAAGCGAGCGGACCTTGCTATCGAAGTCCGTTTTTCCTGCGGTAAGTTGTGTAACTTTTGCGATGATCTCCGGGGTTGCAGTTCGGCGGCCTTCTGTTAGGCCGTTATACCAACGGCCCAAGGCGTCCCAGTTCGCAAAATTGACATTGCCTCCGCCAGGAGCGAAGAACATAACTTCCATTCTTCCCGCCAAAGACAATACGGGCGCCCGATGCGGTTCATCTTCGATTACAGGAATATCGTGCAGCGTCCATTGCCAACGATTGTCCCCAATTTTTGCAGGTTCGATAGGGGAAGCCACTGCCCATGCGGTTTTGTACTCCCAACCTGCCGGCAGATTAATTGTGAAGGTCGCTTCCTTTACTGGATTCTCTTCGCGGAAGATCCAGTCGAGTTGGTCCCACCAGGCATGACGATGAACTTCGTATTCAAACGCAATCACTGAGCCCGGATCAGCCGCAGGGGCCTTTGCGATACGAAAGCGGATGTCCTCATAAAGTTCTCCGGAATAGGGACTGCGTTCGACGAAGTCTTTGTCCTTCAATTCGTACTGATGTCCAGCGTGGTCAATGCTCCAAGCGTGAAGAAACGAAATCTTGTCTTGCTTCTCGAGATCGACTCCGAGATCGCCTTCATACCGCCCTTCAGGGCGTAGGATTTTCACGACGCGGCGATGGTGTTCGATGTACTCGCCAGGATTCAAAATCGAATATTCGCTTTGATCCAATAAAACGATGGCTTTTGTTTCTGTCGGATATGTCGGAGTAAGCGAGTTCGACGCGTTCTTGACCCAATCTGGCGCCTCCGCATGAAGCGGTTGATTCGAAAGAATTCCTGCTGCAATAATGATTGGAAATAAGAGCCTAATTGCCTTCTGCATGGTCCGTAGCCTTTAAGAGAACTTGTTGTCCGTCGCCGGTGCTGACCTTGTCGTAGAAATCTTTAATTTCTTTGTAGCTAGTTTTAGGGAATGCCATTCCACCCATTACGATGTTCCGCATGGAATAAATCGTAGTTGGTTGTTCCATCTTTTGTTTGCTTTCGTACAGGGCGTAATCAAGGCGCACGGCGGTGTCGGTTGGCATGCTTTCCGCGGAGGTGCCTTGCGGAAGGGAGATGTGCATCTCGTCTACTATCCAGTAAGGGTTGTCAAAATAAATATTGTTGGCGCGATCGGCAGCTGCAAACATGGGCTGATCGTTTACTTCAAAGATATGCAATGGAACAACTCTGCGCTTTCCTGCTCTTACCGCGAGAGGGCCGCTAACATCGAAATGAGCAACTAATGGCGACGTACTGTCGTCCCAGGCCGGTTCATTCGTCATGTTGACTTCGCTTCCACCGGGCAGCCATTCTTTGATTTCATCTTCCAACAACTTTTTTCTTCCCGCCTGATCGGTTTGCGCCGCACGTTCACGGCGATCCATGCCCGCCAGGCCATCAAAGGAAACAGCAACGGTCCCGTTCTCAGTGCCATCGTCGGCAAGTTTTATGACTGCTACTCGCTTGATGACATTTTGCTGATATTCGGGGGGAGTTGATGTAACGATTTCGGTATCCTGATGAGCGTTTTGCCTCTGTCCTTGCACGGAAGAGTAGTGCCAAGGCAATAGTCCGTAAGGACAGAATTGTGTACCCGGGTCAAAAAACATATCTTTGCCGTCCAATTGCACAATGCTGATTTCCGCGTCGAACTGTTGAGGGCTTAAAAAGTAAGGCTCGAAAAGATTTTTGCCACGATCGGGCACGCGCATCAACCAGGCTGGGATTCCAGCCGTTCTGACCATGGCAACAAACAAGCGATTTAAATCGTCGTGATCGCCGCTGCGTTGCTGCAAGACGTCGTCAGCGCCGCGATTAAATCGCATTCCCTGCGCTTGGAGTTCCTGCACTGCCTTTTCCCGCATAAAGCTCCGATTTTCCAACTTCGAGATGAAGGCGTAAATCTTTCTAATCTTTTGTTCAGGCGTGTCTGCAGGTGCAATAATTTGCGCGAGAGCTGTATCTATTCCTCCTTTGCGACTTAGGAAACCATCAACATCCTTGTTCCAATATTTGCCTTCGTCCTTCCAAAAGTTTTCCTGCTTAGAAGTTGTCGTGTAGTAAAAGCTTACGCGCCAACGGAAGGTATCCTCGGGAGGCATATAGGGCTCATCCACGAGTGCCGGAACGTTATCGATGGCCATATCCACCCAGGTTTTTCCGTCCGTGTTTGGATCTACTACAGAAGGCACATGCTGTTGCGGGCGGTATTCTTTCGGAAGATAAGGGGTCCACGCGACTCCTTGTCCGGAACGTCCGGTTTGCTTGTCCGCCCACTCTTCCATGTAGGGATAGAACTTGAAAGTCACTTTCTTTTGGAACAGATCGGACTGTACATCCCAAGTGGGAGCGATGATCGTCCGGTCCCCGTAACTCAAGGTATAGCGGATATCCACGATACTGCCGACTTGCACGTCAGGCAGGGAAAACACTTTCACACGCTGCTTAATGCCGTGCGCTTTTTCGATGACTTTGTCGAGGGCCTTGCCATTGAACTTTATGAGTGTGCCATCGGCATGGATGGTGCGACCGCTGATCGCAATAATCGTAAAGGAACGGCGATCGTAAGGCAGTTCGATGTCCGCATATCGAAGACCTGCCTGGGTCAAAATCTTGATGCGCTCGTAGTAAGCCTCTTGATTCTTAGTGTCATCGTCGGTTTCCTGGCGCAGCAAGATCACCGCCGGGGCGCCGGGTTGTTCGGCGACGCTGGTCATCTTCAAATCTTCAGGTGCGATTGGCGGCCAGTTTTCCGCGAAGCTTTTCGGCACCGCCACCAAGAGCAATAAAGCGAATGTTGAGGTCAGAAAAGACACAAATTTTCTCATTACGAAATCAGCCTCCGTAAGAAGCAATGATGATCAAATTTTTAATTTCGTGAGCACGCACACACAACCCGGGGAGGCGCAAATCATAGCATTCGCAGGAATCAGCGAAAAGTTAAAAGTGAGTGCTAGGCTCCGGCTGAGAGTTTGTGGTGGCTGCTGCCACTGCCCGACTGCGCTATTCCATACTGACGAATTTTGTAGAGCAGGGCTTTATAGCTGACCTTTAACAGTACCGCAGCTTGTTTGCGGTTCCAGTTCGTTTCGTCCAGGGCCTTGCGGATGGCTTCCGCTTCCGCTTCATCTTTGGCGCTGCGGGCAACGGACTTCAATCCGGCCAAAGGTTCACCGTTACTGGCAGCATCGAACGGAGCACCAGCACCGTCCCCTTTGGGGTGGAGTTCCTGGATGGCAAGCTTTTCATCTCCAAGCACGAGATATCGCTTTATGAAGTTGCTCAACTCGCGGATATTGCCCGGCCAGGAATAGTTCAGACAGGCCTGCAACAGGTTCTGCGAAAGCGGCAGTGGAGGCCGCGCATAGCGTTCCGCCATCCGGGTCATAAACTGTTTCAATAGGATTGGGATTTCTTCTTTGCGCTCCCGCAATGGAGGAACTTGCAGCGTAAACGCGTTCAAGCGGTAGTACAAATCCTCGCGCAAGCGTTTGCTGGCAAGGGCTTCCGGAATATTGATGTTGGTCGCGGCAAGAATGCGGACGTCCACTTTGATGACCGATCGGCTGCCGAGGCGTGAGAACTGCTGGTCCTGTAAAACGTGTAAAAGCTTTGCCTGAAGCAGCGGAGGCATTTCGCCGATTTCGTCCAGAAGGATCGTCCCTTTATTGCATACTTCAAACTTGCCGGGTTTCGCGTGGGTTGCGCCGGTAAAGGCGCCCGCTTCGTGGCCAAAGAGTTCGCTCTCCAGCAAATCCCCGGGAACGGCGGCGCAGTTTACTTTCAAGAACATTCGATGCGCGCGCGGCGAAAGCTTATGGATCAGGCGTGACATCACTTCTTTGCCGGTGCCGCTTTCGCCCAGCATGAGAACCGGGATATCCACGTTTGCTACAAGAGCAGCCTGTGAACGTAACTTCCGCATCGCTGGGCTGGCGGCAATAAAGAAATCATCATCGGAAAGTTCTTCAACTTCGCCGGGATAATTTTCCTGATTCGTGCCAAGGCATTGATCAATGACCGCGTCCAGTTCCGACTTCTGAAATGGCTTTGTAATGTAATCCTGCGCGCCCAGACGCATGGCTTGCACGACTTTGCGTGTGTCATTCACGCAAGAGAGCATGATGACCTTCAGGCCGGGCTTCATTTGGCGCAATTGATCAAGTGTTTCCAGCCCGTCGATGCCGGGCATGAGAACATCGAGCAGAACGAGATCGGGAGAAAACCCTTTCTTTACCTGCTCAAGAGCTTCTTCGCCGGTGGTCGCAGTGGAGACTTTGTAGTTATCGACTTCGAGCAAAGTGCGGATGTACCGCAGCATTGCCGGTTCGTCATCCACCAGCAAGATGTTGCCAGGTTTGCTCATCGGTTCTGTCCTTTGCTCCATGCAGTGGTCGGCGGCTTCATTGGAAGAATAAAGGAAAACTTGCAGCCAGAACCAGATTCGCTTTCCAGCCAGATTTTTCCGCCCATGCCATTGATCAGGCGGCGGGCGATGCCAAGACCAAGTCCCATACCTTCAGATTTTCCTTCTGTCTCCGGCAAGCGGAAGAAATCGTCGAACACTTCAATGTGATATTCCGCGGGAATGCCGGGGCCTGTGTCGGATACGCTCACTTTAATCGCGTTATGCGCAAGCGCGCTGCGCTGGCGGCGCTCATCGTTCCCGCGCGGTTTGTGCACGCTGCGGCGCTCCCACATATAGGGCTCGGCATGAAGCCAAATCGTGCCTCCGGACGGCGTGTACTTGGAGGCGTTCTCTAAAAGATTCGAAACCACGCGTTGTACCTTCGCCGAGTCAAATGGAAAGTCCGGCAATTTGTCGTTGCCCAGGAAATAAAGCGCCAGACCCTTTTCGCTGAAGCTGTGCGACCACAGGCGGCATACTTCGGAGAGGCATGCGTTCATGTCTCCCTTTTCGAAGCGCATCTTCACTTCGCCGGTTTCCAGCACGCTGAACGTAAGGAAGTCCTGAATGAATTGTTGCAGGCGTGATCCGTTCGAGCGCATGTCGCGCAGGATCTCGCGCTGCTTTTCATTTAAATGTCCCAGCTTTTCACTCTGCAGTAACTCGACGTAGCCATTCATGATGGCCAACGGAGTTTTCAAGTCATGCGCGGCCGACCCCAGAGCGTTGGTGGTGCGGAGAAAACGCTCCTGCAATTGTTTATAGTCCTGCAGCTTTTGCTCGACGGAAGGCTCGTCTTGAGCGGCAGGCTTTGCGGAAACACCTTCCGCTTGCTTGGCAGGTTTAGCTACAAAACCATTATCGGGCGACGCGACCATAAGTGTGGTAGTCCAATTTGGAACAAAACGAGGGAGGGAAATATCTTGCAACCAGTAAAGGCATGGTATGACACGTTTTTCCACTCTGTCAACCAAATTTGCAACGTATTACTTATTGAAAAGAAAAGATTTGCAGTCGATTAGAGGCGATCCAGAAATGTCTGAATTTCAGGCATGAGATCGGCTAAAACTCTAAATTATCGGTAATATAAGCGAAGTGAGCGGGTGGAAATGCGATCTCTCAAGGCAAATAGCTGACAATCCATTATGTTTGGCCCACCACATGCGAATAACGTCATAGGTAAGAACGATCCACAGGACAAATTGCCCAAGACAAAAAGCCAATCCGAACGCCGTAAATGGTCGCGCTTGCCCCTGGCTGTTCCGCTTTTCATCCGCGGCAAAGGCGAAAAGGACAACGACATTTTGGAATTTGCTTCGGCCGTGAATGTTTGCGCCGGCGGAGCGCTGGTCGCGTCAAGGCGTTCTTTGCCGCTATTTTCGCGGGTTTCCGTAGAAATCCCCACCGCTCCATTCGCTTCGGCGGAAACTTTTCCGCAAGCCATACGACTGTTACCCGCTGAAGTGGTTCGACTTACCTACGCGGAGGGATATCACCTGATGGGGTTGAAATTTTCCAAGCCGATCGCCTGATTCACTCAAACTCCGGTAAACCTCGGAGGGAAAAGCACTTCTACAGTGTGAAAAATATTTCCTATTCAGAATCCAATTCTGCGGTTACACTTACTACGTTGTTTCCCCTGATGTCCCTCTCCCCAGTACAGCGCTAAGACACTCATTGCCGAAAGGTTATGCCTTTAACGAGGCAAATTCTTTGCATCAGACTGTGTTTGGCTTTCCAAGTGCGCATATACACAGCGGGAGCAGAAGCGAAAACCTTATGAATGCTACGGTCAGTACTATTAGCCCTTTAGCCCAATCGTTGGGGGATTTTCCGCCAGAGTCCATTGTTTTCGGACGCTCCGAAGCCATGCGCTTGGTTCACGAACGTTTGACCAAAATTGCCTCTGCCAACGTTCCTGTGCTTATTCATGGTGAAAGCGGAACTGGCAAAGACATCATTGCCCGCATGGTGCATGGACTGTCTCCGTGGAAATCGGGTCCATTTGTCAAAGTGAATTGCCCCGCCATCCCAGGCACGCTGTTGGAAAGTGAACTATTTGGATACGAGAAAGGCGCTTTCACGGGAGCCTACGGTGCAAAACCGGGCCGCGTGGAAATGGCCCATCGGGGCACGCTCTTCCTCGATGAGATTTCTGAGCTCGAACTTGGATTGCAATCCAAACTTCTGCAGCTTTTGCAGGACGGTCAGTTCTGCCGCATCGGCGCGCAGGAAGACAAAAAAGTCGAAGTGCGAATTGTCTGCGCTACGAACCGCAACCTTGAAGTGGAAATTGAAAGCGGAACATTCCGTCAGGATTTGTTTTATCGCATCAACGTGGTCAGTCTCTACATGCCTCCGTTGCGCGAGCGGCGTGGCGACATTGAAGATCTGGTGAATTATTTCCTGCATTACTACAACCACAAATTCAATTGCCGCGCGCGGGCTCTTTCTCCGGAAATGATCGGCGTATTGCAGAAGTATCACTGGCCAGGGAATATTCGCGAACTGGAAAATCTTGTGAAGCGTTATGTGATTCTCGGCAACGAAGAAGCGATCGCCGCTGATTTGGCGCCGCGGCAAACAGATTTCTTCAATCCAGACATCGATTTCGAAGGCCCGATTTCATTGAAGAAAATTACCCGTCAGGCAGTGCGCGAACTCGAAGGAAAAATTATCCTGAAAGTTTTGCAAGCCAATCACTGGAACCGCAAAAAAGCGGCGCGTGCTTTGAGCATCAGCTATCGTGCTTTACTTTACAAAATTCGCGATGCTGGATTGCCGGCGAATCGTTCCGCGCGGCGTCCACAAATTCCCGCACAAACTGAAAATATTCAGAGCATCGCCGCGGATTAAATCCATATAGCACGAACGTGCTACTTCCCGCGCCAGTCGCGGGTTTTGGAAGAGGAAGTCCCTTCCAAAGTATGCATCAGTTTTCACTTTTCGCAGTCTTTCCCCGAGACAGTGCCAGTAAGTAACGCCAAAACGGGCAGTTACAGAAACCGCCGTTTGGCACCAGAGATGCATTAGAACAAGACATACTGCGACGCCAACCAGCGTCCAACGGTAAGCGGCCTTCCCCTTGAAGCTCCGAACCGTAGTCAAATTATGAAGGGGTGGAATAAATGGTAAGGAAAGCATTCTTATTCGTTGTCCTCGCATTGGCTCTCTCGGGCGCCGCTTTCGCGGACAGCGGAAACATTAACGATTTCAATGGAGGCATTCCCCGGCCTCAGTCTTCACTCAAAACCAACAGTTTTACGCCGGGTTTTTATTCGTCTTACGGAAGTGATGGAAGCAACACTTTGTTCTTTTCAGAAATCTTTGACGGAATCAACATCCAGTTCATCGTGAATACGAACAGAGGTTACTTCAACGGCTTTACCTACGCCTTCGGAAATTCGATTGTCGCAACTCCGGAGCCGGGTAGCTACGCTCTTCTGGCCATGAGTCTTCTTGGCCTGGGCACGGCGTTCGCCTTCCGCAAGAAACTAAGCTTGCAAACCTCCATCTAAAATTCTCTTCCTTATCTTTAATCTTTCCGAAGTCCCTGCCGCCTAACGGCAGGGATTTTTTCTTTTAGTTGGCTCCGTGCCGATGGATTTGATTCGACAGATAATTTCAGAACTGAAAGCATTGCGACGCAAGGTATATACTGCTTTGTTTCTGAAAGCCCGGAAATTCCAATTCAGGCGATTGGCATTTTTGGCTTCAGATTCGCCGATGATTGTAATTCCTGATCTGGAGGAGTTCTTGTACACGCCACGATCTCTACGTTATTTTCTTTTCGCTTTTCTTCTCTTATTCATCTCATTCTTATTCATCCCATTTTTATCTGCAAATTGCAGCGCGCAAAGTGCATCGCCGGCAAAAACCGAAACGCACGAAATCGCTCTGACCTTTGACGATCTGCCGGTTCACGGGCCGCTTCCGCAGGGAATGAATCGCCAGGACATTGCCAACGGCATCATTCATGCATTGAAAGCTGCGAATGCTCCGCCTATTTATGGGTTTGTGAATGCTCGATGGTTGGAGAGCGATCCCTCAACGGCCCAGGTTCTACAGTTGTGGCGCGACGCTGGTTTCCCGCTGGGCAATCACACGCTTACGCATATGGACTTGAATACTAATTCCATCGACGCCTTCGAAAAAGATTTGCAGGCAGATGAACCGACGCTGCAAAAATTCATGGGCGATCAGGATTGGCGCTGGCTGCGATATCCGTTTCTTCACGAAGGTGACAGTCTGGAAAAGCATAAGGCGATCAGTGCATTTCTGAAAGGGCACGGATATAAAGTCGCGCAGGTGACACTGAGTTTTGGTGATTACAACTACAACGATCCGTATGCGCGCTGCCTGGCGAAAAATGATCAGAAGGGAATCGAACAGCTAAAGCAGAGTTATCTGGATGGCGCGACGGAGTCGCTGATTGACGGTCCGAAGCAGGCGAATGCGATTTATGGTCACGATATTAAACATATGATGCTACTTCACATCGGCGGCTTCGAAACTGTGATGCTGCCCAAGCTTCTGGAATTGCTCCAAGAGCGCGGATGGAAATTGGTCAGCTTGCCGGCAGCCGAGAGCGATCCGGCATACGCGAATGATCCGGAACTGCCGACGTATGGCGGAACATTCCTGCAACAGATGATGCAGGCGAAGCATATTCAACCTCCGCCTCCAACGGGAGGAACAACGCTCGACCTCAGTGCGGTTTGTAAATAAGGGTTCTTACGATGCGCTCCATGGGAATTAGCTTGGTTGGAATGAAGTGGGTAAAGCAATTTATTTTCGTTTGCTTATGTTGCGGGATTCTTTCGGCCTCAGCATGGGCCAAACACGAACAAAAAATAAGTGGTAGCGATTGGGTGAGTACATGGGCTTCCTCGCCGCAATTGGGCGACGCCAAGAACGCTCCTCCGGAACCGGGTTTTCATGACAGTACCATTCGTCAGGTTGTGCATGTTTCCATTGGCGGCAAACAGATCCGGGTCCGCTTTTCCAATGAATTCGGCACGGCCCCGCTGACAATTGCTTCCGCACATATTGCGGTTTCGGCCGGGCATGGAGCCATCCGTGCGGAAAGCGATAAAGCTCTGGCGTTTCATGGCATGCCTTCCGTCACAATTCCCGCGGGCGCGCTGATCATTTCCGACCCACTGGATTTCGACCTTGCTCCGCTTTCGGATCTTGCGATCAGCATGCATATGAATGACCCGCCCGATAGCGTTACAACCCATCCCGGCTCGCGGCAAAATTCTTACTTCCAGGCTGGCAATTCGGTTTCCGCTGCCGACATATCTTCCGCTCCGCACGTGGATCATTGGTACTTCATCAACGGCGTGGATGTTGTTGCGAAGAATTCCAACGCGGTTGTTACGCTCGGTGATTCGATAACCGATGGGCGCGGCTCGACCACCGACGGGAACGATCGCTGGCCGGATGATCTGGCGCGGCGTTTGCAATCGGACAAACATACGACCAATGTTGCCGTGTTGAATCATGGGATCGGCGGCAATCGTTTGTTGCATGATGGACTGGGGCCCAATGCATTGGCGCGCTTCGACCGCGATGTTCTGTCGCAAACCGGCGTGCGCTGGTTGATTGTTTTCGAAGGCATCAACGATATCGGCACGCGTGCGATGGCGACCCAGCGCCATGAGCAACCAGCTTCCGCGGAGGACATGGTCGCGGCTTACCAGCAGATCATCGACCGGGCGCACTCGCATCACATTCGGGTGTACGGCGCGACTATGACGGCGTTTGGGGGATCGTTCTACGACAAGCCCGATACGCAGGAAGTATGGGCGAAGGTCAACAACTGGATTCGTACCAGCGGCAAATTCGATGCGGTAATTGACTTCGACGCGGCCACTCATGATCCACAAAATCCTTCGCATCTTCTAGCAGCCGATGACAGCGGAGATCATCTCCATCTCAACAGCCCGGGCTACAAGAGCATGGCAGGCGCGATTGATCTGAAGTTATTCCAGTAACTCAGAGTATATTTGCTGTCGCTGCCAATCGAAGCTGCCGAACAATTCTTCAGGTGAACCATGCGAACACGATGCACGCCTTTTCTTGTCGCAATCTTCCTTTGGATTTCTCTTTTAATTTTTTCTGGCGTAGCGCATTGCCAGTATCCATCTGAACTTCTTCAGCAACGATGGGATGCGTCATGGATTACCGCGTCGGATGTCCCGCAGCGCGATGCCGCCGTTCTGCACTTTCGCAAAATTATCAATCTGACGCGAAAGCCCGAACATTTTGTCGTGCATGTGAGCGCGGACAATCAGTTTTTGCTCTATGTGAATCAGCATTGGGTAGGTTTCGGACCGGCGCATAGCGATCTGGCGCATTGGAGATACGAGACCTACGATCTGGCTCCGTTTTTAAATTCCGGCAAAAATGTTGTCGCTGCGACAGTATGGAACTTCGGCGTACTTACGCCTTTGTCGCAGATCAGTGACCGGAGCGCGTTTGTGCTGCAAGGAGACGGCACGGGGGAATCCGCTGCGAACACAGATGAAAGTTGGGAGGTGGAACAGGAAAAAGGCGTTCGCGTACTGCCGACTCCCGCTAAGATTCGCAACAAATATTATGTATCCGAACCCGCGGAACAAATTGATGGCACCCTCTTCGACTGGAATTGGAATGCTGAATCGGATGCTGGGAAAAATTGGGAAAAATCGCTCGCGCTCGAGCACGCGTCTTTACTTGGCAGTGCAATTCAGAACGACAATTGGCAACTCGTCTCCGATCCGCTTCCGGCAATGGAGTTGAAACTCGAATCCGCCGGGCGTGTTGTCAGGGCGGAAGGCGTCGAGGCCTCAGACTTCCCGGAAAAACCGTTCACAGTTCCCGCGCATTCCAAAGCCACAATCCTTCTGGATCGCTCTCATCTGACCACTGCGTATCCGGAATTGACGTTGAGTGGCGGTCAAGGCGCAACTGTGCGCCTGACATACGCCGAAGCGTTATTTGATGACCAAGGGTTAAAAGGCAACCGCAATGAAATTGCCGAAAAGCATATTGAAGGAATCATTGACGAGTTCATCGCCGACGGAACCGCGAATCGAACATTCATGCCGCTGGCGTGGAAGACATGGCGATACCTGCAGCTGAACATCGAAACCGCCGATGCGCCATTGCAGGTGGATAAACTGCAAACATGGTTTACCGCTTACCCATTTGAAGAGCGCGGATACTTCCACTCTGACGATGCTTCACTCAAGCCGATCTGGGATATCGGCTGGCGCACGGCACGGCTCGACGCCCACGACACCTACATGGACACGCCTTATTACGAGCGCATGCAGTATGTCGGCGACACGCGCATTCAGGCGCTGATCTCTTACACCGTTTCGGGCGATGACCGTTTGCCGCGACAGGCGATTCAAGCTTTTAACGATTCGCGCATTCCTGATGGCCTAACGCGCAGCCGGTATCCGTCCTCAGTGCGACAGATCATTCCCACCTTTTCGTTGCTTTGGGTGGGGATGGTGCACGACTTCTGGATGTATCGCAATGATCCGGAATTTGTTCGCACACAACTTACCGGAACGCGGTCGGTACTGGATTGGTTTTTGAAACGACAACGCGCGGATGGCCTGCTGGGGAAAGTCGAATGGTGGCCGTTTGTGGATTGGGGGAAGGACTTCACGTTCGGTATTCCACCTCAAGATAAAGATGGAGGGTCATCGGTCATTACATTGCAGTTTGTGGAGGCATTGCGCGATGCGGCGGAGTTGGAATCCTCCGTTGGCGAGCCGCGAAGGGCAGAGTTGTATAAGAACGCTGCAGATCGCGCTACTGCCGCTGTTTACAAATCGTGCTGGAACTCGCAATACGGATTGCTTGCGGACACTTCTTCGCAAAAACACTTCAGCCAGCACGCCAATATTCTGGGCGTTTGGTTGGATGTGATTCCGAAAGATCAGCAGAAAATTGTGCTGGCAAAAATTCTTTCCACAAGCGACACGGCTTACGCACCAAAGATCAAAACGCTTCCCATGCCAATGCCCAATATGACCGCAGCGACATATTATTTCCGGTTCTATTTGGCTCGCGCCGTGGAACATGCAGGTCTGGGCGATGATTACTTGCACCTGCTCGACCCGTGGCATCACATGGTGGACCTGGGTTTAACCACATGGGCTGAGCAGCCGGATCCCACGCGCTCTGACTCCCATGCTTGGAGCGCTCATCCTGATTATGATTTTCTAACCATCGTTGCAGGCATTCGTCCTGCGTCGAACGGATTCACTGCGGTTACCATCGAACCTCATCTGGGCGCGTTAAAGCATGTCTCCGCTGGAATGCCTACGCCGAAGGGGATGGTGCAAGCCGAATACGACAATGACGGTTCCGCAGTGAAAGCTGATATCACGCTGCCGGGCGGACTTCCGGGAGAACTGCGCTGGAAAGGGAAAACGTTCCAATTACACGCAGGCAAGCAGGAGTTAAATCTGCCACTGCACTGATTTTCGTACCTAAAATGTATAAATATGGTCAAATTTAAGTAAATTACGGCGAAATTTTCCGCGTCACTTTTACCCTGGTGCTGAATCATATGGACTGCGAGGTTTTCTCATGAACAAGCCATCAAGAAATTGGACATCCTATATAAAGGTTGCGATTTTCCTTCCTTTCCTCGTAGTGATTGCGGGACTATTTTTGCGCCAGGCGAGGGCAAGTAGCGCAGTTGCCATCCCGTCGCCTGCTATGGATATGCCATTGGCAAAAGGCGCTGCGCAGACCGCTGTGTTTTCCGGCGGATGCTTCTGGGGCGTGCAGGCTGTGTTCCAGCATGTAAAGGGCGTAATTGACGCTACTTCTGGATATGCCGGCGGAGACGCCTCCACGGCTCAATACGAAATCGTAAGCACGGGAAGCACCGGACATGCGGAATCTGTGCGAGTGAGGTTTGATCCGTCGCAGGTTTCTTACGGGCAATTGTTAAAAGTATTTTTCTCCGTTGCGCATGATCCCACGGAACTCAACCGTCAGGGACCCGATGAAGGCACACAATACCGCTCTATGATTTCCTATGAAAACCCGGATCAGGAGCGCATTGCCAAGGCATACATTGCGCAGTTGGATCAGGCCAAAGTTTTCTCCAGCCGGATCGTAACGCAGGTTGTGCCGTTAAAAGCTTTTTATGAGGCTGAGGCCTATCACCAGAATTATGCGACGCTGCATCCCGACAATCCTTATATCGCGATCAACGACGCGCCGAAAGTTGTGCACTTGAAGCAGTTGTTGCCTGACCTGTACAAATAGCGCGAGAAAGAAACCATGCTCATCTATCTACTAGCGTTCATCGGCGGAGTTCTGACGATCCTGAGTCCGTGTATCCTTCCGGTGCTGCCGTTCGTCTTTGCCCGCGCCGATCAGTCATTTCGCCGCTCCGGGTTGCCGCTGCTTGTTGGCATGGCGGTCACCTTCTCGGCCGTGGCCGTAGCCGCTGCTTTCGGCGGACATTGGGTAATCCGTCTGAACCAGGGCGGACGCTATGTAGCGATGGCGATTTTTCTCGTCATGGGCATCAGCCTGATTTTCCCGGTGGTCGCGGAGTGGATTACACGCCCGCTAGTGCATTTCGGCGGACGGCTGCAAAGCGGATCGACGCAACCGAATAGTGTGGGCACGTCGTTTCTCCTGGGCATTTCAACGGGTTTGCTTTGGGCTCCGTGTGCGGGACCGATTCTTGGACTGATTTTGACGGGCGCGGCTTATCAAGGACCGGGAGCAAAAACTTCATTGCTGTTGTTTTCGTTTGCCCTTGGCGCGGCGACGTCGTTGGGAATTGCGCTGTTTGCGGGAAACAAAGTTTTTGGCGCGCTGAAAAAATCTCTTTCCTGGGAAGTTTGGATTCGCCGTGCGATTGGCGCCGCAGTCATTTTCGGCGTGATTGCGATCGCCGCGGGATGGGACACGAACCTGCTCACTAAATTTTCTTTCGTCAACACGAACAAGGCTGAAGAACATTTAATTCATGTATTCGATCGCGACAAGCAAATCGTCCACGCCAGCGCTCCCGAGCCACAGCAACAGGAAATGTTGTTGGATGAGGGGACGATGCCGGAATTGAGTGGCGCCACCGCCTGGCTAAATTCACCGGCGCTGAACCGCAAAGCGTTGCGCGGCAAAGTTGTGCTCATTGATTTCTGGACATACTCCTGCATCAACTGCTTGCGCGCTCTGCCTTATGTCGAATCCTGGGCGCAAAAATATAAAGACGCAGGGCTGGTGGTGATCGGCGTCCACACTCCGGAATTTGCTTTTGAGAAAGACCGCTCGAATGTCGAAAAGGCTGTGAAAGATTTAAAAATTACTTATCCCGTGGCCATCGACAGCGAATACAACATCTGGCGCGCCTTCCATAATGAATATTGGCCTGCGCATTATTTCATCGATGGCCAAGGGCGCATTCGTCATCATCACTTCGGTGAGGGAGATTACGACGAATCCGAACGCGTGATTCAGGAATTGCTGAAAGAAAATGGCGCGAAGGGTTTGCCCGGAGGTATGGCGAATGTCGCTGGAACAGGCGTAGAGGCTGCGCCAAGCGACATCGATGTGCGCTCTCCCGAAACCTACATCGGCTACAAACGCGCTTCGCATTTCGCATCGCCTGAAGGTTTTGGGCAGGATGCGCGCAAAACTTATTCGCTGCCTGCTCGCTTTTCCGTCAATCAATGGGGACTTGGCGGATCGTGGAAGGTTGGTGAAGAGAGCGCGGTGTTGCAGTCCGCACCGGGCAAAATCGTGTTTCGCTTTCACGCGCGTGATTTGCATTTAGTTCTCGGCCCAACCAAGAATGGCAAGCCGGTACGCTTCCGCGTGAAGCTGGATGGCACCGCGCCCGGGGATGATCGTGGCGTGGACGTCGATTCCAATGGCAACGGAACCGTGCAGGAACATCGTTTGTATCAGTTAATTCGGCAGAAAGGCCCAGTGGAAGATCGAACGTTTGAGATTGAGTTTCTAGATCCTGGCGTGCAGGCCTTTGCCTTTACTTTTGGTTAATCGATGGGAGTCATTATGAATCGCAGAAATTTTCTGGCAAGTTCGTTCCTTGCGTTGGGTGGAGGAGCTGCCGCACTTTGGATGAAATTCTCGTCGCCGAGCGCGGTTGCGGCAAAAACTTCTGACGCTGGTGGAGGCAATGAAACGGTGACGGTCATCCAGTTCGGAGATGACGGCAAGAAGATCGGCAAGGCGCAAGTGAAGAAGGTGCATAAGACTGAAGCGGAGTGGAAACAACAATTGAGTGCCGATGAGTTTGAAATTACCCGCGAAGCTGGCACAGAACGGGCGTTCACCGGTCGCTATGCCGAGTCGCATGATAAAGGCTTGTATCGCTGTATTTGCTGCGGCAATGCGCTTTTCAGTTCAGACACCAAATTCGAATCTGGTACAGGCTGGCCGAGCTTCTGGGAGCCGATTGCCGAACAAAATGTGAAAACGAAAATAGATTTGAGCTATGGAATACGGAAAGAAGTTTTGTGCGCCGAGTGTGATGCGCACCTTGGCCACGTATTCGATGATGGCCCGCAACCCACAGGCTTGCGCTATTGCATGAACTCGGCTTCGCTCAATCTGGTGAAGTTCAGCTAACCAACGCTGAATCTATTTTTGCATTGGTTGCCCCGGCGCCAGCACGCCTGCGCCGGTGATCCAGGGATGGATCTCTACCTTATAAACGCCGGCTTTCACGGCGGGATCGTCCTGGATCATGTCCGCGGCTTGATCGTCGGCAATTCGAAAAATAATGACCTCGCGAGGATCGCTCTGATCATTCGAAGCGTTGGACGCGAGCGCTCCGGCAATTGCGATGTTTCCTTGCGCAATCATGTTCTGAATGAATGCGGCATGCTGTTTCATTACGTCAGAATTGCTTGAAACTGCATCCCATTTTTCGCCGCGGTTGAGCAGGATAAATGTGTACTGCTCCATCCCCTGCGCATCGGCAAGAGGATGATGAATCTGGTTGGGATCAACCAGCCACGGGCCGTAGATTTCCGCGGAAAGACGTCCTGACTTAATTGCTGGATCGCTGTTTGCCCACTCCTCCGCTTTTTTCTGGGAGTTCGCTGCCAACACAAAAATGCCGCGCAGAAAGGTTTCGTCGGCAAACGGCCCGGCGATCACCAGTTTGTGGTCCGCATACAGCTTGCGAATATTCGCCATGTGCTCCTGCTGGAGTTTATCGCCATCGTCGTGACTGAGTTGCGGAGCATTGGGTGGGCGCTTCAGAAGCACAAGAAAATATTTCGTGACGTGCGATTCCGCGTGGGAAGCTGCAAATCCAGCCAATAAAAAAATAAAAAGCAGAATTTTCACGGGACAATGTTTTTGGAAAGACATGGTTGCCTTATGCGCGCCGCTTTCATGTGGGAAGAACCTTGCTCACGACGTGATATCTGAAATTGCTCCTCTCTATAGTATTCTGGTGCGAGTATTCTGGTGCGGCATAATCGAAACAAAATCTGTTGCAAATTCTGCAAATCAACTTCTTGGGAGGAGTCAATGAAGCGGTCGCTCTCCGTCGGTTCTCTTCTGTTGTTGCTGCTGACCTCGGCATTCCTGGTGGCAGAGGTAGCTTCCGGTCTTTTGAAGGCCGATGATCTGAAAAAAGTCGTGCCCGCGACCTATTTTTTCCGCGGACAGTCGGCCACCGTTCAATTAAGAAACTCGGCTGGGTTTAGCGCGGATGGAAAACTCGTACTAGCCGGACTCGTAGACACTGGCGGATATTCGACCGACGTGAAAGCGAAGTATCAGGGATTCTTCATCACTGAGATAAAGCTGAACGTAGGCGGCACCGAGTTGGCTCCGGGCGAATATGGATTTGGTTTCTCCAAGGAAGGCAAGTTCTCAGTTCTGAACGTGTCCTCGGAGGAACTGTTCAGCGTAAGCGCACAAACCGATTCTGACTTGAAACGTCCTGTGCCTCTCACCATGAAAGCTGACGGTGACGGATATAAGCTGTATGCAGGGCGACAGTGGGTGGCGTTGAAAGCGGAATAGCTCTTGGGAAGTTTGACAAAAGTAAAAGGCAGAATGCTTCCGCATTCTGCCTTTTGTATTTGGTGCTTTAGTTATTCTGGCAGCTTTTGATTGCCTGTGACGGTGAACTGTGCGTCGGCGTTTGCCGCGGTACCCGGCTGCCCTCCACCTACGGTGAGCGTGTAGTTCCCGGCGGCAACCCAACGATCTCCTGCCAAGTCCACCATACTCAATCCACGAGGGTCAAGCTTGAACTCGACATGTTGTGTAGATCCTGCGGCGACGTGCACGCGTGTGAATCCGCGCAGCGCGTGCAGTGGAGTTCCCGGAAGTTTGGGGAATGTGATGTAGAGCTCTGCCACCTCGTCTCCATCCTTCTGGCTGGTGTTTTTTACATCCGCATCCACGGTAAGCGGATCGCCCGCTTGCACATTATTTGTGGAGAGTTTCAGGTTGCTGTATTCAAACTTCGAATAGCTCAAGCCAAAGCCAAACGGATAGAGAGGCTTTCCTTCGAAGTAGCGATAGGTGCGATTGGTCATCGCATAATCGGTAAACGGAGGAAGCTGATCTACTCCGGTATAGAACGTGACCGGCAATCGACCGGCGGGATTGTTGGTTCCGGAGATTGTTTCTCCAATGGCCGTGCCACCCTCTTCGCCCGAATACCATGCGTCGAGAATTGCATTGGCGTGAGCATTGGCCCAATTCACAGACAGCGCGCTTCCATTCATCAGAACGACGATGAGCGGTTTGCCAGTCGCGCCGACTGCTTCCAGCAAGTCCTGTTCTTCTTTTGGAAGATCAATGCTGGTGCGGTCGCCGCCGACGAAGCCGGGCATGCTTACCTTCATCTCTTCGCCTTCGAGTTGAGAAGTAATGCCCACCACGGCGACGACGGCATCGGCATTCTTCGCCGCTGCAACCGCGTCTGCTAACGGATTGGCGAGAACACTCAACCACACAAACCGTGTTCCAAAACCGCCGCGCAGGTATTCCACCTTGACCGGATAGCGATGACCTTTTTGCAGATCAACCGGAACCGTTCGCGGATGAGGATCATGCAATTCGGAATCGTCCAGAATCAGTTTTCCATCGAACCAGAGCCGGTTCATGGAACCTGACAACCCGATGTTGTATTTGCCCGATTCCATCGGAGTGAGGAAGCCGGTCCAACGCACTGAGAAGTCCCGCATTCCCTCCGGCGGAGCAACGGCATCGTTTCCGGGGCGGAAGAGTTGCAGGTTGACGCTGGAATCCACGCGGCTTACTTGCGGCGTTCCTTTCAATTCGTCAGCAAAATATTCTGCTTTCAATCCGGGCTTACCGTCGGGAGTGGTGAGAACGCTTCCCGGCACAACCGTTTCGGTGCGCAGGAAGTTCATTCCGGGTGCGAACGTGACATCGGCTGAAGCAAACTGCTTGCGAATGCCTTCCAGCGCGCTCGTCGAGTGCGATGGGGTTCCGTTGTAGTTGCCTTCCAGCACGCGAAGCTGTTCGGCCAAGGGCCCAACAACAGCGATTTTCTTGATGCTGGAATTCAGGGGAAGAGCGCCGTCATTCTTCAATAGAACTATCGATTCACGTGCCGCCTGCAAAGCAAGCTGGCGATGAGGAGCGCTGTCGATTTCGGATTCAGGAATGTTAGCGTATGGGACTTTCTCGGGCGGGTCGAACATGCCGAGCCGCATGCGCGCGGTGAATAAACGCCGAAGGGAAACATCAATATCCTTTTCGCTGAGAATGCCTTGATGCACAGCGTCAATAAACTTCACGTAGTCAGAGTTGTCTTTGGCTCGGGTGAAGAAATCGGCGCATTCGTTGTCCATGCCTGTCTTCAACGAAACCGCGCCAGCTTCCGCCAGCGAACGCGTGAAATGATGGCCATTGTAGATGTCAGCGACTGCGTCGCAATCAGAAACGACATAGCCTTTAAAGCCCCATGCGCCACGCAACTGGCTTTCAAGTAAGAAAGTGTTGGCGCAGGCGGGTTCGCCATTGATGCGGTTGTAAGCGCACATCGTGGATTCCGCTTTGCCTTCAACGATCGCGGCGCGGAACGCGGCCAGGTAAGTGTCTTCCATATCGTGCTTCGAAGCCGGAACATCAATGCTGTGGCGGGAGGGCTCCGGGCCGCTGTGAACAGCAAAGTGCTTCGGCGTGGCGATTACGCGGAAGTAAAACGGATCGTCTCCCTGCATGCCGGTCACAAAGGCCACGCCCATGCGCGCGGTCAGGTAAGGATCTTCACCGTAGGTTTCCTGCCCACGTCCCCATCGGGGATCGCGGAAGATGTTGATATTCGGAGACCAGAAGTCGAGGCCTTCCATAATGTCGCGGCGTCCGGCGCGGACAGCTTGATCATGCTTCGCGCGAGCTTCGGTGCTGATGACGACCGCCATGCTGTGAATCAGCGGAGAATCAAATGTGGCTGCCAGTCCGATGGGCTCGGGGAATACTGTTGCGGTTCCGGCATTGGCGACGCCGTGCAGAGCTTCGCTCCACCAGTCGTAAGCGGGAACATTGAGTTCGGGAATTGCGCGCGCTTGATTGACCAGCTGCGAGGCTTTCTGTTCCAGAGTCATTCTGGAAATTAAGTCATCGACGCGGACTTCTACAGGCTTCGACGAATCCATGTAAACGGGATTGCCGGAAGGTTGCGAATTTTGTGCGGAAACGCTTGCAAAACTGAGAAGAAGGAATGAGAACACGAGAAGTCGGACGCGGACTTGCCCCATGAAAAGCCCCCAAAAATGATTAAGATTGGAAAGCGCTGCTTTTTTACTAAATCAATTTAGAACGTAGTAGTTGTAGCACAAAGCATAGTCCGCGCCAAGGTTTTGAGTTGAGAAAAATCGATAATGTAGGGAAGTACAATTGGAGTTCTGGGAATTTGCGGTGCTTATCTCTGCCAACGAATACTAGGAATTCTTGAGGGCCAAATGGATCTGCTCCAGGTGATGTTCGTTATGCGAGGCGATCTTATCAAATTCCGCTTTTAAAGTACGAACTCCGGTTTCACTGTGGATGAATTCAAGGTGTCCATTTTTCTTGTAGTGCAAACAAGCCTGATGAATGACGCCTGCCCGGACTGACTCGTAGATTCGCCGTGATACATCGAGCGGTGTCTGCGAATAATCAAGCCCCTTTGCCCAAGCGTCCTGGTCGAAGGCCCATAGAACTTGCCGAGGTTCGCTAATGATGCGGCGAATGCGGTCGTACAGCACCGTTTCGGCATCCGCAAGATGGTGCAAAATAAAACTGACAGACCATTTGCCCGGCGCATAACGGCAGGCAAGTTTTTGTTCATTCATCTCGAAGTATGCCAGCGTTTGATCTTTCACTGTTTCCAGTCTCGAAATAATGTCCATTGCTTTGCTCCGGTATCTTGAACGGCGATCGTCAATTAAGAGTTCGAAACTTCCGCCGCAGTGTTGAGAAGGGAAGCCTCGCTTTCGGAATTCTGTATTACGTATCGCAAGAAACCGCTATGCGGCCCGTATTGATCGTAAAGTCCGCGAGCGCGGTAATTGTTTTCCTTCGTGTGCCAGTAAATGCGCGACCAAACCTGAACCTTCATTTCCGCCACGAGCCAGTCAATCATCAGTTTCCCGGCGCCGCTTCCCCTGCGGCTTGGATCAACAAACAAGTCGGCCAGGTAACATGCCGGGGCGATCGTTGACGTGTTCGCATGGACCATATAATTGGCCATCCCGATCACCTCAGAACCATCCGCTTCCGCCACAATCGCATAGAGCGGGATTACCGGGTCGATGATTTGTGACCATGTATGACGCGTGATCGCTTCGTTCGGTTCGCGCTCATAAAAGCGCGTGTAGCCGTCCCATAATTCACGCCAGCGGCGTTCATCCTGGGGCCGAATTTTGCGGACAATAGTACTCATTTTTATTTCCCTGTTGGATTTGCTGAATTATAATTAGGCACATAGCTAATTGTCTATATGCATACAGAAGATACTTTTCGCGCCCTTGCCAATGACCGCAGGTTGCAAATACTGGATTGGCTAAAGCAGCCGCGTAAGCACTTTCCTCCGCAGGTGGATGGCGATCTTGTGAAGGACGGCGTTTGTGGATTGCTGATTGCCCGCAAGCTGAAAGTCACGCAACCCACCGCCAGCGAGCACCTCAATATTCTCGTGGACGCGGGTCTGATCCGCGGGAAGCGCATCAAGCAATGGACGTTTTACAAGCGCGACGAAAAGGTCATCCGCAAAACAAAACGCATGCTCGACAAATTATGAAGGAGCAGTTTTTATGAGCGATCCGCAGACTTATACGTACGAAACCCGCCTCAATATTGAGTTCCAGCCGCTGGAGTTGATCGATGAAAAGGCTCTGGCCGACAATTGCGAATATAAGTGGTACAACCAGACGCTTTGCCAGGTGAATGGATCTGTAATCCGCCTTGGTGTCGTTCAGGGCGAATACCACTGGCACAAGCATGACGATGACGACGAATTCTTTTACGTGCTGGAAGGCAAACTTCTCATTGATCTGGAACAGCGGATCGTCGAGTTACGCCCGCGCCAGGGTTTCGTAGTCCCCAAAGGCGTGATGCACCGCACTCGGGCGGAGGAACGGACTGTAATGCTGATGGTGGAAAATGCCGGCATTATTCCCACCGGCAACTGAGCTGAAGCATTCAGAATTTTGGCGAGGAACCAATACAAATTGTTTGATGGCGATTTTTGCGCTTTTACTCGGACGCCATAAACTCAGGTGAAACTTTACGGTCAGTTCATCAACGTTTTGCAGGACGGTGTGGTTGGGTATTGAGAATGTCAGCGTCTGCTCCACGGGTGGATCAGTTTGTTTCTGTTGAGTCGCAGGAACCGGCTGTATGCCGAGCGGCTGAGTTTTGCCCGCTGGAGTCTCAATGTTGCCGGCGACCAGTTCTATGCTGATCGTCTGGGGAAGCGGATCAGCGTCTTCAATTACCACTTGAATCGCGGAGCAGCAGGAAAGATCGACACTCGTCGCCAGTTCCTGGTGTGCCTCCATCCACAGCGGACTTAAATCTGTAGAGTGAAACCCTAATTTGGCGGGAGTTCCATTAAACAAAATCGCTGTTACCGGAGGGCGAGAATAGGGCGGTAGCCATACCCAATACACGCCGTCGAATGGAATCACATAGGGCTTGTCCGATTTTGCGATGCCTTCGCCATTGGTGGCCCGAGGCGCGACAACACGCGTATGTTTTAGATCTTTCGGATATATCACGACGCCGGGAAAAACGGCGCTGTTTACAAGTTGCGCGGTTGCCTGGGCATTCGCGGACTTCACAATGTGAGTACTCGCCGGACGAAGATTTTCTTCGATGCTGGTGAAGTCTCCCAGTCCACCTCGCGGCATCCAGACTAAAACGAGTAACAGGGTCACGATGCAAAATACAGTCGGCGTCCGCGCGGCCAGGTTGAAGGATTTCAGGTAAGGATATTCCAGCATCATGCGCGACCCGCGGCGGACGAGCGCCACGTTCGCAATGAGAAAAGCGAAAACTGCCAGCAGGAATTTCGAACCGAGCGCCGCATATAAAAATAATTGAAGAAGAAATGAACTGAGCAGGGAGTCGAAGTCCAGCTTCCATGAGGGGTCGAGCGTTGGAAAGGAAAGATCAGCAGGCGCGATGACAGCCGTTGGGACGAGCAAATCCTGTGAAGACTTTATGACGTAAGCGCGGAGCCGGAAAAGCTCAACCATCAAGATTGCCCATATTCCAATGGCAAGCCAGGAGTGAATCCTGGCGAAAAACAAAAATGGAATGATCCAAAGCCCTACGATCGCGGTACGAACAGCAACAGGAAAATCAAAACCCAAGCCGATGATTTTCGATGTGATGGATGCAGCCAATAACGACAGAGTGAAAGTTACCAGCGACAAGCCGCCAGCGATGCGAATGCCTAAAGACGGGTACAAATGGCGGGGGAGTTCGAATGCGGCGTAGAGGACAGAAAGGCTCGCGGCAAAAAGCCCGACGATGACGGGGACGATGACAGGAATGAAAGGAAAGGCTGCAGACTTGCGGCGAGCAGTTGCGAAGAGCGGCATCTCTTTCAATCAAGAGTCCATGTTCAGGAATCCCATGTCTAGAAATCCTATGTTCAGGAATCCTATATTTAGGAATTCAATGGAATGTTTATTTCCAGTTAAGGACACCGAACTACTTACACAAGTTCCCAACATCCTGATCCCGACACATGAAAAAGTCTAGAGAACTCCCGCCACAATCCAAGCCCCGCCCGACATTGCCAGCGCTATGAGGGCGCTCGTCCATTCATTGCCGTCGCGCAGATGCATAGCAACGCGGGGCGCGTGCAGAATGATGACCCACAAAAGAAACATCGCGCCGAGCAGCGTGGCTCCCAATCGCCCCTGCCCCTTGGTCGCAATGCTGATAGCTGCGGCCATGAATGCCGCTCCTACAAAGTAAGCCCAGAACAGATGCGAGGGAATCCACGCCGGAATGAGCCCGCCAATAAATTGAGCGAAAATAAAATGCTGAATGGAGAATACGACTAATGGGATTGCGTAGAAGTAACGGCCGAGCGACCCAAGTCCTGCGATGACCATGGCCGCGCCACAGAGGCATGTGAGTTCCGCAGCGCCGGTCCAGCGATTGGGGTCATGCAGATGCGAGAGCAATCCCGGGATATAGCGGAAAACCACATATAAGAAGAGGACCGCGGCGAGCAGTCCGGATGAGATTTGCACCATCTTCTTCGTCGCCAGCATGATCCCCACAAGAAGTAGGAACGCTCCCATGACAGCGGCCCACAACGGGCGTCCGGGATGCCAGGGTGGTCCGGCGATCGGCTGGAAGGAGAGCACAGAAAAGAAATGCAATATCCCAAAGCAGACAAACGCAATTGCGTAAAACAGATTTCCGGCTTTCGTCATCTTTTTAAAGCTTTCTTCTTTTAAAAACTTTCTTTGTTCTAGTGCGCTGGCGCGGGTTGTGGTGCCGCCTGCGGAGTTTGAGCCGGCGTCGTGCCGAAATCTACTTTAGGCACTTCACGCGATCCTTCGGAAGCTGTGAAGTAAGCTTCGTTCGGCTTGAACCCAGCCCATCCCGCATAAATGTTGTGCGGAAATTGCTGAACATACGTGTTGTAGTCCTGCAACGTATCGTTGTAACGCTTGCGTTCCACGGCGATGCGATTTTCCGTGCCGGCTAATTCATCCTGCAAGCGAAGAAAATTTTCGTTCGATTTCAACTGTGGATAGTTCTCAACCACTACGAGCAATCTACCGAGCGCGCCGTCGAGCTGATTGTTGGCGGCAATTTTGCCCTGCGGTGTTCCCGCGGAAAGCAACGCTGAGCGCGCTTTTGCGATGTCGCCAAACACGGTCACTTCCTGCGCCGCATAGCCTTTCACCGTCTGCACGAGGTTGGGAATTAAATCCGCGCGCCGCTGTAAAACGATATCTACCTGCGACCAGGCCGCTTTCACGGACTCATTTTTGGTGACGAGAGTGTTACGAACTCCCACGTACTGTCCGAAAAACACCAACGCGATCAGCACCAGTACGATAATCACGATCAAGCTTTTGCTCATATCGTTTCTCCTAAGCGGCGACTAGATTGTGAATCCATCATTGTATCTACAGCAGCGGTCACTTGTTCAATGGCCGCTAAATATCTCGCGCATAGTTGCTTAACATTGGAATCCGGCCTAGCTTTGCGCTGCCGAAGTTCCAGCACTTCAATCATTGCCTGCGGATCGAATTGCGTTTTCTTTGCCAGGGCTTGCACGACTTCCGCTTTGTTCGGCGAAGGGGTCTCTCCTAAGGCGATGAGCGCGTGGCGAAATAGCGTAAAGAAGGACGGCGCGGAGTGGACGGTCAGGTCCCAAATCTTCTTGTCGTTGTTGGCGGAAAGAAGAAATCCCTGACGCAGCAGAATTAATTTTTCACGCAGTTCGTATTCCACCTGAATGCGATGCAACCTCATGGGGACCTGCAGATTCGCGAGAACGTCAGCGCCAAATAGCACGCGATGGTTCTCGCGCATATCGAGCCATTCGATGGCGAAGACGTCGGCAGAGCGTTCGAGTTCGTTGCGTGCCATGATGAGGGGCGCAGGTTGCTTTTTACCGTCCCACCATTTGGCAACTGGCTCCAGTGCTTGCAGGGCTGCAAAAGAGGTGTCGCGTAAAACGCACAGAATATTCAGGTCGGAAATTTCGGGAGTGAAATTTCCGGCCGCGGCAGAACCATACAAAATAATGCTCTCAAGATTTGCGGACGCCGCCTCGCGCGCACGACTGACGAAGCCGTCGAGGATTTTGTCAGGAGTCATATCTCTTACCATTTTTGTCATTTGTCATCTTAAGAACATTGAACAATAGAACACCGAACAATAGCACTGAACATTTGCACACTTTGCAGTTCAACGGTTCTTCGTTCCGTCAGAATCACAAGTTTCGTGAGCGCTACCAACCACTACTCGCACCGCCGCCACCGGAGCTTCCACCGCCAAAACCACCGAAGCCTCCGCCACCGCCGAAGCCGCCTCCACCCCAACTCCCGCCGGAGCGACCACCTCCCATCATGCTGGAAAAGATAAGTGCGAACAGAATACTGCGCAACGGGCGCGTTGCCATCACGATAATAAAGACGATGATAAGAATGATGATGGTCGTCGGCGAAATTCCACTGTCGGGTTCACTCGCGGGTTCTACCGGCGCGGGAGCTTGTGGCCCGGTGAGTTGAATTCCAGCATCCTGCGAGATGACGTCAGCGACCCGATGCGTGACCAAAAATAGCGCTCCGTTGTAATCGCCGGCGCGCATCTGCGGAACGGCTTCGCGCTGAAAGCCGCCGACTTTGCCATCCGGAAGAATTGGTTCCAGCCCATAGCCAACTTCAATGCGGGCGCGATGGTCTTTGATGGCGTATAGGATGAGAACGCCACGGTCGCTTCCTTTCGCGCCGATGCCCCACTTATGAAACAGATCTACCGCATAGCTTTCAATGTCCGCCCCATCGAGCGTGTTGATGGTGACTAGCGTGATTTGCGCATGGGCTTTCTGATCAATCTGCTGACAAATGTCTTCGATCTGCGCCGATGAGTCTGCGTCGAGTACATGGGCGAAGTCATTTACGTATCCAGAAGGCTTGAGTTGTGAAACTGATTCGGCGCGCGCCAGCCCTACGAACAGAAACGCCAGCAGAAATATGAGGAGAAAAAGACGGAGCTGGACGAAGGTGCGGGCTAGCGGCATCTACGCAGAGTATATCGATTTTGGAGAAATGCGCGATGGAGGCAGACAACTATTAAGAAGCCAGCAAAAGAAAAACGCGGGCAGAATTACCCGCGTTCCTCTGATTCTGCGCTCCAGTAATTTTACTAGGGCTTGGTGTCGCCGCCCGGCGCTTTGTCGGCGTTCTTCGCTTGAATCGAGATCAGTTCCACCTCAAAAATCAAAGTGGAGTTGGGCGGAATTTGCGGCGCTGGCGAGCGCTCGCCATAGGCGAGGTCGGCGGGCACAAACAATTGCCACTTCGATCCTACAGGCATCAGCTGAAGCGCTTCGGTCCAGCCCTTGATCACTCCGCTTACCGGGAAGGTTGCCGGTTGCCCGCGCTTGTAGGAGCTGTCGAATTCCGTGCCATTGAGAAGCGTACCGCGATAGTTGCAAACAACAGTGTCGCTGGTGGTCGGCTTTGCGCCGGACCCCTGGGTAATCACTTTGTATTCCAGGCCGCTCGGCAACGTCATAACGCCTTGTTTGGCTTTATTGGCGGCGAGAAAATCTTCACCTGCTTTTTTATTGGTATCCGCCTCGGATTTCATTTTGGCCTCCATCTCCTGCTTCATTTCATTTTGTGCTTCGGTCAGCACAGTCTTCATTTCGTCGGCCGTCAGGAGCGTCTTGGCGCCGGTCATGGAATCTTTAATTCCGCGAGCCAAAAGCGAAGAATCGAGCGGAATTTGCTGTTTCTGGAGATTTGTTCCGATGTTCATGCCGAGCGCGTAGCTCAGCTTGTCCTTCTTGGTTTTCAGCGTCATCGCGCTGGAACTCGAAGTTGCAGTATGCGCTTTAGTCGTCGCAGGCTTCCTGGTGGCGGTTGAAGTTTTAGCTGGAGCTGTCGTCGTGGAAGATGTTTGCGCTTGAGAGAGGCCGGCTCCCAGCACCATCATTCCCGCGACAAATAAATTGAGCGTGGGGGTGAAGAATTTTTGCATAGGGGAATATTGTCCCATTTATGCGGAGTTTTTGCGAAGTATCGATATTAATAACGAATGTTAACAAATTGTTAATGCGCGGCCGCGCCGCCGCCCCGTTGATCGAACTTTCGAATGAAGATGGCGAGGATAGAACCGACTAGAGCCACGACCCCGAGCAGCCAGAAGCAATCGAGAAAGCCATAAATCGCGGCTTGCCGCTGCACCAACGCGTTGAGTTGCGCAAGAGCATGCGTGGCGGCGTCTACGGGAGAAAATCCTTTCACCATAAATTTGTGGGTAAAACCGTCCAGCATTCCGCGGAAAACCGGGTTCCCGTTGGTTACATGCGCGGCTAGATTGCTGCGATGGAATTGCGTGCGGTGTTCGACCATCGTGGTGACGAAGGCAATTCCGAAGCTGCCGCCCTGATTGCGGAATAGATTCGTTAAACTCGATGCCTTGTTATTTTTATTTCTCGGCAAATAGGAATAGGCGAGCTGGCTCGTGGGCACGAAAAGAAAAGCGATGCCAAAGCCCTGCACAATACGCGCGAATGCCTCTTTACCGTAATTGGTGGTGAGGTCAAAGCTTGCGTAGTACCACATGGCTATACCCAGAACGCAGAAGCCGAAACCAATCATCCAGGCAACAGGAACTTTTTGCACCATGCGCACGACCAGCGGCGCCATGATGACAATGACCAGCGCGCCCGGGCCAAGCACAAGCCCTGCATCCGTAGCGGTGTATCCATAAAGTGATTGCAGCATTTGCGGAATGAGGACCGTCGAACCGAAAAGCACAAAGCCGAAAAGAAAATAAAAGCAGTTGGAGATGGCGAAATTGCGCTCTTTCAAAAGTGAAATTTCCACGACGGGGTCGGGATGATGAAGTTCCCAGATGATCGCAGCAACTAAGGCAACCACAGCAATTACGAAAAACGTGACAATAAGATTGTTCTGGAACCAATCGAGCCGTTCACCACGATCCAGGACAACTTCCAGCGAGGCAAAGCCGAGCGCGATCAGCAGAATTCCCGCATAGTCGATTCTCAACCGGCCGGCCGCGCGTGCTTCTTCCACCTCGCGCTTGAACTCCGGAGGGTCGGAAACGATGCGGCTGGTGAGCAGCAAAGAAATAATGCCGATGGGTACATTAATAAAGAACACCCAGCGCCAGGAAAAACTGTCGGTAATCCATCCTCCGAGCGGAGGGCCAATCGCAGGCGCAGTGACAATCGCCATGCTGTAAAGCGCGAAGGCCGCGGCCCGCTTGTCGGCAGGAAAGGTGTCGACAAGAATTGCCTGTTCCACCGGAGCCAATCCGCCGCCGCCAATTCCTTGCAGCACACGGAAGAAAATCAGCATGCCGAGACTGGGCGCCAGCCCGCACATAAGCGAACTGACGGTGAACAAGGCCACGCAACCCATGTAGTAATTTTTGCGTCCGAAAACCCGGCTCAACCAAGCGCTGAGCGGTAGAACGATGGCGTTGGCCACGAGATAGCTGGTAAGAATCCATGTGCTCTCGTCGTAGCTGGTTGCCAGACCTCCAGCAATGTGGGGAAGGGAGACGTTGGCGATTGCGGTGTCGAGCAATTCCATGAACGTGGCCAGCGTCACCGTAATGGCGATCAGCCACGGGTTCATCACTTTTTCTTTCACTGCAACCGGAATGTGTAATGTTGCGGTGGACATATCGAGCACGCGTTCGCGTATTTACACTGGATTCTGCCGAAGCGCAGGCGGTCGCAAAAAGAGCTGGAACCCGGCGAAATTATGTTTTGCATCCTACTACGAGCTTTGTCATCGAAACGTATTGTTGCACGCATTTTTCCAGTAATATTCCGTTCAACTTCAATGCAAATTCTTCTAGTAAGGATCAATCATGCCGACCATGAAAGCAGCACAGATCAGTAAGCCCGGCGGAAATTTTGAAATTGTTGAGCGTCCTATTCCTGAACCCGCACGTGGACAGGTACGAATCAAGGTAGAAGCCTGCGGCGTTTGCCACAGCGATGTTGTGGTCAAAGAAGGGCTGTGGCCGGGATTGCAATTTCCCCGTGTGCCGGGCCATGAAATCGCCGGACGCATTGATGCCGTTGGTGCCGATGTGACCAATTGGAAGGTTGGTCAACGCGTCGGAGTGGGCTGGCATGGCGGACATTGTTTTGTGTGCGAACCTTGCCGCCGCGGAAATTTCGTTCTGTGCCGTAATGAGAAAATCACGGGAATCAGCCACGACGGTGGATATCAGGAATACACGGTTATTCCTGCCGAAGCTGTGGCTGCCCTACCTGAAGATTTGCCCGCCGATCAAGCCGCTCCTTTATTATGCGCGGGAATTACCGTTTATAACTCGATGCGCCACGCCGGATTTGTTGCCGGAGATCTGGTCGCCATCCTGGGCATCGGAGGGCTCGGCCATTTGGGAATCCAGTATGCCCGCCAGATGGGATTCCGCACTGCGGCAATTGGACGCGGCGCCGACAAGGCTTCGCTAGCGAAAAAACTTGGAGCGCATGAGTACATCGATTCCACCGCGGGTGATCCGGCCAATGCCTTGCAGAAACTTGGCGGTGCGAACTTGATTGTGGCTACCGCTCCGGACTCGAAGGCGATGGCAGCGCTGGTGGAAGGTTTGGCTCCGGATGGCAAAATGCTCATTATCGGAGTTGGGCCAGATCCAATTTCGATGAGTACAATTCCGCTCATCTTGAAACGGCTGGCTATTCAAGGATGGCCTTCGGGAACAGCGATGGACTCGGAAGATACGCTGCGCTTTAGTTCGCTGACCGGAGTTCGCCCGATGATCGAAAAATATCCGCTGGAAAAAGTCAATGAAGCTTTTGAACAGATGATCAGCGGCCAGGCACGTTTTCGTGCCGTGCTGACAATGGGATCGTAATTACTGCGTTAATCTGTTTTCGTTCCCTGCGGAGCGATGGTCTTCACCTTGATCGTCTTCGCAGGGATTCCCGCCACAATATGAAACGGCTCGACATTCTTTGAAGCCACACCCATCGAGCCAACCATTCCGTGTTCAGCTACGGTGACACCGCTCAAAACTGTTGCGTGGTAGGTGACTCGCGCCTTCGGGCCAATTTCCGTTTTGTGATTCGTGATAATCATTCCATCGTTTAAATCGTGGGAGTGCGTGTAAACGTTCGCGTAGTCAGAGATTGAACTTCCCGCATGAATAATGAGTTCGCCGCGGTCATCCAGCAGAACATATTTATGGATCGTGCAATTATCCTCGACGGTCAGGTTGTAGCCGAATGTCAGTTCGACTCCGTGGAAAATCTTCACGTTCTTGCCGCAATATTTGAAGACGTGTCGAGCCAGCATTGCCCTCACTCGATATCCGAGGGCGTGATTAATACCGAGCGCGGAGCGGTCATACATCATCCAGAACCAGATCAGCGGCTTGCGTTCGGCATACTTCGAGGCATCTACATCCCCGTAATATTCGGGTTCGAGCGTAGCATTGCGCGGGTCAAATGAATGGATGAGCGCCTGCGTCGCCAAAGGGTCGCTGGCGCTGGGAGCGTTATAGGGCCGGCCCAGATAAAGTTCATACAGGGCCGCGCGGACGACGTCGCTGCGATGTTCAGGATCACGATTTATAAACTCGCGGTCGAGTTGATCAATCCACTGCTGAAAACTTTGCTCTGCCTGGGCGATCGGCTGGAGTCGCCGGTATTCGTATCTGGGCATGCAGGCCCCTTTCAAGAATTGGTGCTAAACCATAGCATATTGAATCTGTGGACCCGGTAGCTGTCGGGTTGCCACGCCAGAATTTCTTGACGGGTCACGACTCCTGTCGCTACATCGAAGAATTTCATTGAGAAATTTAGAAATTGTTGCCAATCTGTGCAAATCTTTGAAAATTTTTCTATCTCCATCCGGAAAAAGAAGTTATATTGATTTTGCTCTCGGTTCCCTGACGACAACTGACCGGCTGATGGCGAGAAAGAGTACGACCATCCTGCAGGAGGAGTTGTATTCCCCGGACGAGGAAGTCTCGCGCGAGGATGATGCGCGCGTGCTTGACCTAGACGTGGAAGAAGAAGCGCCTTTTCTGCGCGCGCAAAAGCGCGTCTCCGTTCGCCGTGGTACCCTCCCGAAAAAAACTGCGACACGATTGCTGTGGGCGGCTGTAGGCCTGAGCGCGCTCTTGCTTTGCGCCATTGCGGCTTCGGCGGCTTACCACTATGGCGAGCATGATTGGCGTTTCCGTGTGGAATCAAGCGACAACATTGAAATTTCCGGCCTGCAAAATGTGACCCGGGCCCAGGTCATGGAAGTGATGGGCGGCGACTTCGGCCGCAACATATTCTTTGTGCCGCTCGCCGAGCGCCAGTCCCAACTGGAACAAATTCCCTGGGTGCAGTCGGCCAGCGTCATGCGGTTTGTCCCCAATCATTTAAGAATTGAGATTCACGAGCGTACGCCGGTGGCCTTTGCGCGCATCGGATCAAAAGTTATTTTGGTGGATGCGGCGGGCACGTTGATGGATTTGCCGCAGAAGAAAACTTATTCCTTCCCCGTGATCGTGGGAATGAACCAGAACGAGCCGGCCTCTACCCGCGAAGCTCGCATGGAAATTTATAACGACCTCATCAGCCAGCTGGATGCAGGTGGCGGGCGTTATTCGCAAGACCTGAGCGAAGTGGACTTAAATGATCCTGAGGACGTGAAAGTTCTTACCGCTGGTTCGGATGGAGAAGTTCTGCTGCATCTGGGATCGTCTGACTACCTGAGCCGCTACAAGATTTACGTAAGTCATGTGCAGGAGTGGCGGCAACAGTTCAACAAAATTGATTCCGTCGATTTACGCTACGACCGGCAGATCGTGGTGAATCCCGACTTGGGGAATGTGAAGTCACAGCCGCCGTTGTCGGCCAACGCTGCTAAAGCTGCGATGGCCGCGGGTGTAAAAAAGGCTGCGCTCGTCAACTACGAACATATTGCCGCCAAAGCTTCAGCGGCTGCGGCAGTGACGATCAATCCTTTGCAGAAGCCCGCTCCGGTGAAGATGGATACAAAACCGCTGCACGCAAACGCCAAGGCTGCCACGAAATCGGCAGCGGCAAGAAAAACGACTTTAAGATCCGCGCACAAAGTAGTTGCGACGAAGGAAAAACCGAAATATCAGGCGAGTACGGCGAGGAAGCCTGTGAGGCATGTCGCCGCGCCGCATGCGAAGCACATTGAGCATGCTTCGATCAGAACCACATCAACCAGAACCACATCAACGAAAACGGCGCCGAAAGCAACAATGACCGTGAGCAAGTCGAAGAAACCAAGTCCGTCGATTCCAAAGACGCAAGAGAATTAGGGAGCAGGGCAACAAGCATGGCGAATGGGTATCAAAATTTTGTAACGGCGATTGATGTGGGCAGCGCGAAGACCTGCGTTCTGGTTGCGGAAATGACTGACAATGGACTCCGCTATCGCGGCCACGGCATCGCCGAGTCGCGGGGATCTCGCAAGGGAATCATCGTCGATCTGGAAAAAGCCGTCGCATCGATTCAGAAGGCTGTGGAACAGGCCGAAGATACGGCCGGCGCTCCGATTGAGCACGCCATCATCGGAGTGGCCGGTGCGCACATTCGCGGTATGAATACGCACGGAGGCCTTACTTTCGGGACACGCGCCCGGGAAATTGCCCGCGATGAGATTCGTTTGGCTGTGGACAAAGCCCGCGCGATTCCCATGACCTCCGACCGTCAAGTGCTCCATCTTTTGCCGCAGGAATTCATTCTCGATGAACAAAGCGGAGTGCGGGATCCGCTGGGCATGATGGCCACGCGGCTTGAAGTTCGCGTGCATATGATCACTGCGGCATCAAGCGCGGCGCAAAATGTGGTCACAGCGGTCAATCGTGCCGGCGTCCATGTAGACGATACAGTTTTTGAGCCGCTCGCCGCGGCAGACGCCGTTCTTCGCAACGATGAACGGGACTTGGGAATTTGCCTGGCAGAGATGGGCGCAGGCTCAACCAGTTTGATTGTGTTTCAGGACGGCGCGGTCGCACACACAGCGGTGATTCCCATTGGTGGAGATCACTTCACCAGCGATCTTGCGGTTGGACTTTGTACTCCGGTGGCGGAAGCTGAAAAGATCAAAAAGCATTTCGGGAATGCTGTTGTCACGCTGATCTCCGACGGGAACGAAGTGGAAGTGCCATCGGTTGGGGACCGGCCTTCGCGCTTGATTTCGCAGCGTACGGTCGGCGAGATTTTAGAACCGCGCGCCCGCGAGTTGTTCGAAATGCTGCGGGACAATCTGCGGCACAGCGGCATGCTGGAACTTTGCGTCGCTGGAATTGTTCTGACTGGCGGGGCTTCGCGGTTGGCGGGAACGGCGGACGTGGCGGAATCCACTTTGCGCCGGCCTGTGCGCATCGCATGGCCCACGCCGCTTCCGAAAATGCCGGCTGCATTTGCTGAGCCGGAATTCGCGACGGTACTGGGCATGATTTTTTACGGACAGCGGGCCCGCACGGCCCGCGGCCTTCAAGATAGCCGCTGGAGTTCGCGGCTAAAGGCTATGTTGAAAGGTGCATAAGTTTTTGTACGACGGTAAGCAAATTCATTCATGGCGGTCGAAATGAAAAAAGAAAACGGGAACGACATTCGCATCAGCTTTAACGAAGAGGCCCGCAACGACGCAAAGATCAAGGTCATCGGTGTGGGTGGAGGCGGCGGCAACGCCGTAAACCGAATGATTGAAGCAGGTATGGAAGGCATCGAGTTCATTGCCGCCAATACCGATTTGCAGGCACTCCGTCTTTCCCGCGCTCCATCGAAAATTCAACTTGGAGTGAAACTGACGAATGGCCTTGGAGCGGGCGCGAATCCAGAGATTGGCCGCAAAGCTGCTCTCGAAGATTCCGACAAAATTATTGAAGCCCTCGAAGGCGCGGACATGGTGTTCGTGACCACGGGCCTTGGCGGCGGCACCGGGACCGGCGCGGCCCCGATCATCGCTTCGCTGGCCAGTGAAATGGGAGCGCTGACTGTTGCCGTGGTCACAAAGCCATTCGCATTCGAAGGCAAACGCCGCATGCAGCAGTCGGAGCGCGGCATTTCTGAACTGATGGATTCTGTCGATACAACCATTGTGATCCCCAACGAAAAACTTCTTGCGGTCGCGCAGGACGCAGGCTTTTTCGAATCATTCCGCGTCGCGGATGACATTCTCCGTCAAGGCGTGCAAGGTATTTCCGACATCATCACGATTCCTGGCATCATCAATCGCGACTTTGCGGATGTGAAGGCGATCATGGCTGGCATGGGCTATGCCGTAATGGGTGCAGCCACGGCCAATGGAACGCGTCGCGCAACCGAAGCGGCACAGAAGGCGATTGCTTCACCGCTGCTGGAAGCAGGCGCGATCGACGGGGCGCGCGGCATCCTTATCAATATTACGGGTTCGTCTTCGTTGAAACTGGCCGAGGTGCAGGAAGCTTGCTGCATCATTCAGAATGCGGCGCACGAAGATGCCAATATTATTTTCGGCGCAGTCCTCGACGAGAAGATGAAAGATGCAGTGAAGATTACGGTGATAGCTACGGGCTTCAAGGATTCTGATATTCGGCATCGCCAGGAAAGCCGTCTTGGATTTATTGTTCCCGAAATCAATTATCCGCAGCGCGAAGTGATGCCGGAGATGGATCCCGAGCCGCTTATGGTGATGCAAGAACCGGAGCCGCAACCACGCGTGGAAGCGGTTGCTACGCCGATGCAGCGCACTCCACAGTTTGATCAGGATGATCTCGAAGTGCCTGCGTTCCTGCGCAAGCGCAACGAGATGTAAAAAGTTTTCGCCGCAACGCGAAGAGGAGCAGGCAATCCTGCTCCTCATTTTTATTGGCGGTAAGTCTTAATGCTTTTGCAATTGTTGCGGAAATAATTACGCCGAAAGCTATTTTCGGGAAGACTTCTTCTCGCTGTCGTTCAGCTTCCAGAGAATTTGCCGCAGCATCCCCAGCCAGAGTTCCGCGTCGCCTTGCCGCAGGTTCAGGCGTCGCACCATGCGCCGCAACTTTTCTTCGCTGGAGGGGGCCGTGCGGGTGTTGATGAATTCGCTTTTGAGCAAAGTCTCTACGAGCAGCGCATTGATGCGATCAAGTTCTCGAGCGGCCGCAGCATCGTTCTGCTTTGCAGCTGTTGGGATTTTGGTTTCGCGAATCAGTTCATAGAGGCAAATTGCCACCGCTTGTCCCATGTTCATGGAAGGATGGCCTTTGCGCGTGGGGATGTGCATCAGCCAATGGCAATGACTGAGGTCGTCGTTGGAGAGGCCGAACCGTTCCGATCCAAACAACAAGGCGACTGGTTTGGATTGGAAACTTTTGCGGATGATTCGCGAACCTTCTTTGAGAACGCGCAAAGGATGGTTGAGTTCACGGCGGTGCCCGGCGGTTGTTCCCACAACAAGCTTGCAATCCGCAATGGCCTCTGCCACCGTCGTGTATTCTTCGGCGTTGGCTAGCAGTTCAGAAGCGTTGACGGCCGACCGCGCTTCGCGAAATGCCACCTGATAAGAATTCACTACGCGCATGTGACGGAATCCGAAGTTGCTCATGGCCCGCGCCGCCGCGCCAATGTTCAGAGGGTTTCGCGCAGCAACCAGCACTACATGTAGATTGTCGAGTTTTTCGGTGTCCAAAAGAAATTCTCAGATCTCTAGTGCTTAGCCAAGTGCGCCAAGCCTTTGTCGTACATGGAACCATAGTGAAGATACTGTTCCGCCACATCAGGATAGGAAAGATTTACTTTTTCGATTTTTCCATCTTTACCCATGTGGGCCGTCAACTTTGCATTGACGCCCGCCCAATATGTGGGAATGTCCAGCTTTTGATATCGAGAGATGACTTGATCGCGCAATGCGGGATCAAAGTGCACGCCGTACTGATCCACCAGAGCTTTGATCGCATCATAATCGCCTTCGGCTTTAATGCGCATGAGTTCGGCCAGCAACATGCCGACGCCCTGGTGCATCTTCTGATAATCCTGTACTTGCACGTAGGTTTTGCCATCGCGATCAAACTGCATAATGGCGCCGGGAACTTTGTCGCGGATGTAGTTCACAATAAGCTGCCGATCGCGCGCATGATCTTCTTCAATTGTGTCGCCCTTGGGCACGCGGCGGAGTTGCAACAATTCCGTCAATGCCGCACCGTCATACATCGCTTTGCCCACTTCTTCCTGGTTGGTGATCAAGCCAAGTTCTTTTAGCTTCGGGTCCCATACGTTCCAGTACGCCATCAGATCGGCGCGTCCTTCTTCCAGCGTGGAGAAATATTCTTTCAAATAAGATTCCGCGCCGCCTTTGACACGATCACTTAATTTTCCCGAACCGTGCCCGATGACTTCGTGCATGGCTGTTACCAGATCGGACGCTTCATCGCCATACTTTTTGTTGCGTTCGGCGATTTCCGGCGTGGCAGAAAATTCATCGGTGGATTTGTGACCGACCGCGCTGTTGAAGGCGCGAGTGCTGCTGGTGAAAAGGAAATTTTTGGTGCCGTACTTCTCGTGGATTTCATTTTCGTTGGGAAGATTGTCGCCGACGGTGGTGACGCCGAAATCGCCGGTTTCAATGACTGTTTCAACGGCTTTTACCACGGGAGGTTTGAAGTCGTGCTTCTTATATTTGTCGTCCCACGGCGCTTTTTGTTCGAAGTATTCCGCATTCTTCGCGAGTTTGGCCATCTTGTCGCTGATGGGCTTGTCGGTGACACTGACGAAGCTCTGCGAACTGGCTTTTGTGCCGTGCGCGTCGCGATAAATTTCAATGAAGCCATTCACGAAATCTACTGTCGCATTGTTCTGCACCCAGTCCGTACCGAATTGAACCCAGTCTTCGCGTTCGCCCGTCTGGTAGTAGCGAATTAAATCGCTGATGACTTTCGCCTGTTCGACATCGGCAACCACCTGCGCTTTGGCCAGATATTCATTGGCCCGTTTCAAATAGATTGCGTAGAGTCCGGGAGCGACCTTCCCATCGGGCGTTCCAGCGCGATAAACCTCTTCGTGCAATTTTCCGTCTTTGCCTTTCACCACGCGCGAATTCAACGCGTGCGTGCCATTAAAATCTTTTAAGTCAGCCAGGGTGACGCCTTGATAAAAGGTATTCGAACTGGCCTGGATAATGTCCTGCCCGTTGCGCGGACTTTTTGCCGTGATCATGGGCTCGAAGTCGGCGTCGAACAACGATGGCTTGAGATCTTCAAACTCTTTATTTAACTGTGCGGCGCTGGTGATTGCAGGCAGGCTGGCATCCGCGGTTTTGAAAGCCCCGTCTTTTTGCGCGGCAAGCGCGGCAGCCTTTAATTCTTCAAATGTAAATGTCGGCAGAAATTTTTGGGATGTTTCTTCATAGTGATTGCCGCGATTTCCCCAAAATAATTTTGCGAAGGCAAGAACCTTGGGCCGGGTTGTCGTGTCGATGGCATCCGAATGGGCGACAAGCTCCTCAAGCAACCGTTTTTGCCGCAAGCCAAAACGCGAGAATTGGTCGTAAATAATGGGATCAATGGCGATGGAAGCCTGGCTAAGCCAATACGCGAGTTCCTGCTGCTTCGGCTCAAGAGCATTAAAGCTATCCGCGTTGACGCGCATGAAGCCGGTATTGCCGGCGCGGTCCACCAGCGAATTTTGCGGGGTACTTTCCTGAGCGAATAAAGAAGACAACAAAGTGAAGAGCAAAACCAGTAAGGTCAGCTTATGGTGCTTCATACTGCCTCCAAACCAGGACAGGGATGCGAATCCCTAATGGTAGTGGATTTTGTCTTTTGTTTGTAGGCTTTGCGCTATTTGTCGAAGCCGCTAACCTCTTTCGCGAATTTGTGTCCAAGAAATTAATCTGTAAAAAAAATGAACGAAATGAAATCTGGATTCGTAGAAACAGCTATCCCGCGTTTGGAGCGTCTATGAAGAAATCCTTCTTTGTTTTGCTGCTGATTGCAGCCTGCATGGCGATTGTTGCTGCCGCGCCTGAGCCGAATTCCGACCATCCGCAATTTACAACCAAGAATGAATTGATCCTGCCCGCGAACTATCGTCAATGGGTCTTCTTGTCTTCCGGTTTGGGGATGAGCTATGGCAGTTCTTCGGACCATCCGATGTTCACGAACGTTTTTACGCCGCAGTGGGCTTACAACGAATTTTTGAAAAGCGGAAAATGGCCCAATCAATCGATCTTTGTGGTCGAAGAACGCGGCTCGGAAACGAAGGGATCCATCAATCATGGAGGCCGTTTCCAGACCGACATTATGGGCCTTGCCGTCGAAGTGAAAGATGAATCGCGCTTTCCCGACAAATGGGCCTATTTCGGTTTCAGCGGAGAAGGAAATCCTTCCTCAGCCAATCCGAAGACTGCTTGCTGGCAGTGCCACGAAGACCATGCCGCCGTTGAGCACACGTTCGTTCAGTTTTATCCGACACTGAAACCTGTGGCGCAGAAATTTGGAACCTACAAGGCGAGTGCAGAACAAGTGCAGTAATTCTTCGCATTTCGCGGCGTATGAGGATTTATGTGCAAAATGTTTCCACATTGGGGAGTGTCGGAGGAGTAACCACCCCGCATAGGTTACGAAAGTTCGTGTTACGAAGTAATTCCGATATAAGTGTTTCTATATCAGCTATTTAGGGTATAGATGGTGGGTTGATGGGAAGATTAATTTTATATTGCCTCGAACCGAGAATGTCCCGTACTATCAAACAGTTGCAGAAACTTAGCCACTGGCGATGATCACTGGCAGGCGTTTTGCATTCTAAGTAGCCGTACAAGATTCCGGGGACAGGGATATAAGAAGTGAATTTCATAAAGAATTCCGCACTCGTCCATTTTGTATTTTTAGCCGTCATGGTTTTCGGGCTGTACGCCAACAGCCCGGCCGCCAGCGTAAGCACGCGTTCTCTGACGAATAAGCCCAAATCGCAAACAGTTCATGAAAGCCCGCACGCGCGGCGGCATATGCGACGCCTGGCTCGTAGCCGCGGCCACGTGGTTCATCACACGTACGTTGCCAAGAGCAAAACGGCAGCTCTTGTAACAGCCAAAGCATCGGTCACGCCTGTTGCTCGCCGTCGACATCATCATTATGTGGAGCGGTTCACTGCGAGTTCATTCGCGGACGATATTACTGCCGGCGATGTAATAGGCGGTGAAGATCCAATTGTTCGCCAGGCGGCGATTGACGCTCTGGGCGATATGAATGGGACGGTCGTTGCTGTCGAACCAACTAGCGGACGCGTTCTGGCGATGGTCAACCAGAAACTGGCTCTTTCCAGTGGCGCGCAACCCTGCTCGACTATTAAACTTTCTGTCGCTCTTGGCGCATTGAGCGAAGGCCTCATCACGCGTGATACTCCGGTATCGCTCGGCGGCCACTATCGCATGAACCTGACGCAAGCCCTGGCGCACTCCAACAACGCTTATTTTGAAGCGGTCGGACGCCAACTTGGTTTTGATAAGGTCAGCCATTACGCGCATCTTTACGGGTTAGGCGAACTCGCCGGATATAACATTCCTGGAGAACATCTTGGAACGTATCCGACGGAAGTAATTCCTGCGAAGCTGGGCGGAGTTGGCAAGATGTGCTCCTTTGGGGAAGGCGTTTCCATGACGCCGTTGCAACTTGCGGCGATGGTCTCGGCGATCTCCAACGGTGGAACTCTTTATTACCTGCAGCATCCGACGACTCCCGATGAAGTTACCGATTTCGAACCTCGTGTAAAGCGTCAGCTAAACATTGCTGGTTTGATTCCAGAAATGTCTGATGGCATGGCCGGAGCCGTGAACTATGGCACCGCGCGCCGTCTGCACTTGAACTTTGACGAAGAACAGATTCTCGGTAAAACCGGAACCTGCTCACATGCTGGCACTCGCTACGGATGGTTTGCTTCCTACGCGAACACGAATGCCGGGCGTATCGTAGTTGTGATCTTCCTGGAAGGCGGACGACCAACCTTCGGACCGAAGGCGGCGGAAATCGCTGGCCGTATGTATCGCGCTCTCTATGATCATAAATTCTTCTTAGAAAAGCCGACCGAAGCGGGCATCAAGTCCGTCAGCGAACAGCAATAAGTTTAGTGCAGTGTTAAAAAGCCCCTCGATGGAGGGGCTTTTTTATTTGGGGGCATTATCTGGCGCGCTTTGCCAATAAGCGATCAATCAGCATGCTTATGCGCTTGAACCGTTCCATCAGCGGCAGTATGTTTTCTTCCAGCCTGTTCAGATCCACCTCGAACCAGCCCTCCACCAGCGTGAGTGGACCGTAATCCATGCTGAGGTTGGGCCATGCTTTTTTCATTGGCGTGAAATTCTTTCGGAACTCATCGGCAAAGTTTCTACTGGTGATCGAATAGCCTTTGAGTTCTCTTAATTTCAAAGCGTGAATGTTGTAGTTCGCTTTCGACTCGCTTGCAGATTTTTCAGTGACCCAGATGGAAAAGAAAATTCCCGAGGTGTTCTGTATTTTGTCCATGGAATCGTTTGTCCATGAAGCTTTCTGCAATTTCAAGACGGAACAGTTTTTGTAAAACCCTTGCTTGCAGATGAGTTCATCACGACTCGCGTAACGCTCGTCGTAGTGCTTTTTAATCAGCCGAAATGCAGCGTCAATCATCTGTAGCGTGTCGGTTTTAGTCATCGCGTTGACTTGAAATTAATGGCTGGCTTTTACTGTCAGCGTCTGGACTTCCTTGCACAGGTCGATTTGCATGATCGGCTTTAAGATAGCTGTGTCTTTGCTTAATGTGCCTTGCAACACGCATTGGCCGAATGTTCCGGCAACTTTATCGGGCAGGGAAAAGCCGAAAACCGAATTCGCATCATCTGGCCCGCTGGCCATCGCCGTGATGCGTTCTCCAGAATTTTCTATATGTGTGACCTGGAACGTTTGTGTTTTTCCCGTATTAGTTTTAAAGGTCCAGGTTTTACTGTTGGCGAAGGCATACAAATCGGGAGCAGCATTCTTCCAATATTCCGGATCGGCTGTGTAGCTGACTTCAACCGAAGCCATCGCTCCGGTTGCGGTGCTTGCCACGCTGAGCGAGCAATCTCCGTCTTCAGCCCGTGAAGGAATACTGACCGAGACTTTATAAGCACCGGCCCCGGTTTTTTCGGGATTGCCTTTTACTTCGCATCCGCTCCCGGAGGTAACCGCTACCCCTTTGCTTTCGTCGAGATTTCCAACGGTAAAGGTAACCATCTGGGTGGAAGGGGAAGGATATTTCGTCTCGCCTGAAGCCAACAGCTTTACCTCGGGCGTAGAGGACGATCTTCTGCTGACGTTGGTATCCGGCTGCGAACTGCTTTGTACTTCGGCGGCTGCCGATGCCTGCGAATGCGAGGTGCAAGCCAATCCACAACTAAGCGCCAGCAAACCAGCACACAAGTGACTTTTCATCATGAGGTTCTCCTTTGGCGGACTCTTTGCAGCTGTGACGCCAATATGAATTTGCACAAAATAGCAATCGCTCAAAACAGGAATTGAATCAATGTTTGATCATTCAGTGAATGCCCGGCACCGCTTCCTCTTGCAACTCCTCAGACCACGGAAATTCTTTTTGCGCCTGAATTAACTCCTGCTGCGCCTGCTGCGTTCTTCCCAACATGGGCAAAATACGAATTCTGATGATGTGCAACTCGGCTTCATTGACCCAGTGCAACGCTTTCTCGGATTCCGCGAAGCTGGCCTCGTACTTTCCCTCCTGCGCAAGCGCGCGAACCAGATTGTAACGGGCATTGCGTTCTGCAGGATCGAATTTCAAAATCGCTCGGTCCCAGCGCTCCGCCTGAGCCCAATCGCCACGGTCCCCGGCTTGCTCCCCTTGATGCAGGGCGTAGTTCGTAAATGCAGTCAGGCCCGCGGCCAACAACAGCAACAATGAAATAATGGGAACAAAAATTGGTGAGCTGCTGCGAAGCCCTAAGCGCGAGGATTTTAACGTGAAAATCGCCGAATTGTCTCGTATCAGAACAGGCACCGCCAGCAACACGGCGAGTAAAGCAATTCCTTCAGGGCGGGACAGAGGATCATCACTCAATCCAGCGGCAAGAAAAGCGCTTACCGCTGCGATTGCGCACTGTCCTGCCAGGGTTGTGCGGGAATGCCATGCCACGCGAAACCATGCGGCGAAAAATGCCAGCATGGCCAAGAGCCCCAGCACTCCTTCCTCGACAGTTGTCTGCACGAACATGTTGTGCGCATCGGTCTCGTAATTTATGAAGTGAAACTTGTTAGGCGGAATGGTCGACCCTGGCTCACGAAGGTTTGCGTTGTAAACGCGATAAAAACTTCCTGGGCCGCTTCCGAGAAATTTGACGTGATGCAGTGAGGTTTCCCATAGGAAGACGCGGCCTTCCATCGTCGTAGAGAAAGATCGCGGATTCGCGGAATATTTTGCAGTGGATACTAATAAGAAGATTGCAATCAGAACCGTGGTTCGTGTGCGCGTGCCCCGTCCTAAAGCGTTGCGCCCTAAAAATGAGATGACAATCGCCCCGGCGACAAAGGCGAATACTGCGGTGCGCTCGCTCGTGGAGGCCATTCCCGCGAGAACAATCACGGCGAGAAGCGCGCGCCAAATGACACGTATCGGTATCGCGATCACCGCCCACACAGCACACGCCAAAAACGATGCCGTAAATAAAGGATTACCCAGCGTCGAAGCGGTACGCATTCTCCCGGCGGCTGCAGTGCCCATGAAAAATCGAGGCAAGTCGTATCCGTAGTGACCGATGATCGCGACGATTGCCACAGCAATCGCGCTTATGGCGACGGCCCAAAGAAGCGATTGCACAGAAATCTTCTGTCGCATGAGCGCCGCGAAAAATATTGCCGCCGCAGCGAAAAGCGCAAGCACGTGCCAGCATTCAGTCCAGTTGTGCGCAAAAAAGGTTGAGAGAATGAATGCCGCTATGCAAAATATTGCTGCCCATTGCAATATTTTTTCGGGGAAGATTGTTCCGCCATTTTTGCTGAGCGAAGCGAATACAGCTATGGCCCCGACGATCAGTAAAAGTGTGGTTTTGGCGCCGAAGAATGGAGAATAAAACGATGGCCAGAAAAACACAGCGATGCTGGGAAGGGCTGCTGGCAGAAACCAATGCCATGCCGATCGCTGGCTCGAGTTGTCGCTCACTTTGCTTTCCCAACCACCATTAGATGAAAGCGGAATCTTTCCGTAAATCCCAAGCGCCGGTAAACATCTGTCGCGCGCACATTGTCGGCCCGCGCATGAAGAAAAGGCGTTTCGCCACGCGCGTGAATTTTTGCTGTGAGTTCGGCCACCAATGCAGTGGCGTATCCGTGTCCAGTTTGTGTGGGATGCGTGCACACAGCGCTGATCTCTGTGCAACCGGGAACCTTGAGCCGTTCTCCGGCCATTGCCGCCAGCTTCCCATCTTTCTTGATCCCAATATATGTGCCGAGTTCGCGTGTGCGCGTTCCAAAGGGGCCGGGTTCGGTGAGCTTTGCGAGCGCGACCATCTCCGGAATATCGGTTATAGCTAATTCCAGGAAGCCTGCTTTAGGAGTATCTAAAGCATGGCCTTCATGCCACATCTGTACTAAAGGGAGCTCACGCAACGATATAAGTCCCGCAGGAAGCTGTGCGGCCTGATGCAAAAACAATCCGACCACTTCTCCCGGCTGGAGCAATTGCGCAAGGGCCTGCAGCGATTCCTGTGTGGGATCAGCAAAGCCGGCAAGCGTCGTGACTTCAGCCGGAAACTTCCTTGCCAGCCCTTTCACTTCAGCGAAATGCTCCTGCCGTGTGCTCAAGGCATTCCAAATAGGGTTATCGAGTGGGTGCATGATTTAGCGTTGCTTGCGGGAGCATTAGTTCACAGATGATCTCATAAGATTGTCTGCAAATATCTTCGCAAATGTGTAGATGCTCTGCATGGGATTGGCTCCAATTGAGTCTGGAAAAACGCTGCTATCCAGTACATATAAATTTGTCGTCCCCCACACGCGAAAATCAGGGGACACGACACTATTCGAAGAAGAAGTCCCTGCTTTGTCTGTGGCTTGCATGTGAGCCGAAGTCAATATTGTGCGGTTCGGCAAAAACTAGGAATTAGGGAAGCGGAATTTAGGGAAAAGCGGAAGTGACTCTCCGGCTCGCATATCTGCAAAGAATAAGACCCTAGCGTTGCAGAGATTTGTTCTTCAACCAGTTCAAAAGATGTTCCCGGCTCTCATCGTGCAGCAGACGAAATTCCAATCCTACAATTGCTTTATCATTCACCCACATCACTTGTGCCTGTCCGGCCACGCGGGGCCCGAAGGGAAGTTCAAAAGAAAATTCCACCAGGGCTGAACGCTCCAGCGGCACGCGGATGCTTACGGCCATACCACCTTCACTGAGGTTCTCCATCATAGCCCGATGGGAATGAGTGTTTAGCGAAATCGTAACTGGAATCGTGACATGGAAACGGAAGTAGCGCCGGCGTTCCGCGTCCATGATGCCCTGGAAGGTTTTGATGTTTGCTGCAATGGCATCAGGATCGAGCGGTTTCTGCAGAAGAACATTTGCTCCGCCGCGTAAAGCTTGGCTCGGCATTTGTCCTTCGCCAATACAAACAAAAACGAATGCCCGGCGATTGGTGCCTGTCTGGCGGATGGAGGTGATGAGTTCCGCAGCGGAAGTGAGAGGAATGTCGAGAATGATTCCATCCACCCGATGACTGGAGAGATAAACGCGTGCCGCTCCGGCCGAAGTGGAAAAATTCATGGTGGATCCCAGAGCATCCAAAGCAGCCTGAACTTTTTTCAGAGTCGAGTGATCATCGGAGACAAGCAGAAACTGCAGGGCAACGGCGGCTGTAGGCATCGATCTTTCTCTTATGTGTACACGAACGGCATAAGAGATAGAACCATGAGATAGGGAAGCGCAAGCCGCATCTTCTACCTTGTTCTAAAAACAGAACAGTTCTAATTTGGGCAATAAATACCTTGACTAACCAAGGTTAGTCTGCTACCTTACTGTCATGGGAACGCCAAAGACATTACAAGCAGCGATTCAATACTACAGCGATGAGCAAGTTTGCATTGATGCCGTGGCTCAAATGCGGTGGGTTAATGGCGTTCCGGTTTGCCCTGCTTGCGGCCATAAAGATCATTACTACCTAAAGACTCAGCGACGCTGGAAGTGCAAAGAGTGCCATAAGCAATTTACGGTGAAGCTCGGAACCGTGTTCGAGGATAGTCCAATCTCTCTCACGAAGTGGCTACCTGCTCTGTGGATGCTTTGCAATTGCAAGAATGGAATCAGTAGCTATGAGCTAGCGCGTGGTTTAGGTGTAAGTCAGAAAGCAGCGTGGTTCATGTTGCAGAGATTGCGCCTTGGCTTGCAGGATGGTTTTCATGGCTCAAAACTTTCTGGCGAAGTTGAAGTGGACGAAACTTTCATCGGAGGAAAAGCTCGGAACATGCACGTTAGCGAACGCAAGCGACGCATTACCGGAACCGGAACGAAGGACAAGACGGCTGTAATGGGCATCCTTGAACGGTGGTGGGAAAATACGCGCCACAGTCGTTCCCAACCGTAAGAAGAATGCTCTACAAGCTGAAGTCTATCGTCATGTTGAGGCTGGTGCTGCTCTGTACTCCGATGCGCTCCGATCTTATGAAGGACTTGCGGGAGATTATGCTCATCAAGTCGTTGACCATGCTGTCCAATATGTTGACGGGCGAGTTCATACGAATGGACTAGAGAATTTTTGGTCACTCTTGAAGCGGGGAATCGCTGGAACCTATGTAAGCGTGGAACCGTTTCATTTGTTCCGCTATCTCGATGAGCAGATGTTTAGATTCAACAATCGCAAAGATGAGAGCGGAAATCCGCTGAGTGATTCAGATAGATTTGAGTTAGCTTTATCGCAGGTTGCGGGGAAGCGGTTAACCTTTGCGGAGGTAACTGGCAAGGTGGGAGGGGCGAGTTGTTAATCCTTTACGTCGGAAGCGTGGGCGGAAGCCCGTTTCCCGCGTTGTCTCGCCTTCTTCGCGGAATCGAGTCTAGCTTTGATTTCAGAATGCGGTACAGATAGAACTTTTTTTAAAGCTCTTTGAAAATTTGCGAATTCATCGGGTTGATCGCTTCTACCTTGCCGGGATGAGCGTATGCCCGCCATGCTCCCCTCACTATAGCACGAGGGGAGAAAATGGCGGGAGTGTGCCTAAGAGAGAACAGTCATTTAAACAATCCAAACCTCCAA
>DASXCC010000005.1:0-14391 GCA_036491415.1 Terriglobales bacterium | reverse complement strand
CTCGATCAATGTATGCAAGTGAATTTCGCTAGGAGTCAGCATGGCTAGGGACTAACTGAAGGCAGAATAGGCACGAAGTCGTAAGGTGTCTATACGGTATTTACCGTACGCGGGATATGTGTCTAAACTTGGAAGCCAGCGATCCGTCTCGTATAGGCGCGAGAATTTGCTTGTTCGCAATTTTGGGAGGATTCGATTTGTCGTTTTGTAATTTTCCACGAAATGAGCGGACCCACAAAAACGGCGAGTATTGTGGTCACGAGGGACAGTATTGGTATACAGGGCAAAAATTGCCGAGATAGCCTCGGCTCATATGTAACAGATCTCAATGGCCAGCTAAAAGAAGACAAGAAAGAAATGTCAATGTGTTTCTCTACGATCTAATTTCATTTTGGAATGTCTGGGATGGGCTTGGTGCCGATAAAGACCGAAACCCCCTCTGGATTTACTCCAAGGATAACTGGATGCCCAAAAGCTGATAATTTCTTTGCTAAGAATTTCACGAATTTTTGATCTTCGGTCGGACCCAATACCTGCACTCCAACGAATACTGTGTGCGACACAATGCCATTGCTAATGTCGTGGATATCGGGCTGAATCCCGGCGCGAGAAAAAATTTCTTGCAATTGCCAAGCTAAACGATTGGCTTCGAGATCGAACATTTGTGAGCCTATTTTGACCATTCGTCCCTTGAACTCCGGCCCGAATGGTTCTAGTTCTTTTATAAGTTGCTGTGGATCAGTAATTGTTCGCGGTTGAATTTCCTTTTCTATTTCAACTCGTGCTGTGCGCTCTGACTCCGCCTTCTCGTTCAGCCTTGCAGCTTCTTCGTTAAACCGCGCCGCTTCATCGCTGAGGCGTTGTGCCTCTTTTTCGTTGGCGGAGATGCGCTCGTTTGAGAATCGCTCTTTAGCGTTGCCCATCCACACAACGACGCCTGTACATATCACTCCTAACGCTAAACTGAAAAGTAAGCCAACGTTGGCGAGATTAAATAAACGAGATGTAGTTTCTTCTGAAGGCCACATAAACTCAATCAAGCCACAAACCTTAGCATAATAGTGCGCAACTCGGCACTTAAAGGGTAAGACAGAAGTTAGACAGGACTGCAATGTGGACACAGATCATCAAAAATATGCGTATTTGCTGAGAAAATGGTGCGCCCTGAGAGATTCGAACTCCCGACCTTCTGATTCGTAGTCAGACGCTCTATCCAACTGAGCTAAGGGCGCGAAAGGGAAAAATTTGCGGCGAAGGTGATTATATCGGAAAGTCTGCTCGCGGAAAAATGTTCGACCCATCAAGAGCTTAGCTTTCCGTTTGCATTTCTGGTTACGGAAAAAGCTGGGCGCAGCGTCCAATTCAACGGCTGGAGAGCTGAATAGGATTGCCGTCCGGATCCTTCCCCTCGTTTTTATTTCAGGACTAGAACAGTAGATTCCTCACTTCGTTCGGCTCACTTCCTTCGGAATGACAAGATATAAATTGCGAAACAGGACTGAAGGTCGCGCCAAGGCACATCACGCCAAGGAAAGCTTCCGCCATGGAAAATTAGAGAATTGCGAAAATTGGCGAATTGGCGAATTCCGACAAACAAAACTTATGCCCAGACGATTCTGGCAGCCTAGCCGCTTCAGGCGAATTGCTTATAAGTGCATGCAAGCACAGGAGTAAAGTGCAGGCTGAACGTAATTCTTTCCTGCTGCCCTGAAATTCCTACCGAGGAAATTCTTCTCCCGGCGTTTTATTTTCAGTGATTTAAGAGTGGCTACCTGGATGCAATATGACTTTACAGACGAAGTGGCGCGCAACGGGGCGCTCTCGAGAATAACTTCGGCCAGAGGTTTTCTTGAGCGCCCCTTGCTTTTTGCAACAAGACCTTCCTGCAGCAAATCCCAAAGAAAAAATCTTCTGAAGATTAAAAACAAATCTTCTAAAAATTCTAAAGACTAAAGATTGAAGATAAAGATTCCGTATTGATAAAGATTCTGTAATTAAAGATTTAAAGAATTGAGTCTAGAGCCGCGCCTAGAAGCTGGGTCCAGTAGTAGATCTGGACGTAATTGGCCTTAAAGTAAAAATTAAGCCAGAGCCAGCTTTTCCTTCAAGTCCATGCCGGCTCGGCGCAGTAATGCGGCCACCACAGGTTCCTGGAGACGGGAGGCGTCATATTCCACGCGGACCGTCTTTTCTTTCTCATTGAACGCGATGCGGCGAATTCCATAGACATCGCGCATATTGTCAATGGCGCGCATTTCGGCTTCATTCGGTGCGGTTACGTACCGGTAGCTGACATCCAGTTGCGTCATTTGCTCTCCATAAGGCTAAAGTGTAGAGACACTCCGATTTGGAGTGAATCCAATATAAATCAATCGCTATCTATAGCCTATGTCTTCTTCCCACAAGCATCCGGTTCAACCCATCGCGATTGATCCTGTCTGTGGGATGAAAGTGAATCCGGCGACTGCCAGGCATCAGACAGAGCATGACGGCAAGCCGTACTACTTTTGCTCTGCGGGCTGCGTAACGGAGTTCAATGCAGCTCCTGCGAAATATCTGAATAAGTCACAGTCTTCGGAATTGAGATCGGAGTCGGGGCACGATCACGCCGCCCACGGCAATCCTAAGGACGGTCATGTTCGTGAGCGTGCGGATACTGTGGGGCAGAAATCGGGAGGGAAATCTGCACGGAAATCTTCTGCGAATCCTGCCTACGTTTGCCCCATGTGTTCCGATGTGAAGGAAGCAAAGCCCGGAGCTTGCCCGGGTTGCGGGATGGCGTTAGAGTCCGAATTTCCCGTTGCCACTTCTCCCGTGGAATACACCTGCCCCATGCATCCGGAGATCGTGCGGCCAGGGCCGGGAAGTTGTCCGATTTGCGGCATGGCGCTCGAGCCGCGGACGGTAACAGCGACGGAGGAAGAAAATCCCGAATTACGTGAAATGACGCGCCGCTTTTGGGTAAGCGTGGCGCTCACCGCGCCTCTGCTGATTGGTGCGATGGCCGACATGCTGCCCAATATGCCGGTGCGTCACGCGCTGCCTGCAGGTTGGTTCCCGTGGGTTGAGTTGCTGCTGGCGACTCCGGTTGTGGTCTGGGGCGGAGCGCCGTTCTTTCAGCGCGGGTGGAATTCCATACGCAACCGCTCGATGAACATGTTCACGCTGATTGCCATGGGCACAGGCGTGGCCTATGGGTTCAGCTTGATTGCGACGATCTTCCCACAGATTTTTCCGGCGAGCTTCCGCGAGATGGGCGGCACTCCACCGTTATATTTTGAAGCGGCAGCGGCGATTACGACGCTGGTTCTGGTCGGTCAGGTTCTCGAATTGCGCGCGCGCAGCCATACCAGCGCAGCCATCCGCGCGCTGCTCGATCTCGCGCCGAAAATGACGCACATCCTGCGTAACGGAAACGAAGAAGACATTCCACTCGATCAAGTCATGCCCGGCGATCAATTGCGAGTACGTCCCGGTGAAAAAGTTCCCGTGGATGGCGTGGTCATTGAGGGAACAAGCGCGATTGATGAGTCCATGATCACGGGCGAGCCGATTCCCGTAGAAAAACATGCGGAAAGCCATGTGATCGGCGGAACGGTGAATGCCACTGGATCGTTCACCATGCGCGCCGAACATGTCGGCAGCGAGACGCTGCTCGCGCAAATTGTGCAGATGGTCAGCCAGGCGCAACGCAGCCGCGCGCCCATTCAACGGCTTGCCGATCGCGTGGCAGCATGGTTTGTGCCGTCGGTCATTCTTATTGCCGCTCTCACGTTTGTTGCCTGGGCCGTGTTTGGTCCGCAACCCAAGCTGGCGCACGCTCTGGTGAATGCCGTAGCGGTGCTCATTATCGCTTGTCCGTGTGCGTTGGGCTTGGCAACTCCAATGGCCATTATGGTTGGCACCGGGCGCGGCGCAAAATCTGGTGTATTGATCAAGAATGCCGAGGCGCTGGAAGCGCTGGAAAAAGTTGACACGCTCGTCCTCGACAAAACCGGAACGCTCACTGAGGGCAAGCCTATCGTTGTTGCAATACAAACGGCTGCTTCCTGGAATGAAAATGATTTGCTCCAGTTTGCTGCAAGTCTGGAGCAGGGAAGCGAGCATCCGCTGGCTGCCGCTGTTTTACAGGCGGCGAAAGAGCGGAACCTCACATTCTCCTCCGCAAAGAATTTTGAATACTTTCCCGGCTCTGGTGTAACAGGAGAGATTGACGGAAAGCGCGTAGCTGCCGGGAATGCCGGATTATTCGGCCGGCTGAACATTCAGCTCCCATCAAACACAAAATCGGGCACGGCAATTTTCGTGGCCATCGACCGCAAGTATGCCGGACAAATCGAAATTGCCGATGCGATAAAAACATCCACGCCCAAGGCTATCCGCGACCTGAAAAACGACGGACTAGAGATTGTCATGCTCACCGGCGACAACCGGGTGAGCGCGGAGGCTGTGGCCAAAGAACTGGGCATCGAGAAGTTTAAAGCTGAAGTACTTCCCGAAGACAAACTCGAATACGTTCGCGGGCTGCAAAAAGAAGGTCATACTGTAGCCATGGCTGGAGACGGAATCAACGACGCTCCTGCTCTTGCATTAGCTGACGTTGGAATCGCCATGGGTACCGGAACCGATGTTGCCATGCAAAGTGGCGGCATCACGCTGGTCAAAGGCGACCTGGCTGGAATCGTTCGAGCGCGAAATCTGAGTCGCGCGACACTGCGAAATATCCGCCAGAATTTGTTTTTCGCATTTCTTTACAACGCGCTCGGCGTTCCCCTCGCGGCGGGCATTCTTTATCCATTTTTCGGACTGCTGCTCAGCCCTATATTTGCCGCAGCAGCCATGAGCCTGAGTTCGGTCTCAGTCATCACGAACGCTTTGCGCCTACGCAACGTCCGACTCTAGCCCCTCGTCAAGCACCCGAAAGGTCAATCTGAATTTGTGCCGGCACGGAGCACCCAATCGTCCATTGACAGTTTTCGCTCACTACAGAACAATGGGGCCAATCAGCAATTCCACCTAGGGGAGGAACTATGCCAGAAGATGGCGCAAATGAAGGCAGTACAGGCAAATGGATACTGCTTGTACTAGCGTTGTTATACGTTGCAGGCTCGGGATATTTTCTGTACTCGCTCCACAATCAACTGGGGGGCTTGAGCGCCGACCAGAGTACGAGCAAAACACACGTCAGCCAACTGGAAAAACGGCTGCAAGACGCTGAGTCAGAGAATGAAACTCTGGCGACGCAGTTGGGAATGACCAAGAAGGACTTAGTATCCCGCGCCGCTGAACTTCGCCGCCAGCAAGAAGCGGCGGAAGCCCGCATCGCTGAAGAACAGAAACAGCAGATTACGGAAGTGAACGGCGAAGTGCTCGGCGTGAAGAATGACGTCACAGGGGTGAAGGGCGACGTTGCGTCCGCGAAAAGCGATTTGGAAGCCACAAAGGCCAAACTGCAAAGCACCATCGGCGATCTTGGCTTGCAGAGCGGTCTTATCGCCAACACCAGGTCGGACCTCGAGACCCTGAAGCACAAGGGCGACCGCAACTATTACGAATTTACTTTGGTCAAGGGCGCGCAGGCCCAGTCCATTTCCACCGTGAGGTTGCAGTTGAAGAAGACGGACCCGAAGCGCGGTAAGTTCACGTTGAATGTGACCTCCGACGATAAGACGATCGAGAAGAAAGACAAAAATATTTCAGAGCCGATTCAGTTCTATACCGGCCGCGATCACATGCTCTATGAGTTGGTGATCTGGACAGTGGAGAAAAATCAGGCGACGGGATATTTGACCACGCCGAAAAACGCGCCGGTTCCCATCACTCCGGGTGAATAGAGAGAAATGTTTCCAGGCGGTCATGTATTGCTGCAGATTTTCGGGCGGACGACGGCGGTTTACGTCATCGTCCTGCTCGGAGTTCGTTTAAGCGGGAAGCGTGAGGTCGGGCAGATGACGCCGTTTGACCTGACGCTTCTGCTTTTAATCAGCAACGCCGTGCAGAACGCCATGACTGGGCCGGATACTTCGCTCATCGGCGGTGCCGTTGCGGCGGCAACTCTTCTAATTTTGAATTACCTGATCGCGGAAGTGTCCGGCGGCAATCGCCGCTTCCGGCGCTTCATTCAAGGTCAGCCGAGTCTGCTCATCCATGATGGCCAGGTTTTGAATGCGCACATGTCCAAAGAGCACGTGAGCTTGGATGAGCTGCAACGCTCTCTGCGCGAGCATGGAATTTCCAACTTCCACGATGTAGCTTTAGCTGTGCTTGAAGTCGATGGATCGATCAGTTGCTTGAAGTATGACGAGATCATTCCCGCCGCCCACACTCGCCTGGCAAAAAGAAAATTCCTCAGGAAACAGGAATAGTTATTTAGTCATAATGAGCGGCACGCCTTGATCGTAAGGCCAGATCGTAACCGTCAACGACTTGCGAGTGTTGAACGCGTCCATCGTCACAGGAAAACTTACGATAATGGTCCCTTTATCTTCTACGCCGGGCTCAATTTTATCTTCCAGCTTGAGCGGCGTAATCGTGCCTTGCTTCAGCGCGGGAAAACCCTCAAAGTAGCGATCGAAGTCCGAAGCGGGCGAGGCGTCGTCTGAATACGTCTGCGAAGGCGTGCCTAGTTCGGCTTTCATAGTGTGAATCCAGAATGGCTTTTCGCCGTTGTTCCTAAACGAAACGTTCACAGCCACCATCACAGAATTCTGGCCGGGAATTTCGATGGCGTTGATGGCATCAATGGATCCCGCAGCGCTCGGCTTGGGACGTTGCAGAAACGCAAATATGGCCACAACGACGACCACAATCCCGAGGCAGATGCCGATGATTTTTGCCGGCGGAAGATTCTTCCTGGCTGTACCGTACTCCTCGCCGATGTTGAAGTCGGAAGGCGAAGCCTCAGGTGCGGGAGCGGGTTCCTGCGGTATCAACTCGGGAGGCAAGTTCGGTTTATCATTTGGCATAGAAGCGTCTGGCATGGAATCGTCCTCTCGGAACAACTCGGCATTGTAGCCCTGTTTTTAGATAGAAGCTGGAATTCCTTTCCAGGTTAGCCCGGCAAACTAATTCCATTCATGTTTCATGGCTTTCGCGAATATCTGCACAGAAAGCGTATTGAGCACGTCATCTTTGGTAAGCCACGCGCGGCGCGCCTGCAAGATTCCGTAGCGGATTTTATCCATATGCGAAGTGTGGTGGGAATCGGTATTGATGACGATCTTCACCCCCAGCTGCTTGGCCAACCTCAGGTGCCGGTCGTTCAAGTCGAGGCGGTCCGGATAGGCGTTCAATTCCATGGCTACTTTATTCTTCGCCGCAGCTTTTAACACAGCATCCACGTCGAATTGATAAGCATCGCGGCGCAACAACAATCTGCCTGTAGGATGACCAACGATCGAAGTATTGGGATTGTTGACCGCTTTTAACAGACGGTCCGTCATCTCCGCCGGAGTTTGCCCGAAATGCGAGTGCACGCTGGCGATGACCAGGTCCATCTGCTCGAGGACGGAGTCGGAAAGATCGAGGGTTCCGTCGGCAAGGATGTCCACTTCAATTCCCGCAAAAATTCTGATGCCATCAAACTTCTTGTTCGCTTCATGGATGCGCTTGATGTGCTCGACCGCCCGCGCATCGTCCAGACCATTGGCGAAGGCCAGGTTTTTCGAGTGATCGGTTATGGCCATGTATTTATAGCCGTGTTCTTTGGCGGCTTCGGCCATCTCTTCAATAGTATTGCGTCCATCGGTCTCGACCGTATGCATGTGCACATCACCTTGCAGGTCTTGCTGGGTAATGAGAGTCGGCAAGGTGTGTCCTGCGGCGGCATCAATTTCACCGCCATTTTCGCGAAGCTCAGGAGGAATGTAATCCAGCTTCAGCTTCGCGTAGATTTCTTCTTCGGTTTTGCTGGCGACGGGCTTATTGTCTTCCAGAGTCGCCAGGCTGTATTCGCTGAGTGTGTATCCCATTTTTAGAGCGCGTTGGCGGAGCGCGACATTGTGCCCCTTGGATCCGGTGAAGTATTGCATCGCAGCGCCGAATGATTCCGGAGGAAGCAAGCGCACGTCCACCTGCATACCTCCACGCAACCGGAAGCTCACCTTGTTATCGCCGCGAGCGATGACCTCCATGAGCCCCGGCAGCTTGACGATGTGCTCGATCAATTCCTGCCGGGTTGCTTCATCACAGCAAGCCTTTCCTGTGACGAGGATGTCCAGATCGCCAACCGTTTCTCGTCCACGCCGCAGCGAACCGGCGGGCGTGATCTTTTCAATCCCAGAGAAGCTTTTCAAATGTTCGACAATTTTCTGGGCTTGTATCTCTGCAGCATCGATCAGGAAGCGTCCTGCAATCCGTTGATAGTCTTCGATGGCCTTCAGCAGTTTTGTTTCCTGCTTCTCGCCCATGCGGGGAAGCTCACGGATCTTTGCTTCACGCGCGAGTTTGGCGACACCTTCCGGATCGCAAACCTGGTAAGCATTCCAGATGAGTGCGATGGTCTTTGGCCCGAGTCCTTGAATCTTCAAAAGCTCAAGCATGGAAGGCCGGTACTTCTTCAGCATCTCAGAATGAAGCGTGAGTTTTCCTTCACGCAAAATCTCCTGCAGATTTGTGAGCATGCCTTTGCCGATGCCTGGAATCTCCAGGACCTTCTTCGGCTCGTCGATCAGGTCGGCAATTTGCTGAGGCTGCGCTTCAATCGCTTCGGCAGCATTACGGTAGGAGCGGATGCGGAAAGAGTCTTGCGCATCAATTTCAAGTAAATCTGCGGTTTCGTAAAGAATGCCCGCGATGGCTTTGTTATCCATGCAGAATCAGGGTAAAGCAAATTGTGGAGGAAGTGAAAGTGGGTTACGCGGCATTTCCTACAAACTCTGCACACTCACACGATCGCCGTGTGCATAGAGCAGTGGGAAGCGGGGATAGTAAAGGACTAGGAAGCTTTTGTGATGTTCGCTGCTTGCGGGCCTTTCTGTCCTTGCACAATCTCGAACTCTACTTGATCTCCTTCCTGCAAACTCTTGTAACCTTCTGACGTAATGGCGCTGTAGTGTACGAAAACATCGGGTCCATCTTCACGTCCGATAAATCCGTATCCTTTAGCGTTGTTAAACCACTTCACCGTACCTTTCATACGTTCCACGTAAACCCCCCAGGCATGCTGCTTACACAACGGGGCATGCCCTATTTGCTGTCATTGTGCTGCTGTCACACAGCCATGTCAAGCATGGGAAACACTCAGAAGGCCTTATTTTCGGGCCTTACGGGAATTACGGGTCTGCGAAATCCACAGCACTCCGGAGATGGTTTTGGCATCGCGAATGGATTGGTTCATGACCATGGCGACAGCCTTGGAAAGCGGCAGGAATCGGACCTCGATGACTTCATCGGCTTCGGGTTCAGCCTCGCCCTCGGTAAGGTTCTGCGCTAAAAAAATGGTCATGGTCTCCGCAACAAAGCCGGGGCTGGCCCAGAACTGAAGGATCTTCTTCCATTTACTTGCGCTATAGCCGGTCTCCTCCAGCAATTCACGCTTGGCGGCCGGCAGAGGCTTTTCGCCTTTATCGATGCGGCCGGCGGGGAGCTCCCACATATAACGCTGCGCCGCGTGACGATACTGCCGCTCGAAAAGAATGTAGGGTTCTTTCTTTCTCTCATCAATGGCCAGCACCACGATCGAGCCTGTGTGATGCACAATGTCGCGGCGGGCGCGAATACCCGAAGGCTCAAGCACTTCGTCAGTAGTGACGGAAAAAGCCGATCCGCGATACACCTCGCGGCGGGAGAGTAAGCGTGCTTTTTTGGGCGAAGATTTCTTGGCTTTCGACATAAAACTACTATAAGCGAGAGCTGCGGGGCGATGCAGTACCGGAAAAGAGTCAGCTTTTGATGGAGAGCAAATCGGTGCAACAGGAGATGCAAAGATCGGGCGAGTTTGCCGCAAGTTTATCCGCCGTAAAAATTCCCGTGCCTACGGCGATGATCGGCGCATCGGCATATCGCGCCGCTTTTACATCTTCGGGAGTGTCGCCTACAAAATAAGTTTTCGCGTTGTTACCAAGACGTCTTTTCACTTCAGACACGCCGGCGCGAAAGATATCACTACGCATTTCATTCTGATCGCTAAAGCATCCGAAGGTGAAGAAATCGCGCAGTGCGGCCTTCTCAATTTTCTTCCAGCCCACGCTTTCCAAATTTCCCGACGCCACGCCAAGCAATTTGCCGCAGTCTTTTAATTTGTTTAGGACTTCGGAAATCGATGGGCAAACGTGGGGAACAATTTCATCGGCATGGCTTGCCACATCTCGACAGATCGCATCCAACGCTTGCGGGAGTTTGTCTTCAAATGCTTTTCCGGTAATTCCCATGCGCTCCAGCGCCGCTCGCAGAATGCCTAGATCCGTTTTTCCGTGGTAAGCAATGCCTTCTATCGTTGTATCAACACCGTAAACTTCTAGCATCGCTGTGTTCAATGCATTCCAGTGCACCAGATCTTTGGTTACCAGAAGGGTGCCGTCGATGTCGAACAGATAGGCATCGGCATCGAGCCAACGGAAGTCGCTTGATGTTTTCGATTGGAGCGATTCTGGTTTAATTGATGGCGACAAGTTCATGAATGGGTTTCTGTTATTGCAGCATGATCCGTTGAATACTGCGTGCACGGCCTGTCGTTTCATCGCAGTCTACAACCACTGCACACAGGCGAACATCCCCGGTAGCAGCTTCGAAGCGCACAGGCATATTGTTCAGGAAGCGACCAATGACCAATTCTTTTTTCACGCCAATCACGCTGTCATAAGGCCCGGTCATGCCTACATCCGTAATGTAAGCCGTGCCTTTTGGAAGCACGCGTTCGTCGGCGGTCGGAATATGCGTGTGCGTACCGACAAGGGCGGTAACGCGTCCATCCAAATACCAGCCGAGAGAGACCTTTTCCGACGTGGCTTCCGCATGCACATCCACAAAAATCACTTCCGCTTTGATTTGCTCCAGAATTTTATCGGCAGTGCGGAAGGGATCGTCGTTCGAAGCCATGAAAACCCTGCCTTGCAGATTGATCACTGCATACGCGACCCCATTTTTCTGACCTTCGTAAAACCCCCAGCCGGGCAAGCCGGCGGCGTAATTCGCGGGGCGTAGCACCTTACGTGCCGGGCTATGCGGATTGCCGTTGGCCATCTCGTAGTAATCCACAATCTCGTGCTTGTCCCACACGTGGTTGCCGGTCGTGATGACATCCACGCCCTGTTCGAAAAACTCCTCAGCCAACGGCGGTGTAATTCCGAATCCGGCAGCTGAGTTCTCTCCGTTCACAAGAATCAAGTCCGCAGAGTGATCCCGTACCAGTCCGGCCAATCGCTCGCGGACAATGGTGCGTCCGGGCTTCCCAAAAATGTCACCAACAAAAAGAATTTTCATGGTCGAATTGAATCTTCGATACTAACATGCAAAATTTTGCGTCAGGTTACAGACAGGGAACTACTGCTGAATTTCGGCAGTCCGCAGGAAATCATAACTTCCGGCCGGATCGATCGTGATGTTCTTCACGCGCTTCCTGGCGACCAGCACATTGTCTAAATACCAAAGATTGATGTAAGGCAAATCTTTCGCCAGCGTTTGCTGCAACTCTGCATAAATTTGTTTACGCTTGTTCTGGTCCAGCTCACGACGGCCTTCACGAATAAGTTCGTCCACGCGAGGATTGGAATAAAACCCACGATTAGAACCCTTCGGCGGAAAGCGGTTTGAATCAAAAACAAGTTCGAAGATGTCCGGGTCTTCATTTCCCCCGACCCAGCGCAAGGAGTAGAACTGGAATTCTCCATGAGTGACGTCGGAATAAAACGTCGCAAATTCAAAGGAACGAATATCCAAAGCAATACCTACCGCGCGCAGTTGTTGCTGCAGCACTGCGGCCACTAACCGTCCCGTTTCTTCCGTAGCGGTTTTCATCGTCATATGAAAACGCACACCATTGATTACGGGATATCCTGCTGCGTCCAAAAGCTGGCGAGCATGTTCCGGGTCGTAATTATATTTTTGAACATCATCGTCGTAGGCCCAGCTCTCTGGAGGCAGAATACTCGCCGCTGGCCGCGCCGAATTACGCCATAAATAGTTGATCATTGGAGCGCGATCAATGGCAAAAGCAATCGCCTGCCGCACCCGCACATCTTTCAAAATAGGATCGCGCAAATTGAAAGCGAGGTAAGTCACAATCGTCCCCGGGGCACGGAGGACCTGCAGTTCTGGTTCTTTTTCCAGCGTGAGCACGGTATCGGTCGCCATCGCGTTGATCGCAACATCCGCGCTGCCTTTGCGTAGCTCCAGAGCGCGTGTGGTTGGATCGGGAATTACGGCGAAGCGCACACGCTTGATCTTCGGCTTCTCGCCCCAATAGTCGTCGTTGCGTTCAATCACTACATCCTGGTCCTGCCTTGCCTCTACAAAACGAAATGGCCCGGAGCCAATGGGATGCGAGGTGATTTCGCTTCCGCTGCCGTAGGGCACAATGCCGACAGCGCCGTCGGAGAGATTCCACAACAATGCGGCGAAGGGTTCGTTTAAATGAATAATGACCGTCGCGGCGTCGGGCGCATCGATATGGTCTACGTATTTGTAGACAGCCGATTTCGTGCTGACGATTTTCCCTTGCATCAAAGAATCGAACGTCCACTTCACATCGCGCGACGTCAGCGGACGGCCATCGTGAAAGCGAACTCCCTGATGCAAATGAAAGATATACGTAAGCGGATCGGGAATCTGCCAGCTTTCCGCCAGCGCCGGTTTGATGTTCATGTGTTCATCGCGGTACAGAAGATAGTCGAAGATGAGGGAGTCGATTCGCTCCGACTGCGCGTCCACCCCAACTCGCGGATCAAGGTTCGTGGGACTGCTTTCAATAATCATGACCAGCGTATTCGCATCAGGATGGGAACAGGAAAGTAACGGGCTGAATAAAATTGCGAGTAACACCAGAGCGCCTACACGCCTAAAGAAAACGCTAGGCATAGGAAACCTTGCCTAAGATTGCGGGCCGCTTTGCCCCGGTAGCGGAAGGCACGTTGGAAGGCCGATGGCGCCAAGTTTGATAAGCCATGACCGCGAAAGCAACGGCTTCCTTGGCTTCGGCCGGGATTCCAAATTCATCAGAGAAGCGAAGTTTTATATCAAGCCTGGAAAGTTCATTCGCCAGCATGGCCATCAACGTGGGATTTTTTGTTCCCCCTCCAGAGGCAATTAGTTCTGAAAATTTGCCGCGAGGCAATACGAATCTTTGGATTGATTGCGCGATGGAGCGCGCAGTCAGTGCGGAAGCAGTCGCGACAATATCGTTCGCGCTTGCTCGTCCACACTTGCGGACAAATTCCTGTGTGAACTCTCGCCCGAATTCTTCGCGCCCCGCGGTTTTCGGTGGTTTCGCGGCGAAGAATTTCGATTTCAAAAGATTCGATACAACACTCTGAATTGGCGTGCCCGAGAAAGCGACGGTCCCGCCTTTATCGAAAGATCGGTTGAACAGCCGATCCATGACCGCATCCATCACCATATTGCCCGGGCCGGTGTCGAAAGCGAATATTTTGGATAGCGGAGCATTCGCGGGAATCGCCGTCAGATTAGCGATGCCGCCGATGTTCTGCAAAATCTTTCCCACGCGCTTATCGCGATAGATCAGGTAATCCAGATAAGGAACCAGCGGAGCGCCTTTACCTCCGGCAGCCATGTCAGCAGGGCGGAAATCAGATACCACAGAAGTTTCCAGTCGCGCGGCAAGTATAGCGCCTTCACCCGTCTGCCACGTAGTCGCAATATTTCTTCCCAGAAATTTTGCGGATTGGCCTTGATGGTAAATTGTCTGTCCGTGACATCCGGCCAACTGGGCTTTGATGCGAAATTGTTTTTGCGTTTTCAATACCGCATCGGCATACAACTCGCCTAACAAGAAATTCAGCCGCGACAGATCAGCTACAGACGCTTGTCCCGAATTCATGGCGGCAAGAATGGACTGGCGCACCTTCTTAGGATAAGAATATTCGGAGTGGCCGAGCAGACGAACTTTCAGCGCACTCCGGGACTCGGTAATGCGAACCAGCGCGACGTTAATTCCGTCCGCTGAAGTCCCGCTCATAATTCCCGCAACAATCATCGTTGGATTAGATCTCTAGCTCGATTGAATAGCTCTTATCAATATGCAGGAGTGGCGCTAGAGTAAAAAGTCCACTTCTGGATGCCTGTGCGTTAAGCATCCGGTATTTCATTGCGCAGTTTTTCAAGTCGCACCTGCTCGCTAAACTCCCAAAGCTGGCGCGATAGCTTTTCAATTTTTTCTGTTGTAGGCGCAGCGACTTTGCGCTTCAGATCTAAAGACTTCCTTTTAAATGCACGGAG
>DASXCC010000004.1:0-4474 GCA_036491415.1 Terriglobales bacterium | reverse complement strand
GCCTTGTCCACTGCTTAAGGCGGAAGGGCTTAAATAATTGCTGCTTGGTGTGTTCGATTGCAGGGCTGATCACGTCCGTAGCAGAATTTGACAAGCATCACCTCAACGGCAGCAATGCGCGAACGTACAGCGAATCTTCTTGCAGGTCAAATAAATTCTTAAACCTGGTGCGCAATTTTTGTCTGCTCGATTTTTTCTTTCCAGCCTTCGAAACTGGCCAAAGCGCGCTCACATTGCTTTTTGTGGCGCTCTTTGCGATCGCGAATCTTGGTTTCCAGCGGCAGTAAAAGATCGAAGGTGATATTTGCGGGTTGAAAATGTTTCGCGTCCGCGTGGGTGATGTAATGCACAAGAGAGCCTAGCGCCGACTCGCGCGGAGGTGGCACGGGTTCTGTTTCTAAGACGAGCGCTGCTGCATGGATTCCTGCCATCAGGCCTGCGGCGATCGATTCCACGTAGCCTTCTACGCCGCAGATTTGTCCGGCGAAAAATATCCGCGGATGAGTTTTCATTTGCAGCGATTCATTCAGAAGGGTCGGCGCGTTGACGTAAGTGTTGCGATGAATTTGTCCGAAGCGGGAGAAGCGAGCGTTCTCTAACCCAGGAATCAGACGAAGCACCTGCGCCTGCTCTCCGAACTTCAAGTGATTTTGAAATCCAACCAAGTTGTAGGAGTCGGCGCGCAGATTTTCCTGGCGCAATTGCACAACCGCATACGGGGTTCTTCCGGTTTTCGGGTCTCGCAAGCCAACCGGCTTCATCGGGCCGAATCGCAAGGTGTCGCGGCCGCGGCGCGCGATTTCTTCGATGGGAAGACAGCTTTCAAAATAATTCAGGTGCTCCCAATCTTTTTCTTCGACGGGCTGTGCGGCCAGCAGAGCATCGTAAAAGCGGTCGTACTCTTCTTTCGACATCGGGCAATTGATGTAATCCGCCGTGCCTTTGTCGTAGCGCGCCGCAAAATAGACCTTCTCCATGTCAATGGAATCGGCTTCCACGATGGGACTGATTGAATCATAGAACGCAAGATGATCAGCGCCCGTCAGCCGCGCGATTTCTTCCGACAATGCATTCGAAGTTAACGGACCTGTGGCGATGACGGTAATTTCCGACGGATCAATCTGCGTGACTTCTTCGCGCCGGACTGTGATCAAAGGTTCCTGGGAAATAATTTCTGTCACGCGGGCTGCGAATGTGGCGCGATCCACGGCCAACGCGTGCCCGGCAGGCACCGCGCATTCCCGCGCAAGTTGCAGCAGCAATGATCCAGCGCGGCGCATTTCTTCCTTCAAGAGCCACGGTGCTGTGTTCTCGCTCTCGGATTTCAGAGAATTGGAACAGACAAGCTCCGCGAAGTTGCTGGTCTGGTGCGCGGGCGTCGAGCGTACTGGGCGCATTTCGTAAAGCTCCACTGGTACGCCGCGCTTCGCGCACTGCCATGCCGTTTCAGCCCCGGCAAGCCCTGCGCCAATAATGCGAACTGCCTCGTTCATTTCGCGCCCTCAGCGACTTTTTGCAGCGCCTCTCCAGTCAGAGACACCAGCCGCCACTCATCCATAAACTTGCCGCCGATACGGTCGTAGAATTCAATCGAAGGCTGGTTCCAGTCGAGCACCTCCCATTGCATCCCGAAGTAATTTTCTTCTTTGGATATTTTTGCGACATGCGACAGCAAGGCTTTGCCAATTCCTTTATTGCGTAATGCGGGGTGCACATAAATGTCCTCGAGGAACAGGCCGCAACGCCCGCGGAAACTGGAGTAGAAGTCGTAGAACATGGCATATCCGGCGGGCTTCCCCTCATATTCCGCAATCAGTGAACGAAATTTTCGATTGGCGCCAAAGCCGTCGCGCAGCAGATCGCGCTCAGTCGTAACGACGTCAAGATGCTCGTATTCGGCCAGCTCAAGAATCAGGGACATGAGCGCGGGAACATCTTGTTTAGTGATGGGATGAACGGAAATCATATTTTTGGTAAAACACCCGTTTTTGGTAAAACATCTAAAAAATAGCCTCTTCCATCATAGCCGCCCTGTCGGGGACGGGATACAAACGTGGTTCTTTATGTCCTCAGCCGGTCGCATTTTCATAGTTTGCACCACTTTTTGTTCACTCGAATTAACTTTTTACACCCTCGCTTTGCCATGAGAAAATAACATTTACCCCATGACAACCAGCTTGAATCCTGCGATTACTCCCGCTGTCATTCGGGAACACGGCCTGACCCTCGACGAATACGAAAAAGTTAAAAAACTGCTTGGCGGACGCGAGCCCACTCTGACAGAGTTGGGAATTTTTAGCGTGATGTGGAGCGAGCATTGCTCCTATAAATCGTCGCGCGTGCATTTGAAGCGATTGCCGACGCGCAGCCGTCGCGTGCTGCAGGGTCCTGGAGAAAACGCCGGCATCATTGACATCGGGGATGGATGGGCTTGCGCTTTCAAGATTGAATCGCACAATCACCCTTCGTTTATCGAGCCTTTTCAGGGAGCGACCACCGGAGTTGGCGGCATTCTCCGCGACATCTTCACCATGGGCGCGCGGCCTGTCGCGGTGATGGATTCGCTTCGCTTTGGGCCAATTTCAGAAAATTCCGCAAACCAGAAATCCAAGGTGGGAGAAACCGACCAAGCCACCATCCACAAAAATCATTCCATTATGGAAGGCGTGGTCGGCGGCGTTGCTTCGTACGGAAATTGTTTTGGCGTGCCGAATTTAGGCGGCGAAACAAAATTTGAACCTTGCTATTCAGGCAATCCGCTGGTCAATGCATTTGCTCTTGGGCTGGTGAAAAAAGACGAAATTTTTTATGCCAAGGCGGCGGGCGAAGGCAATCCGGTAATTTACGTTGGCTCAAAAACCGGACGCGACGGCATTCACGGCGCAACCATGGCCAGCGAGGAATTCAGTGAAGAATCGGAAGCGAAGCGTCCCAACGTGCAAGTTGGCGATCCGTTCCTCGAAAAACTCCTGCTCGAAGCGTGTCTTGAAGCTATGCAGACCGGAGCGATTATCGGTATTCAGGACATGGGTGCTGCCGGGCTAACGTGCTCTACCTGTGAGATGGGCGCACGCGGCGCTGTAGGCCTGGAAATCGAAATGGACCGCGTGCCGCAGCGCGAGACCGGCATGACCGCGTACGAAATTTTGCTAAGTGAATCGCAGGAGCGCATGCTGCTGGTTGCGGAAAAAGGCCGCGAAGAAGAAGTCTATCGAGTATTCCGCAAATGGGGACTCGATGCCGTAGAGATCGGCAAAGTCATCGGCGAAAATACCATGCGGGTCCTGGAGCATGGCAAGGTCGTTGCGGAAATTCCCAACGAAGCGCTCACTGACGATGCTCCCATCTATAACCGCCCCATGCAGCGCTGGGAGCCGCCGGTTCCGCGTGAAATGCCCGAGCACATTCGACTCAATCAGTCGCGCGACTTCACCAGAGATTTGAAGCAGCTGCTGGCCAGCAGCAATATCTGCGGCAAACGCTGGGTGTGGCAGCAATACGATTCCATGGTGCAGACCAATACCGTGGAAGGTCCGGGAGCGGGCGATGCCGGCGTGATTCGCCTGAAAGGTTCGGCCCGCGGGCTGGCGATGGCGCTCGATGGCAATGGCCGCTGGTGCTATCTCGACCCGAAGCTGGGAGCGATGCATGCGGTGGCGGAGGCTTCCCGTAATGTTGCCTGCGTCGGCGCGGTTCCTGTGGGAGGCACAAATTGCCTGAACTTCGGCAATCCCGAGAAGCCGCCCATCATGTGGCAACTATCCAACGCTATTGACGGCATCACCAAGGCCTGCGAAGAACTCGATATCCCCATCACCGGCGGCAACGTCAGCCTCTACAACGAAACGTTGGGGGAAGGGATTTACCCCACGCCGGTTCTCGGAATTGTAGGGTTGGTCGACGATGTAATGAAGGCTCCTGGCCTGGCTTTCCGCCAGCCGGGACGCACTGTAGTCATGCTGCGGGGCACGGAACCCGGCGACGCCACCGATGCGGAATCCGAGTTTGGGTCTTCCGAATATGCCAAAGAAGTCCTTGGCGCGCTGTGGGGTTATCCGCCTGAGCTGGATTTAGAGCAGGAAGCGGGTTTGCAGAAGGCCATCATTGAAATTATTCAAGCGGGGCTGGCGGAATCCGTCCATGATTGTTCCGATGGCGGACTGGCGGTGAACCTGGCCGAGTCGAGTTTCCGCGAAGATGTTGGTATTAAAGCCGATATCTCCTCTAATAGCCTTCCGGCTGAGTCAGTTTTATTTGGGGAAGAGGCCACCAGAATTGTGATCTCTTGTATCCAAGAGAACGTTCAACGAATCAAACAGATAACAGTAAAATATGGTATCTCGCTGGAAACCATCGGCGAGACAGTTGCCGGCCAAGTGGAAGTGAATTTGGACGGGCGCAATGTTATCTCCGCTTCCGTCAATGAGTTAAATGAAGCGTACGAAGGCGCGTTAGAGCAGGCCTTAAAGACAGA
>DASXCC010000003.1:0-31122 GCA_036491415.1 Terriglobales bacterium | reverse complement strand
TGGTGATCAGTATTTGCTCCGTGGGGAACTTTCTGGTGAGTGATCAATTCGTCTTTCGCCGCGCCTAACGAATTGTGTTCATTTTGAGGTGAATCGTCCCAGAACGACACAATTTGTCAGCGGCCAAACGTGAGACAGGGTCACCTTTGCAATAGGTTACCCGCCCCGGCAGGGATGCAACTTACCGTTAGATAAGGGGTTTATAGAACTGGGAGCGTTATTCATGCGTATATGCAATTACGCTGATTTTGCGGCATCTAAATTGCATGCAACGTAGGTGGGTAGCGCGGAGTCTAATAGTTGTGAGAGATGAGGTCGGAGGTGATAACGACCATGAACATGACGATGAAAGACAAAGAAAGATTTTCCACTACCGAACTGGCGGCCTTGCGAAATGACCTGTTGCAGGGTGGATTCGCCGATTCCCGCGAAGCTGCTGAACTTTTACAGGTTTTTCTCATGGGACGAGGTTATGGCGTCTCGCCGCAAGCGGCGATCGATGCAGCCGGTCGTGTAGAGATGGCCGGTTGTGCGATGCCGGTGTTGCAGCATGAACTCGAGAACTTAGCGCTGGTGATGTAAGCAGTCCCGCCAAGTCTCAAAACTGAGTACTGTTTTTAAATGAGATTGTTTTTCGACTAATACTGATTTTCGACAGATTACTGATTTTCAACTAATTTCAACTAATAAAGATATTCTGCGGGGGCCTTAGAACCAAACCGAACCCCGAAGATGTTTAAGCAAGCGCGAGCCGGGCCAACCAGCCCGGCTAACTTGTTTTTATGAGAATGTTTTTAAACCGCAATCCAATGGCTGTAGAAATCGAATCGCGGCGCCTACTCGTAACGCAAGCTTTCCACGGGATCCAACTTCGCCGCTCGCGTCGCGGGAATCGTTCCGAACAAGACTCCTACCAGCGAAGAAACCACGATCGCGACGATCGCTGAAAGTCCGGAAACCGGAACGCGATACTCCGTGAGGAAGCGGATGGAGAACGGTACCGCTAGGCCAATGACCACACCGATCAACCCACCGCCTACAGAAATCAGGATTGCTTCCGACAAAAATTGGAATCGGATTTCGCTATTTGTCGCGCCAATGGCTTTGCGGATCCCAATTTCCCGGATGCGCGAGCTCACTGTCGCCAGCATAATGTTCATGATGCCGATCCCGCTCACCAGCAAAACAATCGTCGCAATGGCGAACAGAACATAGGTCAAGGCGTTGGCTGTTTTTTCCGCTACCGTCACAAGCTGCGTCAAATTTTCGACCTCATATACAGATTCCGGCCTGTGCCGCGACTGGATCACGCGCTTGATCTGCGCCGTCGCCGGAATCACCGTCGAAGGATCGTTCACGGAGAAGTAAATCTGCTTCACTTTCGTCGTTTCAGTGAAGTAGCGCGAGACGCTGTAGGGAATGTCCACGGTATTGTCGGTGACTTCCGACTGGCCGAAAGTGTCCACGCGCTCTTTGAATGTGCCGATCACAGTGAAAGGAAGGCCGCTGATCTTGATTACTTTGCCCAGCGAATTTTCGTTGGAGCCGAAAAGGTCGCGCGCCATCTTCTCCGTAAGCACACCGACTTTGTTGTGCGCCTGCTCGTCCTGGGCGTCGAAGAAGCGACCGGAGGTCACAATGAGATTGCGGACCTTGCTGTATTCGGGATATACGCCCAGAATCTGGATGTCCCGCTCTTTGCCGTTACCCACGGGAATGCGGTCGGCGAGCTGCACGATGGGCGAAGCCGCCACAATGCCGGGAACTTCCTGGCGCGCGGCATTCATGTCGTCGATAGTCAGCGGATCATCTGGCGCATTGCTGACGCGCTGCGCTCCCCCCTGGTACTCGACGTAAACCCAGTTCGTGCCAATCGATTGAATCTGGTTCAGGATGTATTGCTTGCCCGTCATGCCGATCGTGACCACCAGAATGAGCGAAGCGGTGCCGATCACCATGCCCAACGAAGTCAGCGCGAAGCGTACTTTGTTGCTGCAGAACGTATCGTAGGCAAAGCTGAGAATCTCTCCCAGGACCAGCTTGGGAGGATTATCTTTTTCCGGGCCGATACTGGTGCTGGTTGCCATGCTTTGCCTGTTTGATGCTAGCGAATACCAAAACGACCTGCAAACTTGTGTTGTTACTGAATCCGGCACACCTGCAAATAGCCGTTACGATAGGGACAATCCAAGCCACTTGAAGCTGACTTTAGCGGTGACGTTCCAGGCTGATCGAGCACAACCCAATCCACGCCGAATTTTTGATGCAATCGCTGCAAGTCCGACGCCTGGAAATTCTGCCATCCATGCAGAGCCAGCGACTGTTGCTGCCATTTTTCCGCTAGCGCGGGGAACATAGAAACCGCGCCGCTGTCTTTCACATCATCGGCGAGGCTGGAGCGTTCGGCGATGCTGCGGAAGCCGTGAACATCTTCGCCATCCGCTTTCAAATAGGCAGGATTAAGGGCGAAGTAAGCGTCTTCGGGCGTGTTGTGGCGAATCCATAGAAATGCATTTACCCAGGAATTGCCGGAGACCGCGCCGGGGAACTCCATGTGCACAGTACCCGGGAAAAGCTGCAATTGCGCATAAAACATGCCGGCGCAGATTGGAATAAAAAGAAGCAGCCAGCGCCACACACTTGATTTGAGAACAAATTCAGCCAGCAGGCCGCCGGCAAAGACGAAAAGTAAAACATACAGAAGATGCAGGCTGCGCATGGTTTGCAGCTCCGCAAAATTGGCGAAAACCGGAAGGCAAAGCAGCAACGAGATCACAAAGAAGAAAGCTTGAAAAATGATCAAAGTCCGGCAAAGAAGATCCAGGACACGCCAATCATGTTTTCGCGCGAGCATGGAAAACAACCAGAGCAATAGCATGGGAGCGAAGATACCGACCCACTCATACCACTCCCAGCGCGTGACGAAAAAATAGGAATGCCGGTTCAGCGAGACTCTATAAGCTTCGGTGACCGGCGGGAACAAACTAAGTGGAAATAGGAGCGCAGCGGTGAGCACTTGAGCAGAAACTTTACGTTGCTCCCAAAGAACCAGTGCGCAAAAGCAAATTCCAAACACCGCCATCAGCGGATGAATCAGCGCCAGAAAAACCGTCCACAATGTCGCACGAACAAATTTCCGCTCGATTGTATTGACGATCAAAAAAACAATCGAAAAAGTGGAGAGCGCCCGCGGCGTTAAATACTGGTCCATAAGGTACAGCGCTGTGCCTGCCACGGGTATCGTCAACAGCGAAGCGATCAGCAGCACTCCGCCCCAGCGCGCCCGCTTGCTGGGAAAGCAAAGCCCGGCCAGGCGCCAACATCCCCACAGTAAAAGAAAAATGGAGAGAAATTGCCACAAAAACAAAACCCAGTCGAAAGGCAGGTGCGTGAGCTTCACCGACGCTGCGATGAGACGCGGAAACATCGTCATGCTGGCATGTGAAGTAAAAAACTCCGCGTTGTGTGGATATAAATTCGGATGGATCAGCTTCTTAATGCCGGGAACGTAGATCTCTGCGTCCTCAACATACGGATGGTAGCCATGCACAGCCATTGCCCCGGCCGTGATTAAAAACATCAACAGAAACTCTTTAGTGTTTGGCCGTGTGCCAGAAGCCCGAATATCAGAAGCAGTGGGATTTTTGCTGGCGTGTGCGGTGGGGGTAGGCACTAGTTTTTAGCTGGAGACCGTGTTGGCCGCGCCGCGTGTGTAGTACTGCGAATCGCTTGGTTCAAGCCTGCGGCCGGTGTCGCTGAAAATCTTGTAGTGCGCCAGGCCAAAGCGTTCCATGGCAAATTGCAGAGAAGTCGCCAGTACTCCCAGTCCGTATTTCACGCTGCGGCTGAAGTTAATGGAAGATGCTTCGTCAAAATATTTCGTCGGACAGGAAACTTCTCCGATTTTGAAATTGAAGTACACGCATTGCGCGAGCATCTGATTATCAAAAACAAAATCGTCTGAATTCTCCACCAAGGGAAGATCCAGCAAAACCTTGCGCCGGAACGCGCGATATCCCGTGTGATATTCGGACAACTTCACGCGCAAAAATAAATTTTCGAATGCGGTAAGAAATCGGTTCGCGATGTATTTATAAAGTGGCATGCCGCCACGCAAAGCAGTCCCGCCAATAATTCGCGATCCAAGCACGACGTCATAAATTCCATACGCCACCATGCTGGCCATCGCCGTAACCAGCAACGGCGTGTACTGATAATCCGGGTGCACCATGATCACTACGTCCGCGCCAGCCGCCAAAGCCTCGCGATAGCAAGTTTGTTGATTGCGCCCGTATCCGTAGTTTTGGTTATGAACGAAATATTGCAGGCCAAGCCGCCGGGCAACCTCGACCGTGCGGTCGGAGCTATGGTCATCCACGAGGATGCAGATATCCACTAAATCCGGAAGTTCATGGACAGTGGTCTCCAACGTCTTTTCCGCGTTGTACGCCGGGAGAACGACCGCGATTTTCTGACCGTTGATCATGTTCGCTCTTCATTATCATAGCGGTTTGCGCTTTCACGCGCATAGGAAACAGTGGCTGCTGAAATCGAAAGTTCCCCATTCAGCACTAGCCAACATGCGTGTTGCATCTGCTTCTGTTAACGTATCCAAGCCGTGCCCAAAACTCTTCCCATGCCCGCCACAAGCGGGATGCGAACTTCTGTTCTTCTCGTCCACGCGGCGTTTGTTATCACCGGCGCAGTCACTACTTTGCTTGGCCCCATGCTGCCGATGCTTTCTGCTCGCTGGCACTTGAACGATTATGAAGCGGGATATTTCTTTACCGCGCAATTTCTTGCGTCGCTCATTACCGCGGCCATTTCGGGCGTTTTCATCAGCCGCTTCGGCTATCGCTGGACTCTATTTTGTTCTTTGGTACTCATGGCGATCGGCATGTCCATGCTCGACCAAAAAAGCTGGCAGACAGGTATGACGGCAGTATTTATTTACGGAGCGGGTTTTGGATTGAGCACGCCTACGGGCAATTTGCTGATTGCGGAGTTGAATCCCGACAACCGCGCAGCGGCTCTAAACCTGGTGAATTTTTCCTGGGGACTGGGGGCCGTTGGAGTCCCCGTGGCGATTGCCGCGCTGCAGCGGCAAGGCCATACAACGTCGGTCACGTATCTGATCGCCATCATCACAGGTGCGTTGGCTTTGATTGTCGCTTCCGCGAAGTTCGATACATCCTCGACAACTTCGCATGCGGCAAAAGCAGTTGCACCAGAAAACATTCCAGCGGAACGGAAACTTTATCTGGCGTTCATTCTCTGCGTTTTGTTTTTCACCTACGTCGGGACAGAAGCTTCCATCGGCGGATGGGTTGCGTCTCATGCGCGGCGCGTGAATTTCGGAGTTGGAACGTTCTGGGCATTGATGCCGTCGATTTATTGGGGAGCGTTGCTGTTGGGCCGCGCTTCCGCCCCCCTGGTGCTGAAAAAGATGAAAGAGACTCGCCTGGCAATTGTAGGACTGGCTGTGGCTTTGATCGGAGTGTCCGTGATCTTTGCTGCGCATTCCCTGCAATGGCTCGCGTTGGGAACAGGATTAGCAGGCCTGGGCATGTCTTCCATATTTCCCGCGAACCTTTCCTTGCTTGCGCAATGGTTCGGCAGCAAAGCTCCGCGCGTCGGATCGTTAGCCTTCCCCTCCGCCAGTTTGGGCGGGGCCGTTCTTCCCTGGCTCGTCGGATTCATTTCTTTATATGCGGGCAGCTTGCAGCGCGGCCTTCTTGTGCCTCTCTGCGGCGTCGCACTCATGCTGGTTTTACACATGACGCATTCCGCAGCTTCCATGCGCGAATCGTAGTGTCATCGTCGTCTGCGATGGCTACATCGTGAATGATTGATTCCACGAGGCCAAGAAATTGTGGCATTCTTGCCTTGCCGTAATGTTGATGAACACAGCGTTGATAAACATAGAATTGATTAAACATAGAGTTGATTAAACCAAGAATTGATTAAACCAAGAATTGATAGATGCTCAGTTGATAAACTATTAAGCGGTATTCGAGAGATTTCGATATGGCAGAAACGCAATCCAGCAAAAAGCGCACGCTGTTTGAAAAAGTTTGGGACGAGCACATTGTCTGTGTCTCTGAAGATCGGCCTGATCTTCTTTATATTGATCTGCATCTCGTGCACGAAGTGACCTCGCCACAGGCATTTGATGGCCTGCGCATGGCCGGACGCCGCGTCCGCCGCACGGATCGCACGGTGGCGACCGTTGATCACAACATTCCAACCGAGCCGCGCGGAACGCCGATTCTTGATCCCATCGCGGCGCGGCAGATTGAAGCTCTCCAGAAGAACTGCAAAGAATTCGGCGTGCCGCTGTTTGACATGGATTCGCCGGACCAGGGAATCGTCCACGTCATCGGCCCTGAACTTGGCGTTACGCAGCCCGGCAAAACCATCGTCTGCGGCGACAGCCATACCAGCACGCACGGTGCGTTTGGCGCGCTGGCATTCGGCATTGGAACTTCGGAAGTCGAGCACGTTCTCGCGACGCAGTGTTTGCCGCAACGCAAGCCCAAGACGATGCTGATTCAGGTCAATGGATCTTTACCCAAGGGCGTGACCGCGAAAGATATCGCCCTGGGCATTATCGGAAAAATTGGCACCGACGGTGCTACCGGATACGTGATCGAGTACGCGGGCGAAGCCGTGCGCAGTCTTTCCATGGAAGGCCGCATGACGCTCTGCAACATGAGCATCGAAAGTGGCGCGCGTGCGGGGATGATCGCGCCGGACGAAACCACGTTCGCATATTTGAAAGGCCGCCGCTTTGCTCCGAAAAATGCGGAGTGGGAGAAGTCCATCGCCCGCTGGCGAAATCTGCCTTCCGATCCCGGAGCACATTTTGATACCGTCATTCAAATCGAAGCGTCGTCGCTCGCGCCGTTTGTTACTTGGGGAACGAACCCGGGCATGGTGGTGGCCGTCGACGGAAGCGTGCCGGAACTCGCCGAACTGAAAACCGAGGCCGACCGCAACGCCGCGCTTCGCATGCTGGAGTACATGGGATTGAGCGCGGGAACGCCCATCGAAAAAATCCCCGTCGATCGTGTTTTCATCGGATCGTGCACGAATTCCCGCCTGGAAGATTTGCGCGACGCGGCTCGCGTGGCAAAAGGCCATCACGTGAGTTCAAAGGTCCGAGCTATGGTTGTTCCTGGATCGCAGGCAATCAAACATGCCGCAGAAAAAGAAGGTCTCGACCAGGTCTTCCGGCAGGCCGGATTTGAATGGCGCGAGTCAGGATGCTCCATGTGCCTGGGAATGAATCCCGACATTTTGCAGCCCGGCGAGCGTTGCGCTTCCACGAGCAACCGTAACTTTGAGGGACGCCAGGGGCGCGGCGGTCGCACGCATCTTGTTAGCCCCATGATGGCGGCCGCTGCGGCGATAGCCGGACATTTCACCGATATTCGCAACTGGCAATTTAACTAATGCTTATGCAGCGCAGAATATGTAGTGCCAAGACTATGTAGTGCAAACATCAAAGATCGTCTAGTCCAAACAATCGTAGTAGTGCGAACAATCGTGTAGCACCGGGTCTTGACCTGACGGATTGAGAGGCTTTATGAAACCATTTCGTATTCACACAGGAAAAGTGGCGCCGCTCTTCCGCGCCAATGTGGACACTGATCAGATTATCCCCAAACAGTTTTTGAAGCGCATCGAAAAAACCGGCTTCGGCGAGTTTGTATTTTACGATTGGCGCCGTTTGCCGGATGGTTCGCTGGATACTGAATTCACTTTGAACCAGCCGCGCTATAAGGGCGCCAGCATCCTCGTCACCGATAAAAATTTTGGCTGTGGATCATCTCGCGAACACGCCGTGTGGGCGCTTGCCGATTTTGGTTTTCAAGCAGTGATCGCGCCAACTTTCGCTGACATCTTTGCCAACAATTGCGTGCAGAATGGCGTGCTGACCGTGGCATTGACTGAACAGGAAGCCACGGAACTCGCCCGTCGCGCGCAGGAAGTTCCGAATTATGAATTGACCGTTGATCTCGAGCAAAAGAAAGTTACGGATTCGCAGGGATTTTCCGCCAGTTTCCAGATTGATAACTCGATTCGTCATCGGCTCTTAAACGGACTCGACGACATCGGCATCACTTTGCAGCATGAGAAAGAAATTACCGCTTATGAGTCCGCGCACCCATTGATTGCCTAGCTCGCTAAAATCAATCATGCGAAAGCTCACTTTTAAAACCCGGAAAAAGCGCGAAGTTCTGGACATTACCGACGAAATCCAGCAGCGCCTCGAAGAGCGTCATACCGACGGTACGGGAATCTGCAATCTCCTCATCCTGCATACGACTGCGGCGCTTACCACTGCGGACCTCGATCCCGGCACTGATCTCGATATGCTGGACGCCTTCGAAGCGATGGTGCCCAAGCTTCGCTATCGCCATCCGCACAATCCCGCGCATGTGCCCGATCACATTCTTTCCGCCATGATTGGGACTTCGGTGGCATTGCCATTTCAAACGGGCAGCCTGATTCTCGGGACCTGGCAACGCATTGTTCTCATCGAACTGGACGGCCCTCGCGAGCGCGAAGTCGTCATGACCGTCACCGCAGAAGTTTAATCAGCAAAGTTTAACTATTGGAATTTTTCAAAGGTGTGGGAGAAGTCGTAAGCTTGCTGCTCGATTCCGCTGCAGGTGCCGGTAACAATCTTCGCTCCTGTCGGGCAGGGATGATCGCGGGCCGTCGACCACATCGACAGCCAACCGACACTGGGATTGCTTTGGCCGAAATCAAATAAAGTCTTTGCATCGTTCTGCGTGAATACTTCCGGCGAAACGTCGTTCTTGCCAATCATCGCCGTGATGCCAAGCCTGGTATCCAGGTGAATTTCTTTTAACTGTTCCAGAGTGTGGTTCGCAGCGTCGATTGCATTCTGTCCCATCAGGTTCGGGTCCGCAGGCGGCCCGTAATCCATGGCCAGAATGTTCACGGCGTCGATTTTCACGTTGTGCTGCATCGCATTCTTCAGCAGATTAAGACTTTCATCCGTAAGTCCTGAGGGCATCACTTCCAGCGTGAAGGAAAGTCTGAGCCCCGCGTTCGCCGCTTGCAGCGCGGCCAGAGCGATATTGCGCCGATCCACTGACGCCGGATCGCGAATGGCGGAAGTCTCAATGTCAAAGTCGACCATGCGCAGGCGATATTGATGGATCACCGATTGATAGGCCGCTTGCAAGCTCGCTGGATCTTTGCAGACGCGTCCCAGTTCATGCCCTTGCGCGCCCCCAAAAGAAACAATTACATCGCCACCTTGCTTCCGCAGTGCCGCGATTGCAGCGGGAATGTCTACTTCTTCTTGAATCGATTGTTTGTTCGACCAAATTGGGGAGCAAGTATTCGCGCTGCTGGTAACGAACGCTAACGTGAAATATTTAATCCCTGATTCCTGGGCGACTTGAGAAAAGTTATTTTGCGGAAACCAGGTTGCGAAATATGGCGCGAAGATCCGGCCGGGAATCGTTTGCGCGGGAGCGGGACTTGTTGGAGGAACAGATATCGGAGTTTTCTTATTGCAGGAAATCTGCGAAAAAGCAGCCGCAAGAACGGCAGCGCAAAAGAATAAACGAAATTTGCACCTGGGAAACTTCACACGCGGCCTCTCTCCGAAAACTCTTACCCCCATCATAACGTCACAGCGATTACTCTTCCGGTGGAGTCAGCAATGCGCTGACCGTTTGAATGGCTTTGGAAGTTTCCGGCAAAATTCCCAGCCGGATATAAATAGGGCGAATCTCTTTGCGGATGGATGGGAGATGAAACGCGAACCAGGCCGCTCCCACAATGCAAAGTATGCCGCCAATGACCAGCGTATGTGGGGCGCCAATGCGGCTTGCGGAAAATCCTGCGATCAAACTGCCGATCGGCGCCATTCCCATGAAGGCCATCGAATAAAAACTCATCACCCGTCCGCGTTTATCGTCGTCCACGATGGTTTGCAACAATGTATTGCTTCCGGCCATCTGCTGCATCATGCCGGAGCCTGCGACCATCACGAATATCAGTGAAAGCCACAGGATCCTCGATTCTCCGAATGTAATTAAACCTACTCCGAACAGGACCGAAGCAGCGGGAAGGACCCGGCCAAGACCAAGTACGCTCTTCCGCGCCGCCAATAAAAATGTCGAAACAAGCGCGCCAACTCCCGCCGCTCCCATTAAAAACCCGAGCGTATGCGGACCGCCGTGCAGAACGCTACCCGCAAAAATCGGCATTAACACCATGTATGGCATGCCGACCAGACTTATGAGAGCCATGAGAAGAAGTACGGAGCGAATCGGGATGGAGTGGAAAACGTAGTTCCATCCTTCTTTCAGCTGATGCCCTAAAGCCAGCGCTTCTTTTGGCTCTTCATGGGGCTGAACTTTCATCATCAGCAAGGAAATGATGACGGCGATGTAGCTGACCCCGTCAATCAGGAAGCACCAGCCTTCGCTGAAAGCTGCGATGACAATGCCGGCAATGGAAGGGCCCAGCAAACGCGCGGCATTGACCATGGAAGAGTTGAGCGCGATCGCATTGCTCAAGTCCTCGCGATTTTCAACCATTTCAACCACGAACGACTGCCTGCACGGCATGTCAAACGCATTGATGAGGCCCTGCGCCACGCTCAGCCAGATAATTTCCTGCATGTTGATGATTCCCACGAGCGCAAGCACCGCCAGCGCGAATGACTGCAACATGGAGAGCACCTGTGTGATAACCAGTGTGCGGTGTTTGTCCCAGCGGTCAATCCACACCCCTGCGAAGGGCGCCAAAATGAATGCCGGGATTTGTCCGGAAAACCCTACGACCCCCAGCAGCCACGCGGAATGCGTAAGGCGGTACACCAACCAGCTCGTGGCGATGCGCGTCATCCATGTGCCAATCAGCGAAACGCTCTGGCCGCTGAAAAATAGCCGGTAATTGCGGGAAGAAAGTGCGCGCAGCGCAAACTTCCAGGTGCTTTGTTCCTTGCCCGATTGCGGACTTACTCTGGCCATCTTGAAAGAAGAAATAGTCTATCTGCTTTTAAGATGAACACAGGGGAACCGGGGCTGTAAAAAAATCTCCGCGTATTCCATTAAAATTAACCATGCTCGTTCTTGCTTCTGCTTCTCCGCGCCGTCAGGAGCTTTTACGCAACGCCGGAATTGATTTCACCGTGCACGCGTCCAATGTTCCTGAACATCCTTTGCCCAACGAAGCGCCGAAAGTTTATGCGGAACGTTTAGCGCGTGAGAAAGCCTCGGCTATATTCCAGCAACATCCGGAAAAATTTGTTTTGGGTGCGGATACAATCGTTCTTGTCCGGCATGAAGTCCTTGGCAAGCCGAAAGACGCTGCGGATGCCACGCGCATGCTGCAATCACTTTCCGGACGCAGTCATCACGTGGTCACCGGTGTTTGCCTGCTTGGACCGGGATTTGCGGATGTCCGCTCCGACATCACCACCGTCGAAATGCAAAAGATCAGCGCGAAAGAAATTGCAGCCTACATCGCCACAGGCGAACCGATGGACAAAGCTGGGGCCTACGCGATCCAGGGCTGGGCCTCGCGCTGGATTTCAAAAATTGAAGGCGATTATTTCAATGTGGTGGGATTGCCGCTTTCGCTGGTTTACCGGATGCTGGTCGAACACGGAGTTTTGCCGAAATAATAAAAGCGTCACGCCACTGCTTCGCGCGTTTTCTTTACCGCTGCAGCCATGGCATATTTCAATTCATCTACGCCTTTGCCAGTCACTGCTGAAATGGGATACAACGAATAATTTTTCTTCTTGCAGTAGCGCTTCAGCGCGGCCAGCTTATCTTTATTCACGGCGTCAATTTTCGACGCCACCAGAATCATCGGTTTCTCTTCGAGTCCGCCACCGAAGCTGGCCAATTCGCCCATAATCACTTTCACATCTTTTGCAGGATCAGGCCGGCCGCTCGCGTCCGATACGTCCACCACATGAACCAGCAAGCGCGTGCGTTCAACGTGCTTCAGAAACTGAGTTCCCAGGCCAGCGCCGGTGTGTGCGCCTTCGATCAGACCCGGGATGTCCGCGACAACGAAACTGGTTTCATCCGCACCGCTGCCGACTACCACTACGCCAAGGTTCGGCTGCAAAGTCGTAAATGGATAATCGGCAATCTTCGGACGCGCCGCCGAGATGCGCGAGATCAATGTGGACTTACCCACGTTTGGATATCCAACAATCCCCACATCCGCGAGCAGCTTTAACTCCATCCGGAAGATGCGCTCTTCGCCGGGCCGTCCGTCTTCATGCTCTCGCGGAGCCTGGTGCGTTGAACTTACGAACCGCGCATTGCCACGTCCACCGCGGCCGCCACGAGCAACCACTACGCGTTCATCGGGTCGCGAAAAGTCGTGGACCTTCTCCCCGGTCTCGTCGTCATAAAGAATCGTGCCGACGGGAACTTTCAAAAGTATGTCGGTGCCCTCTTTCCCAGTGCAGTTCGAACCCTCTCCATGGCGTCCGCGCTGCGCGCTATATTCGGGATTAAAGCGGAAGTGCACCAGCGTATTGTGGCGCTCGCTCGATTCCATAATGATGTCGCCGCCTCTGCCGCCATCTCCACCGGAGGGGCCTCCGCGCGGAACGTATTTTTCGCGCCGGAAAGCAAGGCAGCCGTTGCCGCCGTCGCCGGCCTTCACTCGAATTTTGGCTTCATCAATGAACACAGTTATTGAATGCTTGAATGGTGCAGCGCTTTAAGCGATGCGATAAAAGATCGTTTGTTCAAAAAGGAATCAGACCTGACGGTTGTAGCCGCCCACGGTTTCCGATGATTCCACCGCTTCAGGCTGCGTTGCCGCCGGATCAACTCTTTCCAGCCAGATTTCACGCCAGAAAGGGTACATCTCTTTCGGACACAACATGCGGCATTTGCTGTACCGTGCCTGGCATACAACCGAGTCTAAAACAATACACGGTGATTTCATCTCCATCATTTTGGAGGTTTTTTCGTCGATCAGCCTGTCCACCCGGCGCAGCACACGATAAGTTTTCCCGCAGTATGGAACAAGTTCCGCATCCCAACTCATTCCACGATTCCTGTTGTCCGTGTTGACGGTCTCCAGGATCTCTTTATGGGACTTCACCCGCACCAACTCCCCAGCCTTCAGATTGAGCGTTACATTCGGCGTTGGTTTTCCAACTGGGATCGACCCTTTCAACCTTGGGAAAAGGTTCCCGCCCCAGAGCGGATTGAAAGTGTTATAGAGCCACCGCAGAAGTCGGCCAAGGCCGATGGAGTCTACCCGCCGATTATTACTGACGAAGTAGTACATCGAATAGATGAAGCCAGTCACGAGCCGTTTGAAAGGCACATTTCCAGACCGGTAGTCCTCGATGTATTGCCCGATATCCCAGGAACTAAGAGGAGTCGTAGCCTTGGGAATTTCTGTTGTCTGACAAATATAAATAGGCGAAGCTGGATCGGGGGAGTCTGCTACGCGTGTGCATTCCGATAACCGGGCTTCCGTGCATTCGGAAGACTCACCGGAGATGGCCTTCGCAGGGCTGATCTCAACCAGTGTCTCGCCGGGGCCTGCGGCGGGTTTTAGCCACGCATTCTTCCAATAAAAGAGACAGCCCGATTGACACCCATCGTGGGCTTCTCCGCTGCAGCGCGTTTCAAGATGAATGGTGTCTTCAAGCTTGCGCGTACGGTTGGGAAATTGGGTGCTGTAATCGCAGGTCTTGTGCGCGCTTTTATGCACTCGAAAGCGCTTGCCGCAATGCTGCACCATCTCTGGCATGAACGGCATGCCATCCAACTGGCCATTGCCGTCGAGTGTGCGAAGGATTTCTTCCTTCGTTCGAACTTCTACCCAGTCCCCTACGTGGTATTTAAAGTTGTTATTCATTTAGTTTGTCAGGTTTCGAATCAGGTAATGAAGTCGCTCAGGGGGGAGCATATGAGAAACAGGTACTCGTATGCTGCGACTACGTAGCTAACAGGATAAATTGAGATTCGAACAATGCCAAGACTCAAAAGCCCTGTGTAAACAATAACTTACTTCGCTTCGACGGGCTCGACCATCACGAACTTGCCCATCTGTCCGCGATCCATGAACTTAATGCGGCCGGTGACTTTGGCGAAAAGCGTGTCGTCTTTGCCTTTGCCAACGTTCAATCCTGGCTTCACGCGCGTGCCGCGCTGCCGAACAATAATGGTGCCGCCGGGGACAAGCTGTCCGCCGAATGCTTTAAAGCCAAGCCGCTGCGCGTTCGAGTCGCGTCCGTTTCGTGAACTTCCTAACCCTTTTTTGTGTGCCATAGCCAGCTCTCAGTTCTTAAGTTTTCTGTTCTCGCGATTCTTACTTCTTTTTCTTGGGTGCCGATTTCTTCGGTGCTGCCTTCTTGACCGCAGATTTCTTCGCCGGTTTCGCGCTCTTGGCTGTTGCATGCGACTCTTCCGTCGCAGCCTTGGCTACTTTCTTCGGCTTGGCTTCTTTCTTGGGAAGCGCCGGCGCGGTGAACTTCTGTCCATCAAACGCGATTTCCGTAATGCGGACGGACGTATATCCCTGGCGATGACCCTGCAACTTTTTGTACTGCTTCTTTTTCTTGTAATGGAACACAAGAATTTTTCCGCCGCGGCCCTGGCCCAAAACTTCGCCACTGACGTGCACATCGGCTCCCGGCTTCGCAATATGCCCTTCGCTGCCGGAGACTGCCAGTACGTCGCCGAACGACACATGTCCGTCGTTCTCGCCAACGTTCTCTACACGAATCACATCGCCGGGCGCCACCCGGTACTGCTTCCCACCGGCGCGGATGACCGCGTACATACTCATGCCTCCGTCAAACTCATGCCTTCGCACACTCGCGCAAGGGCGGGAGCTGAAAATTTTCTCTAGATGCTTGCTGTGTTCCGCTCGGCTCTTTCAGCAACGATTACGGGCAGGGTCCCAGAACAGGACGCAAGTACAGACAAACTGAGTTATTTTAACGTGACGTTATGAATAGCGTCAAACAAAAGCTACGAAATGCCAACCGCCTTCGCACCAATCTCCGCGAACTCCACATCTTCTTCCGACGATAATCCGCTCACGCCGATCGCTCCGACGAGTTCCCCATCTTTCCACAAAGGAATGCCGCCGCCCCAGCCCACGATCCTGGGATCGCCGTAATAAGCGATGTCGAAACCTTCCTTCTGCAGCCGGTCGCCGATATCTTTCGTCGGCTTGCGATTGCGCGCGGCAGTCCAGGCCTTGTTCATGGCGATTTGCAGGGAAGGCAAGCCCACGCCATCCATGCGCGCGAACGCGACCAGGTCCCCGTGCGGATCAGACACAGCGATCACCACCGCTTTCTGCAACGCTTGCGCCTTGGCAACAATTGCATCCACAATCTTTTTCGCTTCTGAATAATCGAGGGAGTGGTGAGTTTTCATGCCAACGATTGAAGCATGGCGCCGGAAGTTTTGTCATTTCTGGGCTTTCGGGTATCGACTCAGCGAGCTTGAATATGGGCTCGAAGGGGTCGAACCAAAACATGCACTTCCGAGTGAATTCCAATAAGTTACTGCAAATAAACAACTTAATTCGATTTCAGGATGGTCGCGATCAAAATGTGTGGCTTTTTTGCCACATACGAGTTTTTCCCGTTCCGGCTAAACTTTTTAATAAGGAACGTGTTGGAACAATAGAGCTTTCGTATAAAGCCGAAACGACAGCCGCCTCAGGTTTGATCTACGAACAGACAATTCGCTCCTCCGTTGAATGCCAAGGCATAGGCCTGCACAGCGGCGCTCCTGTTCATCTTCGTATCCTGCCGGCCTCCCCAGGCGCGGGAATCGTCTTTCGCCGCGTCGATTTGGATGGCTTTGAGATTGAAGCCACTGGCCGCAATGTGGCCCGCGTCAGCTACGCCACCAGTTTGATGAAGAAGGGCGTGCTCATTTCCACCACCGAGCATCTGCTTTCCGCGCTCATTGGCGTCGGCATTGATAATGCCATTATCGAACTCGACAATCTGGAGCTGCCCATTCTCGACGGCAGTGCGAAGCCGTTTGTGGATTTGATCCAGAAAGCGGGCATTCGCAAGCAGCGCCGCCCGCGCACCTATCTGCGTATCTGCCGCGAAATCGAACTTCGCGAAGGCGGCAAGTTTATCGCGGTTTATCCGGCGGATTCATATTCTGTTTCTTATTCCATTAATTTCCCGCACCCGCTTATCGGCAAGGAAACTTTCAGCCTGGAACTTTCCAATGGGAATTACCTGCGGGAACTCGCCGCCGCCCGGACCTTTGGCTCGCGCGAAGATGAGCAGGCCATGCGGGCCATGGGATTGATTCGCGGAGCCTCCCGCGACAACTGCGTTGTGTTGACAAAAGACGGCATCGAGAACCCGCCGCTGCGTTATCCGGATGAATTCGTCCGTCACAAAGTTCTCGACTTAATCGGCGACCTTGCATTGCTCGGCAAACAGATTCTTGGCAACATCGTTGCCGACCGCGCCGGGCACGCCATGCACACCGCGCTGGTCTCGCGTCTGCTCCGCGATAAAAGTTTGTGGGAAGAAACCACGCTGCAAGAAGAGCACGAACCTGCCGAAATTCCGGTGCAGCATTCCGCAGTTCCTGTTTTATGATTCCTGAGTGAGAGGGATTACAGAACAGCCTCTGTGCCGCAATCCGCTTCTGAGATGTATAAAAGACGCAGCCCCTTATTTTGGATACTCGTTCTATTGGTGGTCACATTCAATTTGTGGTGGGACTATTACCATCCGCTCGGAATACTATTCGATATCGTCGTTTTGCTCGTTATTGTTTTTAGAAATTAGCGTTTTCCGGAAAATCCCGCCACACGTCGTACAATATTCTTTCAACTTTTATTGCAAGGAATCCTGATTCCATGACCACACCATCCGCGGGCAACACTTCCGCGAAAAAAATCTACGTTACACTCAGCGGCCTGCCGCTCTCTTTCACCTTCCAGTGGCCTTTCCATCAATCCACCTCCGGCGCCGATTTCCATGTTCTTCATGGCGACATCCGACTGGAAAATTCCGAGGGATTGCACGCGCCTGTGGCCGTAAACCTTTCGCAGACGCTGCGCGAGGTCGTACCTTCGCTCGAAGCCAGGGACACGGAAGGCCCGGCAATCAATGCATTGCGCAAGGAGACAGATAAGCGGCAGATCGAATTTGTGAAATCAGGCAAGCTCGTGCCCGTCCACTTTTCCAGCCGTCATTATGACTTCAAGCGCAATAAATGGTTTTTCGGCAAAGCCAAAGACGAAGAGATTTCTGTGTTGCTGAAGCGGAAAATTTTCTGGCAGACGAAAGTCGCCGGCGGCCCCGTGTGGATTGCCGATCCTACCGAAGCTCTCTATGTGGAATCAACCACCGGGCATCTTTTGGAACTTGCGCGCCAGCTTGCGGAAGAAGAACTAATCACGCTGGAAGGGGAATACGCTTCCGCCAACGCTTCCCTGATGGCGCAGGTCGAAGAGTTTGAAGCCGACCGGCTGGCTGCGATTGCAGAACTGGAAAAGAAACACGCCTTCGAACGCGGATAAATCTTATCCGCGTTTTATTTCAGGCATTACTTCATTGCATCATTATTTCATTGCGTCGATGGTCTGGAACAATTCCGTCTGTGGTTGTTTGACTTCGACCGCGCGGTTCTGCCCGCCTTTATTGCTCACGACAAAAACTGTAGGCGTGTGATCGATGTGAATGTCATTGGCAACGGCTTTGCTGGCATTGATTTCTGCAGCCAGTTTTCCTTGCGGATCAACTACGAACGGCAACTCCACTCTGTGCGCCGCGGCAAACTTCTCCGTATATTCGCGCAAATTATTCGGGAAAATCTGCATCTGGTTCTCGTAAATGTAATAACGGAAATCGGAGCCCAGCTGCTTGGATTTCGAATCGAAATAATGCGCGAAAATCGCCGCATTGTAAGACCAATTGTGCATCGGAAGCGGGAAGTCATACACCACCAGCGGGATCTTATAGGTGTTCACCGCCTGCTTTATAAGTGGCGCGGTATGGCCGCACTGCGGGCATTGCAAATCCTCAAAGACCACGAGCGCTGTGTGCGCGCCAGCCGGAGGCTTGAGGACCATGCTTGGGTCCTGCGCAACCGCAAAGCCTGCCAGCAATAATGCTGCAAATACGAGCAAGGTCAGTTTCTTGATCATAAGTATTTAGATGCGAACCGCTCCATAGTAATTCAAGCAAAGGTAATGCAAGCAAAATAAGAGTAATGCAAGCAAAACAAGCCTGCCACCAGCACAACAGAACTAGAGTAACGTAAGCTGCCGCCGTTCCAGGGACAGCAATTTTTCCTTGATCGGCAACCCTCCGCCGTATCCCGTAAGTTTCCCATTGCTCCCAACCACTCGATGGCACGGGATCACGATGGGAATCGGGTTCGATCCATTCGCCAGACCCACGGCCCGCGACGCTTGCGGGTTGCCGATGCGGCGGGCGATCTCTCCATAAGAAATCGTCTCCCCATAGGGAATGTCGCAGAGCCTGCTCCAAACGCTGCGCTGAAACGAAGTTCCTTGCGGCGAGAGCGTGAGCTCAAATTTTTCCAGCTTGCCGCTGAAGTAGGCGTCGAGTTGTTCGGCAAGTTCGCACAGAGGCTTGTCATCGTCATCGCGCACCCACTCCGATTCGGGCTTTTGCGGAGTGCGTCCATTTAGGAAGCGAATCTCATGCACACCAGAATCTCCGGCAGCTAAAAGCAACGGCCCGAGCGGGCTTTCGATTTGGGTGTAATGGATTTGGGTTTCGAATTGGGCGTAATGAATTGCTGACACGGTACTCTCAAATTGCGGCCGCTTGGTCGCGTCGCTTGGCTTGAATTTCGATATATACATTCACCAGCGATACCGCCGCCGGCGTCACTCCGGGAATTCGTGAAGCGTGGCCGATTGTGCGCGGCCTGACTTTCGTCAACTTTTCCTGCATCTCGCGGGAAAGGCCGCTGATGGAGCCGTAGTCGAACCATTCCGGAATATTTCGCTGCTCCGATTTCTTCAACCTCTCAATTGCGCGGTCCTGCTGCTGTAAATAACCTTCGTACTTAATCTCCGTCTCTACCGATTTCAGTTCGTTCCGTATTTCCGAGGAGAGCGCATTTCCCGTCACGCCATCTCGCGCGAAAAACTCCGGCGTGACTTCGCGTAATCCCTCTGCGAGATATTCCACTTTGATCTCCGGCCGCTTCAGCAACTGGGCGAGCGGTTGACCAAGCGCCGAAGAAAATTCCAGCGGCTTTTTTACCGCAGGCTTTACGGCGGACGCATCGTCTTCTACTTCTTCCGCAGCCTGCACGGCCGACAATTCCTCGCGAACCATGGCCACCTTGATGTGATCGAGCATCGCGGCGGTAAGTTTAGTTTTTTCCAGCAAGGCCTTCATTTTTTCCAACCGCTCTTGCTTGCCCAGATAGTCAGCCCACGCTGTGTCGGAAATTAAACCGATGCGCCGCCCGTAATGCGTCAAGCGGCGGTCCGCATTATCAATGCGCAAATGCAGCCGAAACTCCGCCCGCGACGTGAACATGCGGTACGGTTCGTTCGTGCCTTTGGAAATCAGATCATCAATCAGGATCGCCGTATAACCGTCGGTGCGGTCAAGAATCAAAGGCGCTTCATTCTTCACTTTCAATGCGGCATTAATGCCCGCCATCAATCCCTGGCACGCGGCTTCTTCGTATCCGCTGGTCCCATTGATCTGCCCGGCAAGGAACAGACCCGTGATCTTTTTCGTTTCCAGCGTGCGTTCCAGTTCCGTGGGATCGATGGAATCATATTCGATCGCATAGCCGGGGCGCAGCATCTCCGCGGTGTCGAGTCCCGGAATCGACTTCAAAATCTCCAGCTGCACCTCCACCGGCAGGGATGTGCTCATGCCGTTCACATAAATTTCGTGGGTGTTCAGGCCTTCGGGCTCCAGGAACAGTTGGTGCGTAGTCTTGTCCGGAAACTTAACGATCTTGTCCTCAATCGACGGACAGTAGCGCGGCCCAATGGATTGAATTTGTCCGCTGTACATCGGCGAGCGGTGCACGTTTTCACGGATAATGCGCTGCGTCTCCGGCGTGGTCCACGCGATGTAGCAAGGCACTTGCGAGTCATGGTGCGCCACGCGCTTGGTGCGGAAACTGAATGGCGTGGGGTCGACGTCGCCGGGCTGAACCGTGAAACGCGACCAATCAATGCTGCGGCCGTCCAAACGCGGAGGCGTTCCTGTCTTCAGCCGGCAGCCGCGCAAGCCGAGCTGCTTTAATGCTTCGCCAAGAAGCACGGCGTTCGGCTCGCCCGACCGTCCCGCGGGATATTGTTGTTCGCCGCAGTGAATCAATCCGTTAAGAAATGTTCCAGTGGTAATGATGACAGCAGAAGCCCCGACCGTCCGCCCATCGCGAAGCTTGATGCCACGAATAACTCGCGTAGGGGCGGATCCCAGATTTGCCTGTCCGGAGCCCAGTTCCGGCCCTACACCATCGTTTTGCAGCTGAGTTCTGAGTCCTGACTGCTGACTGCTTTCTTCAAGAATCAGTTCCGCCACTTCGGCCTGCTTGATTTTTAAATTCGCCTGCGATTCCAAAACCTCACGCATCTTCAGGCGATAAGCTTGCTTGTCGCATTGCGCCCGTGGAGACCATACCGCCGGGCCACGTGAAGTGTTCAGCAACCGGAATTGAATGCCAACCGCGTCGGTGATCTCGCCCATGATCCCGCCAAGCGCGTCCACTTCGCGCACAAGATGTCCCTTGGCAATTCCACCGATTGCCGGATTGCACGACATCTGCGCGATCAGGTCCACATTCAGCGTGTAGAGCGCAGTCCTCAGCCCCATGCGGGCAGCGGCCATGGCCGCTTCACAGCCGGCATGCCCGGCTCCGACCACGACTACGTCATATTGTTCGTTGAATGCCATGAACCCTAATTTTAGCAAGGATGTCGCGATGCCAATAAATTATGGCCATCAGTGCACACCCTAAAACAGTTGTCATCCTGAGCGAAGTGTTGTCTTGCGCTCGCACAAGACAACATGAAAGTCGAAGGATCTCGTGTTTGCCGCCTAGTGGCAGAAACCCCTAATGGCATTTCCTCTATGGAATGAGTGCAAACACACCATCTAACAAAACTGCCCTGAAGCCTTATAATATCCCTTCACCTCACAGGAGCGAGTACGACCATGACCACCCAGGAATTCTTCCAGCAACTCGACGAACGCATTGGGAAATATGACCTGCTTTGCCATCCGTTTTACAAAGCCTGGAGCGCAGGCGAACTGACGCGCGAAGATCTGCGTGAATACGCGCAGGATTATTTCCATCATGTCGAGGCATTCCCGGCGTATCTCGGCGAGTTCGCCAATCGCCTGGAAGACGGCAAGCTGCGCAATGCCGTCGTCGCCAATATGAAAGATGAACTGGGAGGGTCAGAAAAAGACGGGGAACCCGCGCATTCGGAGTTATGGCTCGATTTCGTCGAAGGTATGGGCGGAAGCCGCGAATTGGCCGATCATCAGCCGGTCGCTGAGATCGAAAATTTAATCGCGCAGTTTAAGAGTGTCGCAAGTCAGGGAAGCTCCGCAGAAGCCTTGGCTACGTTTTATGCGTACGAATCGCAGGTCCCGCGCGTCGCTCAGGAAAAAGCCCGCGGACTGCGCGATATGTACGGCGCCGATGAGAAGACCTGCGGCTACTTTACGCTGCACACCACGGCTGACGTTTTCCATTCGCAAGTCTGGAAGAATCAGTTGGCGAAGAGTGTCGAAGGAAATCCCGCTGCCGCAGAAAAAGCTTTGAACGCCAGCGAAGCCGCCGCCAAAGCTTTATGGAACGCGCTGGATGGAATCGAATTGCGCCGCATGACCAAGGCCGCGTAATTCGTTCTGAAAGATTCGTGCAAAATAAAAGCCATCAGAAATTCTGACGGCTTTTATTTTTGAAATGTTTTTTGTTGTCATTCTGAGAACGAAGTGACGAAGAATCCCTATCATTGCAACTGCAGCTTATAAGCGAATAGGGATTCCTCGACTTCGCTCGGAATGACAAGAATGAAGACTCGTACTTACGATGACTTTGCCATCTTCTTCAGCAGCGAAATCTGCCCGCCATGATATGCAATATGTTGCGATCCGCCGTGCAGCATGAAATAGAAATCGTAATTCTTCCCCGGCACAACCTGATTCAACTTGGTCTCCGGCACCCTTCGGATCGCCTGCATTAAATCTTCGTGCGCCCTCTTCAAGTGTGCCTGCGCTTCGGCCCACGCGCCTTCGCTGTGGTCCAGCACCGGAGGAAAATTTTCTTCATCACGCGGCTGGAATGCTTCTCCGGACATTCGCCGCAGAAGAATTTTCTCCCACGCGGCGATGTGCAACACCAGTTCCCAAATCGAATGCCCATTCGCAATCGGATGCTCCGCAGCCGAGGCCGCGTTTACATCCACCAAAATTTCCAGCAGCGCGGGCCCGTGCCAGGCTTCGCCATCAAAGGCGAGCCGAAGTTCATCGGCAATGCGAGTGGTTTCTGACATGTGTTCCATCTTTCGAGATATAGTCGGCAATTTTAGCCAGCAGATTTAGCTAGCTATGATGCAGATACGCGCCTCGTCGGCTGTGGAGATCACCGCGTCCCCGTCGAGAAACAGGCATTTCCCGGCGTTTAAAGCGAGGCAAGTCGCTCCGGCCTTTTGCATGGTTTCAATCGTCTTCACTCCAACCACCGGAACATCGAAGCGCATGTCCTGATTCGGCTTCGCAATCTTTACCACCGTCAGTTCCCGGCTCAGCGTCGAAGCTTCCGCATCCACATCCAATGACGCCATCAGTTGACCGGCGCGTTCGATCGTCGCATCCGTACCTTCCATCGCTTCGACGGCTACACAGGCAGCTTCTGCGATCACCACCGTTTGCCCAATGTCGTATTGCGCCAGATTGTGCGCGACGCCGCGTCCGTATTCAATGTTCTTCTTTTCCTGCTCCGTTGGAGAGCGCTTGGTGAGTACGCCCGGCTTCGCTAATAGAGGTTCTAAAAGTGCAGTCGAGTTTTCCAGAACGATTCCTTCATCCCCCAAAACTTTTGCGACAGCACCGAGCAGTGAGTCCGTGTTGCGCGTGCTCAACGAAAGCAGCAATTTCGCCAGCCGCCAATCCGGACGGATGCTGGAGAAAATCTGTTTATGCTTCACCTGCCCGGCCATCACGGCGCGGCTTACGCCTTCTTTTTTGAAAGTCTCGATCAGGCGGGATAGTTCTCCGAGCGAAAACCAATGCACCGCCGCCGCGCCTCGCGACTCAATTTCGGGGGATGTCTCTTCTTTGATGGCCGCAACGACGACGTCGAAACCTTGCGCCTTGGCGGCATCGAGCACGAGGAACGGGAATTTTCCGTTGCCTGCAATAAGACCGAGTTTGGGACGTTTGGCCAACCAGATTTTCTCAACTAGGCTCGCTGATCGAGCCAGTCCGTAACTTACCCACATGGTATTCGAGGCGCTTTATGCTCATTGACGACGTCGCCCACGGGACAAGAAGAAGGAACGGAACTCGATAGAGGATTGTCCATCCATGTGAGTGCGCTACTCTATCTCTCAATTTATCTATTTCGAAGGGATTTTGTTCCGTCTTGCACGCGAAAAAAGTACGGTATACGTCGTGGTACCCCTCAATAAAGCTGTCGAAAATCATAACCGGCATTCCGCTTTGCTGTCCCTCGATTACATTCCATACCTGTCTAATTTCGTTCGCCGGCCACCAGGCAAGTGAAAATGGAAGGGGAACTGGTGGCTTAATCTTCCGCAATGTGAGCCACCTACGGCCCCAAGCAAACCTCCACGTGAAAGCGGCAGGACCAATGTACTGGAGACCCCATCGAGCAGCGAAGGTGCGCATCGCGCGCGCACGAAACAGTAAACTGATTCTGACCAAGCCAACGATCAGAGCCACGGCGGCAAGCGCCGGTAGGAACTTGAGTAGTATCACAGCGGCTATTTTGGTTTACTGACGCCATCATGTCCAGCATGATTGTAGTAATCAGGCGATTCCACCTACTTCACCACTCCCCGCTCGCTCGCCTCAATGAACCGGATCAGCATATCCACATCTTCGCCGCGATCGGCTTCTTCTTTCATCTTTTCGATTGCCTGGGATGTATTCAGCTTCGAAGCGAGAAGTAGCTTGTATGCATGGTGGATCTTTCCGATGCGCTCTTTGCTGAAGCCATTGCGCTCCAGCCCGACGGCATTGATTCCATAGGCGTGCGTCTCCCGCGCAGCAACCGTTTTGGAAAATGGCATCACATCTTTGGTGATGGTAGTTCCGCCGCCGATGAACGCATATGCTCCGATGTGTACAAAATGATGTACCGGACAAAGCGCGCCCACCGTCGCCCATTCTTCCACAATCACATGCCCGCCCAGCGTCGCCGCATTAGCAAGGATCACATGATCACCCACCACGCAGTCATGCGCGATGTGCGTATAGGCCATCACTAAAATGTGGCTTCCCACGCGAGTCAATCCGCCGCCCTTTACTGTGCCGCGATTGATCGTCACAAACTCCCGAATCTGGTTGTGGTCGCCAATTTCCAGCCGCGTAGGTTCGCCTTTGTAGCTGATGTCCTGCGGAGCCATACCGATCGAACAATAGGGAAAGAAGTGATTGTGCGCGCCGATTTTTGCCGGACCGCCGATGACCACATGCGAATCAAGGCGGCAATCTTCGCCGATCTCTACATCTGCGCCGATCACGCAATACGGACCGATGTTGCAGCTGGGATGTATCTTGGCTTTGGGATCGACTATGGCTGTGGGATGGGCGCTCATCGCGGCTGCGTGCGGGCATCGAGCATGGGGCTACTCTGTTTCCGCGGCATCCGAGGATGATCCGCGGCGTCCACGCAAGTTGTCCACCAGTTGGCACTTCACGCTGGCTTCGGCAACGCGTTGACCGTCCACATACGCGATGCCTTCCATGCGTACTGCAATCATATTTGCCACCGCGCGCCAGGCTTTGAGCTCGACTTCAATGCGCAACTGGTCTCCTGGTACCACCGGACGGCGAAACTTGGCCCGCTCGATTCCCGTGAACATGATCAGCTTGCTGCTGCGGTCTTCCACCTCTGTCAGCAGAAGTGCTCCCCCGGCTTGTGCGATGGCTTCAACAATCAGCACTCCCGGCATGATCGGCATGTTAGGAAAGTGACCGGCAAAGAACGGCTCATTGATGGTCACATTCTTGATGGCAACGATGCGCTCTTTGCGCTTGATTTCCACCACCCGGTCAATCAGCAAAAATGGATAACGATGCGGCAGGATCTTGCAGATATCGTTAATATCCAACGTCGTCTTGGTCGCGGTGACGGGAACTTCCAGTTCGGTTTGTACTATGTCCGACATTCTCGCCCTGTATGCAGCCAAATTATACTGTATCGTCTTCATCACGAATCTGAACTTTCATGAAAAAAACCAGAAAGCCGGGCAAGTCCAAACAATCTTCAGGCGCGGTCCAGTATTTTGCGGAGCGCACGTCGGACATTGTGCAAACCATCCACCAGCTTGTCGAAATCGAATCCCCAAGTGATGTGAAGCAGGCGGTCGATCGCCTCAGCACCATCCTTACCGGGCGCTTCGAAGAACTCGGCGGCAAGGTTACGCTGCATCGCGAGAAAAAATACGGGAACCATTTGCAGGCGGATTTCGACGGCGCGCAAAAATCCAAGCCAGTTCTCTTGCTCGGCCACATGGACACCGTTTATCCCATCGGCACCATTTCTAAAATGCGTTGTCATGAAGCCAAAGGCCGGCTGTGGGGCCCGGGCGTTCTGGATATGAAGTCCGGCATTGCGCTGATGTTGGCGGCCATTGAAAGCCTTCGGTCTAATGATGGAATGCTTCCACGTCCGGTCACAGTTCTTCTGGTTTCCGATGAAGAAGTCGGCAGCTTGTCGTCGCGAAAAATCACCGAAGCGTTAGCGAAGAAATTGGCAGCCGTCTTCGTGATGGAACCTGCTTTCGGATTGCATGGCGCAATGAAGACGGAACGTAAAGGCGTTGGCGAATACACGATTCGCGTTACCGGCAAGGCTGCCCACTCCGGTCTCGATTTCGAAAAAGGGCAAAGCGCCATCATCGAGCTCGCGAAGCAGATCAATGCGATTTCCAATCTCGTGGATTTGAAACATGGCTTGACCTTGAACGTGGGCACCATGCGCGGAGGGACCAAGGTAAATGTCGTTCCCGGCAGCGCCGAGGCCACGATTGACGTTCGCATCACGCGCATGACCGACGGCCAGCGCATCGACCGCAAACTTCGCGCGATCCGCCCCTTTAATAAGCAATGCCGCATCGAGATTCGGGGCGGCATCAATCGCCCGCCCATGGAGCGGACGCAAGGCGTTGCAGCGCTTTATCAGCAGGCTGTGAAGATTGCCAAAGAATTAGGCTGGAAGCTGCAGGAAGCCTCTGTCGGCGGCGGATCGGACGGCAACTTCACCACCGCACTCGGGATTCCGACGCTCGATGGCATGGGCGGAGTCGGCGACGGAGCGCACGCGGAACATGAACATGTGCTGATTTCTGAATTGCCCAGGCGGGCGGCGTTGCTGGCCAATTTAATTGACAGCGTCTGATAAATTCAGACTTCAGATTCCAAAATCAAAAATTTGAGATTTGATATTTCAGATCGGAGATTTCAGATTTCACATTGAAGATTTGAAAATCGAGAAGTTTCAAATTCGAAGACCCAGATTTAAAAGACTCACGTTCCGCATCAGCGACGAATACTGCGGATTTTAGATTTTTAATCTGCAATCTAAAATCCGCAATCTGAAATCGATTTTGATTTCAATTCTGCATTCTTCATTCTTACTTCTGCATTCGTCCTACGCTTCCGCCATCTGCGATCCATGCTGGAAGTGATACTGTAAAATCTTTGCCGCCAGCGCCGGATGCACTTGCGATGATTCCGCATGCACTGCCCGCACGATCTCTCCGCGGCAAACCACTTCCGCCGCGGCCAGTCCTGCGATTTCCGCCGGCAGCACTAAATTAATTTCCAGCTGCGCGGTTTCCGGGATCGCTTCTTCCGCCTGGAACAACAAGCCTGACCGGCTGATGTTTTCCGTGGTTCCGCGATGCCAGCTGTCTTCACCAAGTAAGCGGTACTTCATCGGCAGATGCAGATTGAAGCGCTGCGCCCGGAATGGCGAAGTAAGTTTTACTCGGGAACGTTTGACCTCGGGTTGAATTGCATAGCGAGTTGGCATAATAACCTCCTGAGGGATCGGAGTATCTAAAACCTCCCGCACCTTTGCCTTGAGTGCAGGAAGGGTAAAGGGCTTCTGGAGCAGGACAATGCCTGTATCCAGAACGCCGTTGTGGCCTATGGCATTTTCCGTGTAACCGGACATGTAGAGAATTTTGGTTGCCGGCCGCTGCGCGGCAATCCTGTCCGCCAGAACGCGCCCGTTCATCCCAGGCATGATCACATCCGTAAGCAACAAATGAATCGGGCCGGGATAGTTTGCAGAAATCTTCAGCGCCACCGAAGCGTCTTGCGCTTCCAGGACCATGAAGCCTTGGCGCTCCAAATAAATCTTGTCCATCTGACGCAGTGAATCTTCGTCTTCCACCAGCAGAATTGTTTCGTTGGCCTGTTGCAGCGTGGGAACCGCGAGCACGGGTTCTGCTCCAATTACTTCTCCCGCTTCGGTCACGCGCGGCAGGTAAATCTTGAACGTCGTTCCTTTTCCCACTTCGCTATACACCCAGATGTAGCCATCGCTCTGCTTGACGATGCCGTACACCGTAGAAAGTCCCAGCCCCGTGCCCTTCAATCCTTTCGTGGTAAAGAATGGCTCGAAGATGCGGTTCTGTGTTTCGTCGTCCATGCCGCTGCCGGTATCGCTGATGGCCAGCATCACGTACTCGCCCGGTTTAATAGGCCCATGAAAGCGCGCATACTCCGCGTCCAAAGCGGTGTTCGCGGTTTCAATCGTCAGCTTGCCGCCACGGGGCATAGCGTCGCGGGCATTCACAGCCAGGTTCATAATCACCTGCTCAACCTGACCGGGGTCCGCCTTCACTGCGCCCAACTCGCCTTCCGGAATCATGACCAGATCAATGTCTTCTCCAATCAGCCGGGTCAGCATCTTCAAGTTTTCTGTAACCACCGCGTTCAAATCGAGGACTTTCATAGTCAACATCTGCTTTCGGCTGAAGGCCAGCAACTGCCGCGTGAGCGAAGTCGCGCGCTCCGAAGCCTTGGAAATTTCCTGCACCGGCCCACGTAACTCGGAATCCTTGCTCACTCGCTCCAGCATGAATTCGCAATACCCGGAAATCACCATCAGGAGATTGTTAAAGTCATGCGCAATCCCTCCGGCGAGTCTTCCAATAGCTTCCATCTTCTGTGCCTGACGAAGCTGCTGTTCCAGCGCGCGGTTTTCGGTGACGTCTTCAGCGAACAATTCGAAATAAATGGCGTTCTTCTCCCCGCGAATGGCGCGTCCGGAAAGGCGGGTGATAATCGAATTGCCGTCCTTCCGCTTCCACTCCGCGATCAGATTGTTGAAGCGATGCCCGCCTTGCAGATAATCCGCGAGCGTGAAGTACTGCTGGATGTCGGCGTAAAGATTGCCCAGATTATTCCCCGCCAGCTCCGAAGCAGAAACGTATCCCAACATTCCGACAAACGCCGGGTTCGTGTTCAGCAAAATCCCAGCGGCGTTGCAGCGGCAAATTCCGTAGGGAGCGTTTGTCACCAGCGATCGGAAATTCATCTCCGAGCGCCGCAGACCTTCCTGCGCCGCGCGCAGCGCAGCGTTGAATGAGCAGATCAACACTGCCACCACGACAAACAGCGTGAGGTGGATAATCGCTTTGGTGTAATCCTGTGGAGTGTGTTTCCCGGCCAGCGAATAGTAGGCGCTTACCGTGAGCGCGAAAGAAGTGGCTACCAGCCCCGGCTTCCAGCCTCCATACCAGGCGCTAACCATGATGGCTACGGAGAAAACCACGAGGCGGCTTTCCACTACATCGGCCAGCAAAAATGAAGGAATGAGCGCGAGGATGATGCTAAGGACGGCTACGCCATAGCGCAGCACCACCGCCCTTGCGGGAGGGATGTACAGTGTGCGAAGAAGGGGGAAGTTCAGTCGCATACAAACGCATCGTAATTCCCATAATAGGAGCCCGCGAGTTACGAGAGTTCACTTATGGGACCTGTCCGTATTCCTGCGATTGCTTGGGCAACCTCTACGCCGGAAAATACAACGTGAAAAGTGGGAACAACTGCAGCGTATAGCGCGAATTTCGGTAGCTCCGGTAAAACTTCCGAAGAAAAGTGGGAAGAATGCAGATAAAGCTGGAATAAACCTGGATTTTTTTGTAATCCTTTTAAGTCATTTCAGGATGTACTAACTATTTCATGAACATTGGTCTCTTCGGCGGTACGTTCGATCCCATTCATCGCGGCCACATCGCTTTAGCGAGCGCAGCCGTAGAGCGCTGCAATTTGAGCCGCGTGCATTTCGTCCCGGTCGGTACGCATCCGTTGAAGGGTTCGCAACCCGCCGCCAGTTATTCCGATCGCTACGCCATGGTGGCTCTCGCTACGCAAGGAGAAAAAGCATTCGTGCCGTCGCTGCTGGAAACGCCAGAAGCCGATGCGGCGAAATCCGCGCGGAAGGGCGGAAGCTCAGAACGCTCTCCGAACTTCACCATCGATACGGTCCGCAAATTCAAGCAGACGTTAAAAAAAGCTGACCGATTATTTTTTCTTGTCGGAATCGACGCCTTCCAGGACATTGCCAAGTGGAAGGAACCGGAAGCGCTGCTCCGCGAGTGCGATTTCATCGTTGCCAGCCGTCCCGGATTTTCCCTCGCGGACGTAGCCAATTCTCTTCCGGGAAAGTTGCGTCCCTCCGCGGCCGTCACCAAGCCATTCCATCGCCAGCCCGCCAAGGGCGATTTGGTTTTGTCCGGCGTGACCATCCATTTGCTCGACAATGTGAATCAGGCAGTCTCTGCCACCGCGGTAAGGCAGGCCGTTGCCGCGAAGAAGCCTCTGGGAAAGTTGCTCGATCCGAAGGTTGAGGAATACATCAAGAAGCGCGGATTGTACGGCGGGAAGGTTGAATTTTAGAGCGGGATGCCTAGCCTTTATTTCTTCTTTAGAGGTTCATAGGTTGCCCAGGGATATAGCATCACTTGTCCACTATGCAGGATATAGGAATTGGCATCACGAAACATTCGACATTCTTTCGTATCGATCTGAGAGGAAAGGTCTGTTAGTGTCACTGTTTTGCTCTCGAGATCCACAACTAGACGATGCGTGATTTTACACGCTCCCTCGTCCTTGTCCTCAGCCACTATGTGCTCCCGCGTCCAAGTGGAAATGACGTAATCGGTTATGTCGGGTTTAAGAATTCCCATCGCGACAGTCGCATCGATTTCGCTGCAAGCGTTTCCTTCCTTGGCGCACGAGATTTTGACCACGATTGGAGCTATAAGCTGCTTGTCTTCTATGGAACTTGTTGCATACCACATGCCCTGGACATGTAGGTACCCGCTCAGCGGTTCTACATCAACCACTTTGGTTCCTAAATCAGTAATGTACCAAGACGGAGGATCGGGAGCTTGCTTAGTAGACGCTTGGCCGCTCATCGATACGGGTGAAAAAGAAAATCCGGCTATAATCGCCAAAAGCAGGATGCACACTTTTCGCATAGTCTTCTCACTGCCATTTTCGGCACACAGCATACAGTCACCCTAAAAGGATCGCAACGGAGAATTGAAACTGGGTGCCGAGGTCTCCCCGATTTTGCGAGCCATGAGAATTTTGCAACCCTACATTCGCCCGAAACCGCCCGCCTGGGTTAATCTGTATGCACCGCCTGAAACAAAGTCCGGACACATTGAATGAAGAAAAACGACTCCAAACAGCAAGTTCGTGAAGCTATCAGCGCCTGCCAGGACAAAAAAGCCGAAGAAATCACAATTTTAGAGTTGGACAAGGACTCGGGTGCCTTCACCGACTACTTTGTCGTTTGCAGCGCCACAAACCCACGCCAGGTACAGGCCATTTATGACGAAGTCGAGATGCGC
>DASXCC010000002.1:0-3168 GCA_036491415.1 Terriglobales bacterium | reverse complement strand
ACAGAGCAGGACGTATGGAACGCGAACAAAAAGTCGATTTCAACTTATGTTCCCACCAACAAGAATCTCAAGCTGATCTGGGAACGAAGTCCAAAAACCGCAAGGATAATCAAAATCTTTCAATCGCTCCGTGAGCTTGGAACAGAAGATTCGCTTTCATTTACCTTTGGGGGGAGAATGAGAACATTCTACGTCCTAAACATCCCTCTCAAGAACATTCCGCAGTTTCAGCAACGCGTCAGCGCACTTCCTGCGACTCCTGAGTTCACTTCCCTAACGCAAAGTCCAACTAACACGTTTCAAGGCGGAAAGGGAGTTGGCAGGGGGCAATTTGATTCGCCCACTGGAATTGCCGTTGATGGAAGTGGAAATATTCTAGTTGCCGATACAAACAACAGCCGGATCGAGAAGTTCTCGGCTACCGGTTCGCTTATTGGAACTTTCGGGATCAAAGGAGCCGGTCGCGGACAATTACAAAGTCCGAATGGAATAGCAATTGACCGCTTAGGGAACATTTACATCGCCGACGGGTCCAATCATTGCCTGCAGAAACTGGCTCCCGACGGAAGATTCGTCGCCGAATGGAAAGGCCCCGAGCCCGGCCTTTATGGCCCACGCCGTGTGGCTATTGGCCCCGATGATTCAATTTATGTCGTCGATCAGGGCCACAATCGAATCGCCAAATTTACTCCTGATGGACAGGTGCTGGCCACTTGGGGCAGCAAAGGTAACAGTGACGGCCAATTTAACGATCCAACATCGGTCGCAGTCGATCCGGCGACCAATAAAGTTTACGTCGCCGACCCAATTAACAAGCGCATCCAGGTATTCGACCAGAATGGAAAATTTTTCACTAAGTGGTCCGTGTCGGCATGGGGAGAGCCAGCAGGCTTTGAAGATCTGGCCGTCGATTCACACACAGGCCGGCTGTACGCGTCGAGCACACACTTGGACGCGGTGCTTGTTTTTGACTTAAAGGGAACAAGGATTGGGAGTTTGACTCCGAAGCCCCCAGATAAACTCGAAGGGCCATCGGCGCTGGCTTTGACAGACGGAAAGCTGTACGTGCTGAACATGACCGGGAACCGCGTGAGCGTGATTGACTTATAAAACACCAGGCAGGTATGAGAGCCGGCGCCATTGTTTTTATCCGGCAAAGATCATCCCTCAAGGCTATCAGCAGAATCTTGATTTGCCTCACCAAGTTGGATCGATTCCTTTACCAAGTATCGAGGACGGCCTTTTACCTCTTCGTAAATTCGAGCAAGATATTCGCCAATAATGCCAAGGCTAATCATTAGCAGACTCCCGACAATGAGCTGCAAGAGAATGACTGTAGCGAAGCCGCTCACGGCGCGGCCCACTAACTTTAGATATAATGTTTGCAGTCCCAAGAGAACTGATATTCCGAGAAAAACGACACCCGCAAAGGTGACAAGGTGTAGCGGGAACGATGAGAAAGCAGTTATTCCAATTAGAGCTAGCTTTAGTCGTTTGAATATGGACCAAGCTGACTGACCCGCTGAGCGGGGCACCACTTCAAAAGGAATCTGCACGGTGTTGAACCCCATCCACACGGTCATCCCCCGAAAAAACACATTGCGCTCATGCATTTCTCGCCACGCATCGACGGCTTTGCGATTCATCAGCTTGAAGTCGGATGCGCCCTTAAAATGGAATCCGGACAATTTGTTCAGAATAAAATAGAACAGCTGCGCGCCAAATTTGCTGGACAGCGATTCGCGACCGCGTTTGCGTTTGACGGCTTCCACAATATCGGCTCCGGAGTTTCGCCACAGGCGCACCATATCGGGAATGAGGGATGGTGGATGCTGCCCGTCGGCATCTATGATAATCACGGCATTCCCACTCGCGTGCTGCAACCCCGCACAAAGAGCCGCCTCCTTACCAAAATTTCGGCTTAGCCGCAGGCCGCGCACTGCGTGAGTGGCTTGCGCCTCAGCTGTGATCACCTGCCAACTGTTATCCGGTGAGCCATCATCAATTAGTATTAGTTCATATGACAGGTTGCACTGCTCCATAGATCTGCGGACATCTGCCAGCAACATCGGCAAGTGAACGCCCTCGCAAAAAACGGGCATAATCACTGAGACGAGTACCTGCCTTGATTGGGGACTAGGGGACTCTTCCATAAGCAGCAACCGTCGTAGCAGGCACCCATATCTTAAGGCTCGCAAGCAGAGATGGCATACTCAATCCAAATTTTGCGGAGATTAACCCAAGTGGAAATGCGTGTGGGTACGGCAGCCTACGAACATCACTTAATCCAGCTTGATGCATCAACGCTCGTAAACTTTGGAAGTCAAAATAGACCACATGCTCAGGAACTTTGAAGGAAGGCCACCTTCGGCCCATCGTCTTCCTCAATGCCCCTCTTATGTCCGGCGTCGCCACCACTATGTAGCCGCCTGCCTTCGTGTGACTGGCTACTTGTTTAACGAAACTCAATGGCTGATACACGTGTTCTATTACCTGGTTGGCAATGATACAATCGAATTTGCGCTCAGACGAAACTTGCTCGATTCCTCCAACGAGCACCTCGGCACCTGTTACACGCGCGATCTCTGCGGCTTGACTCGAAAAGTCTGTGCCCACGCGTCGATCGAAGAACGAACGCGCCTCGTCTAGCAAATAGCCGTAGCCGCAGCCGACTTCCAGAAGATCGCCACCAGTCAATCCGCGCTTGGCGAGATTCCCCAATAGGCGTTTAAACGTCGCCCGCAATGCTGCTTCCTGGGCCGTGTAGCTCGTGTCTGCGTAACCGCATGCACCGCCTTCGTAATACGAGGATTGACGATACACCTCTTGCATCGCGCCCTCTATCAGCCGCGGGTAAAGGTAGTGAAGTCCACATGCTTCACAGCGCGCAACCTGATGCGACTCGTCCAAACGAAACTGAAAATGACGTTGATCGCTCCCGCATAGGGGGCAAGCCGGATATTCAAGCTTCGGGGGAACATCCGCAGTGATTTCTTGTGACATCATCTCTGCTGGCGAGGTGAACGCTCTCTGTGGAGTCGCAAAACTGCAAAACTGTGCGACTCGCCGGCGAAATCGTTGTCCATTCCGAAGATTAGCTTCATTCTCTCTTGCGGCAATAATAGCGAATTCAAATTCCGAAGCCGGATAGGATGGCGCCGGTAACCT
>DASXCC010000001.1:0-5962 GCA_036491415.1 Terriglobales bacterium | reverse complement strand
CGGCTTACCGAATTTACCCAGCTGGCTCCTTATATGAAGGCCAAGGTGGATTCTGTTCCCGAATCAATTCCGCCTAAAAGTTCCGAACTCGAGGCATTACAGCGCAACGTCCTGACGCTATTCCAGCAGATTGTGGCGGGTTCGCCGACCTTGTCGGACGAACTGTCCACGGTCGCCATGAATATTGAAGAGTCAGGGCGTTTGGTGGATTTCATCGCCTCGTCATTGCCTTCGCTTTCCACTCCAGACAAGCAGGACACACTGGAAACCACTGATGTGCGCATGCGACTGGAAAAGATTAATTCGCATTTAGTGAAGGAACTTGAAGTCCAGCAACTGCGAAATAAGATTCAGTCCGAAGTGCAGGACCGCGTGCAGCAGACGCAGCGCGAGTACTACCTACGCGAGCAGATGAAGGCGATCCAGAAAGAACTGGGCGAGCAGGATGAAGGGCAACGCGATACCGACGAGCTTCGCCAGAAAATTGAAGCCGCAGGTATGCCTGACGACGTAAAGAAAGAAGCCCTGAAAGAACTGGGCCGGCTGGCGCGCATGTCGCCCATGGCAGCGGACTATTCAGTCACGCGAAATTATGTGGAGTGGCTGGCGATTCTGCCGTGGACAAAGACTTCCGGCGGGGAAGTCGACATTCCCAAAGCTAAAGAAATTCTGGATACGGACCACTACGATTTGAAGAAGGTCAAAGACCGCATTCTGGATTATCTTTCGGTGCGGCGTTTGAAGCCGACAATGAAAGGTCCGATTCTTTGCTTCGTGGGACCTCCGGGCGTGGGCAAAACTTCGCTAGGAAAATCCATTGCTCGCGCTTTAGGCCGCAAATTTGTAAGGCTATCGCTTGGCGGCGTGCACGATGAAGCGGAAATCCGCGGCCATCGGCGCACCTATATCGGCGCGTTGCCGGGACAAATCCTTCAGGGCATTCGCCGGGCTGAAACCAAAGATCCGGTTTTCATGCTGGACGAAATTGATAAAGTCGGTCGCGATTTCCGCGGCGATCCCGGTTCGGCATTGCTCGAAGCGTTGGATCCGGAACAGAACACTTCGTTCCGCGATAACTATCTTGATGTAACGTTCGATTTATCGAAGGTGCTTTTCATTACCACCGCGAACATGCTCGATCCGATTGCCGAGCCATTGCGCGATCGTATGGAAATCATCGAACTCCAGGGTTACACCGAAGAAGAGAAGTCGCACATCGCATTCCAATATTTGATTCCGCGGCAGATTGAAGAAAACGGAATTACCGTGGAGCAGATAGAATTTCCGCCGGAGTCAGTGTCCTATGTCGTGCGGCACTACACGCGGGAAGCGGGAGTGCGAAATCTCGAACGGAACATCGGAACCATTTGCCGCAAACAGGCACGCCGTCTTGCGGAAGGTAAAACCGACAAGCTGGTTGTGACCAAAGAAATCGTCCAGGAATTTCTGGGCGGAGTCAAAATTCGCAGCGAAGGCGAAATTGCCGAACGTACAAAACGCGCAGGCGTAGTTGTTGGCCTTGCGTGGACGCCCTCGGGTGGCGACATTCTTTTTGTCGAAGCCAGCCGCATGAAGGGCAAAGGTGGATTCACTATCACCGGCCAAATTCAGGACGTGATGCGTGAGTCCATGCAGGCAGCGCATAGCTGGGTTCGATCGAATGCACTGGAACTCGGACTCGACGAAGATTTCTTCGCGAACCACGACATTCACGTGCATGTGCCGGCAGGTGCGATTCCGAAAGACGGGCCTTCGGCTGGAGTCACAATTACAACGGCTCTAGTTTCGTTGCTCTCGGGGCGACCGGTTCGTCCTCTGACGGCGATGACAGGAGAAATTACGCTCAGCGGAAATGTGCTGCCTATCGGAGGCGTGAAAGAAAAAGTTCTCGCCGCAAAACGTGCGGGCGTGCGTGACGTAATTCTCCCCGCTGAAAACAAGACCAACGTCGAGGAAGATCTGACGCCGGAACAACTGGAAAATATCACCCTCCATTACGTGACGTCGATTCTGGAAGTTCTGCGAATTGCCATTCCCGCGGGCGAAGTCGAGGAAAAACAAGACGCCGAGCAACGGGAAAAAGTACTTACAGAGCAACCTGTCGCTTGATCCGCGATACTAACCAATTCTGGCCAGTTTCTTAGAGAAACTGGCCATTTTTGTTGTGGATTAAAGTAGTTAGCATGGAAGAACAAATTGCCATATATGGTGTTTGTATTAGTAGCCTTGTTGAAGAGATGGTTCTACGTGGAACCGAGGAGCGGGAGCGATGAGAAGGCAAAAAAGTTGGACGATTTACAGCTTGGTGATTGCGTTTGTTTTGACGTTTACGGCGGTGCGGCCAATTGCGGCACAGAATGATACCAATCCGCCCGAGCAAAATCAGGCGCAGCCTCAAGCGCAACCGCAAGAACAGGCGCAGCCTCAGGATCAAGATCAGGATCAAGGACCGGCTCAATATCCAGGAAATCAAGATCAGAACCAAGGTCAAAACCAAGACCAAGATCAGAATGTGGATCCTAGCCAGGATCCGCCGAATCGCATTGCGCAGTTGAACTACACCAACGGATCCGTTTCCTTTCAGCCCGGTGGTCAAGGCGACTGGATCAATGCTGTTCTGAATCGCCCGCTTACCAGTGGCGACAATCTTTGGGCTGATAAAAATTCCCGCGCCGAATTACATGTCGGTTCTACCGCTATTCGTATTGATTCCGAAACCAGCCTCACGTTTCTTACGCTGAATGATCAGACGACGCAATTGCGTCTTTCCGCAGGTGCATTGATTGTGCGTGTGCGCCATATGGATGACGGCGATACGTTTGAAGTGGATACCCCGAATCTCGCCTTCGATATTCAGCACACGGGCGAATACCGCATTGATGTAAATCCCGATGGCAACGAAACTCTGATCACTGTTCGGCAAGGCCGCGGTGAAGTTACCGGCGGCGGATATTCCTACACGGTGGTTGCCAATCAACAGGCGCGTTTTAGCGGTACTGATCAGCTCGATCATGAAATTGCGCAGCTTCCCAACTCTGACGAATTCGACAATTGGGCTTTACAGCGCGATCAGCAGGATGATCGTGACGAATCCGCGAACTATATTTCCACCGAAACAACCGGCTATCAGGACCTCGACGAATATGGACACTGGCACTATGTAGATGGCTATGGTCCGGTTTGGACTCCGGCGGGAATTGCCGTCGATTGGGCTCCGTATCGTGATGGACACTGGGTTTGGATTTCACCTTGGGGATGGACCTGGGTCGAAGATGAACCCTGGGGTTTCGCTCCATTCCACTACGGCCGCTGGGCGTATGTGCAGAATTCGTGGTGCTGGGTGCCCGGCCCGATTGCTGTGCGTCCCGTCTATTCGCCAGCTCTTGTGGCATTCGTCGGCGGCCGGGGATTCGGTGTGTCGGTCGGCGTAGGCGGCGGACCCGGTGTGGGATGGTTCCCGCTGGGGCCGGGCGAAGTTTACGTTCCGTGGTATCGCACCAGCCGCGTGTACGTGAACAATATCAATGTGACGAACACGCGCGTGAATGTCACGCAGGTCACGAACGTTTACAACGTGTACAACTCGCGCACGACGAACGTAACGCGGATTAATTACGTAAACCAGCGCGTGAATAACGGCGTCACGGTAGTTTCGCGCGATACATTTGTGAATGCGCGCCCCGTGAATAGAAATATTGTTCGCGTGGATGAGAAGACGATCGTGGAGGCTCCGGTAACGCGGCGTGTTGACGCGCAACCGGGACGCCCGAGTGTAATCGGCGCAGGACGTCCAGTGACACTCCATCCTCCGGCACAAGTGATGAATCGTCCGGTTGTGGGAACACGCGTTCCAGTCATGCCGCAACGGCCGTCATTCGAACCACAACCGCAGCAGCAACGCGTCAACATTGAAAACGAACGTCCGGGGACTCCGCGAGCGCCGAATCAACCCCAGCGCCCGGGTGTCGCGCAACAACCGCCAACGCCGCGGAATGCGCCGAACGCTCCCAACCAGCCGCAACAACCGGGGTTCCAGGCGAATAGAAATCCGCAACCTCAACAGAACCAACCACAGCAGAATCAGCAACAGCAACCAACGCAGGTGCCGCGCAATAATCCGACGGCCCCGAATCAGCCGGCGCAGCCGGGAATTCGGGTAAACAATAATCCGGAGCCGCTACAGAATTCGCCGACCAATGGCAACAATGGGCAGCCGACGCACAATATCCCGCGTCCTCAGAGTACGGACCGCCAGGGACAGGAAAACGGACAAGGCGGCTTCCGGACGTTTACTCCGCAACAGCAACAACAGCGGCCACAATCACAGCCGCCGCAGCAACAGCAAAACGAGCAGCGTTCCAATGTTCGGCAGGCGCCACCTCCGCAGGAACGCAATCCTCAGCAGCAGCAAAACGAGGAGCAGAAGTTCCACAACTGGCAGCAGCAGAGAGATCAGCACAGCTCTCCACCGCCGGCCAATCGTCCAGAGTCAAAGCCGCAGTCGCAACCACAACATAGCGACAGCCGTAGCGGCCATGACGACCACAGCAAAGATAAGCACTGAAACTAATTACCGAATGCCAGCGCTTCGCGGCGCTGGCATTTTTGTGTTTCGGGATGAAACGTATGAAAGATGAAATTGATAAATACGCGGGGAATTTCTAGACTGTCCGCGGCATCTAAATAGAGCAAGCCTAATGAAACTGACGATAATTCTGGGTTTGCTCATCCTAAGCATCACAGCATTCGCCCAAGACTCCTCCGACACCATCAACGTAAGAGTGAAGCTGGTGAATGTGTTCACCTCCGTGACCGACGAGCACGGCGCTCCTGTCGGCGGCCTGCAAAAAGAAAATTTTCAGTTGTTTGAGGACGGCAAGCTCCAGAAGATCTCAGTTTTCGACCGTGAATCTGCAATTCCGCTCTCGATTCTCCTGGCGGTGGATACCAGCTTGAGCACGCGCAAAGACCTGCCTTTGGAGCTCGCATCCGCCCGCAAATTCGCACATGACATCCTGCGCCCGGTGGATGGATTGTCCGTTTACGAATTCAACGAGACCGTCAATGAAGTGACCCCGTTTACTTCGGACCTCAAGCACATTGACCATGCCATTGAACACCTTCAGGTGGGTGCGGCGACGGCGCTCTATGACGCGATTTATCTCGGCGCGGAAGCCTTAGACAAGCGGCAGGGAAGGAAGGTAATGGTCGTTATTACTGACGGCGGCGATACCGTCAGCCAAATCACATACAAGGAAGCCATACGGCGCGCCCAGGAGGCTGAAGCCGTTCTGTACAGCATTATTGTCGTCCCGATCGAAGCCAATGCTGGCCGTGACACCGGTGGCGAGCATGCGTTGATTCAACTGTCCGAAGACACTGGAGGCCGATATTTTTATGCCTCGTCCATGAATCAGCTTGACCAGGCGTTCCAGCAGATCAGCGAAGAGTTAAGAACTGAATATTTATTGGCCTATTATCCGCAAGCTTACCGTACAGATTCCGACTTCCATCGAATAGAAGTGAAGGTTTTAAATGCTCCTCCGACCTCACCGTTAAAAGTACGCCATAGAACTGGATACTTTGTAACCAGCCACTAAATTCGAAATTCCGCGACAAGATCGGCATTCTCAGCCATAAATTTCCGGCAAATATTCCAAATTTAGAAGCATCCGCTCGTTATATATACAAATAACAATAGATACGAGGTGTCTATAAATACATGTTTTCACTGATATGTTACTTAAGTAATTGAAACAATAACAATTACTTGTGTTGTCAAGTAATGTTATGTCTTGGCATATTGATTGCAAAGTAGGTTCCCATAGGGAAAGTTGTACTTGGAGCAGCGGGCTTTTCCAAAGGGGCGTATTCGCAGTTCCAACCCTGCGACGTAGGAAACCTGCAAATTTGCACAGTTCTATCCAGGTGCTCATTTTCCGTAATCATTCCTAAAAAATGT